>JAGQXQ010000111.1:0-5532 GCA_020436535.1 Phaeodactylibacter sp.
CTCATTCTTTGAATAATTACTCAGGCTATGGAACAAAAGCTCCAGGAATTGCTCGACAAGATTTATACAGAAGGTGTCAACAAAGGCCAGGAAGTGGCCACGGCCATAGTAAGAGATGCCGAACGAAAAGCTGAACGGATACTGGAAGAAGCACAAAAACAGGCCAGTGAAGCCCGTAGAAAAGCCCTGGAGGAAACCGAAGAACTAAAACGCAATGTAGCCTCCGAGCTTCGCCTATCCGCCAACCAGGCTACTCATGCACTTCAACAGCAGATCAGCCACCTCATTACTACCAGTGCGGTTACCGAGCCGGTTCGCCAGGCTTTTTCGGACAAGGAGTTTATTAAAAAGATCATCGAATCGCTGATCGATAACTGGCAACCCGGCCAGGAAGGCCAGGGCCGCCTATCCCTCCTGCTTCCGGAAAAGGATAAGGAAGAACTCGGCCGCTACTTTTCCGACAAGGCCCGGGCAACCCTGAACGGCGCCCTGCAGGTCAACATCGACAACCAGCTGGAAAATGGCTTCCGTATCGGGCCGGCCGACGGCAGCTATGTCATTTCCTTTACAGATAAAGATTTCGAAACCTTCTTTATGGATTACCTGCGCCCCAAAACCAAAGCTTTACTCTACGGAAAAAACTGATGCAAAAACGAAATTATTATTACCTCATATCAGGGCTTCCGGACATGGTCCTGGAGCAGAGCAAGGCGCCCCTCCTTCTTTCGGAGTTGATGGAGCAGCTTAGGCTGAGTCTCCACCCGGATGACCTTCAGCTGGCCCAGCTGGCCTTGCGGCCGATTGACAACGCCAACCTGTTGAGCCTCCTCCAAAAAGAAGCGGCTCCCTGGGCGCCTCACGGCCAATTTTCCCGGGAGGCCATGGAGGAAGGACTGAAAGAACCGGGCCGGTTGCCTGCTTATATGAACCGCTTCCATCAGGCCTACAAAGATGAGGCGCCTCTATGGCCGGGGATGAGCTGGGAAAACCAGCTGGCCCGATTGAGTCACGAATACCTTTTGGAGCATACGAATGGGTTTCTGCATCAGTGGTTTACATTCGAGAACTACCTGAAAAACATTCTCGCCGCCTGGAATATCCGGGAATACCAGCTGGGGGCGGAAGGGCAATTCATCGGCGAAAACGTAGTGACGGAGGCCGTTCAAAAATCCCACGCTCATGATTTTGGGCTGGCTGCCGAGCTGCCCTTCCTGGATAAACTGATACACGCTCTGGCCCAGGAAAAACTGCCCGAACGCGAAAAGGCAATCGACCGGATCAAGTGGAACTATATCGACGAACTGAATATCTTCCATTACTTCACAGTGGAAGTCGTCCTGGGTTATTTACTGAAATGGACTCTGCTCAACCGATGGACCCAGATGAACGCCGAAGAAGGCAGGAAGGCCATCGAAAACCTGGCCCGGGCCTTGGAAGATAGCCTTGAGTTTCCTAAAAAGTTTACGCTGGCATGAAAGAAACAGCCCAACACACCAATGGAATAGTAAGCGGCATCATCGCCAACCTGGTTATTGTACGGGTAGACGCCCCGGTAGCCCAAAACGAAATCTGCTTCATCCAGCACGCCGACACTCAGCTGATGGCGGAAGTGATTAAAATACTGGGAGATAAAGCTTATGTACAGGTGTTTGAAAGCACCCGAGGCCTGCAACCCGGCATGCAGGTTACCTTCACCGGCCACCTGCTCGAAGCGACCCTCGGCCCGGGCATCCTGTCTAAAAATTACGACGGCCTGATGCACGACCTCGACACCATGACCGGGATCTTCCTGAAAAGAGGCGAATACACCCTTTCCTTTGATATGGAGCAAAAATGGAACTTCCGGCCGCTGGCTGCCGTGGGAGACAACGTGACGGCTGGAAGCTGGTTGGGAGAGGTCACGGAAAACAGCATTCCCCACAAAATAATGGCGCCCTTCAAACTGGAAGGACAGTACACCCTACAATTCGTTGCCGAACCAGGAGCCTATCAGGCCACTGAAACCATAGCCATACTCACCGACAGCCGCGGCAAGGAAATCCCAGTGAGTATGGTGCAAAAGTGGCCGGTAAAGAAAGCGGTTAAGGCCTATCAAAACAAGCCCCGCCCTTTCAAGCTGCTGGAGACCGGTGTGCGCACCATTGACACCCTCAACCCCATTGTTGAAGGCGGCACCGGCTTTATCCCCGGCCCCTTTGGCAGTGGAAAGACGGTCATGCAGCAGGCCATCTCCAAACAGGCCGAAGCCGACATCGTAATCGTGGCCGCCTGCGGGGAGCGGGCCAATGAGGTGGTCGACCTGTTCACCGAATTTCCCGAACTGGAAGATCCCTGGACTGGCCGTAAGCTGATGAAGCGCACCACCATCATCGCCAATACCTCCAATATGCCGGTAGCCGCCCGGGAGGCCTCGGTCTATACGGCTATGACCATTGCCGAGTACTACCGCTCGATGGGCCTTAAAGTCCTGTTGCTGGCCGACTCCACCTCCCGATGGGCACAGGCCCTGCGCGAAATGTCGAACCGCATGGAAGAACTGCCCGGCCCCGACGCCTTCCCGATGGACCTGCCAGCCATCATTTCCAACTTCTACTCCCGCGCCGGTATCGTTTACCTCAACAACGGACAAACCGGCTCCATCACCTTTATCGGGACGGTATCGCCGGCCGGCGGCAACCTGAAAGAACCGGTCACCGAATCGACCAAAAAGGTTGCCCGCTGCTTTTATGCACTCTCCCAACAGCGGGCCGATAGCAAACGCTACCCCGCCATCGACCCCATCGACAGTTACTCCAAATACCTGGAGTATCCCGAATTACTGAAAACGCTCAATGAACAGATCGCTCCGGATTGGGCCGATCAGGTAGGAGAGCTGAAAAACATCCTTTTCCGGGGCAAAGAGGCGGCTGAGCAGATCAACATCCTGGGGGATGACGGGGTATCCATCGATACCCATCTATCCTTCTGGAGGTCGGAAGTTGTAGACGCCATCATCCTCCAGCAAGACGCCTTCGACCCAGTTGACGCCCGCTGCCCCTTGAATCGCCAGAAATACATGGTTGACAAGGTACTGGACGTGACGAATACCGCACTGGACTTTGGTTCTTACGAAGAAGTCAACCCCTATTTCAAACGGGTAATCGCGGCCCTCAAGCAGATGAATTATTCTGAATTCGAATCTCAGAAATTTAAGCAGTACGAAGAGGAGCTGCGCCAGATCCTCGACGAAAGAAAAACCGGCTAAGATGGACACAAGAGCTTTTCAGCGCATTTATACCAAAATAGAACAGATCACAAAGGCGACCTGTACCCTTCGGGCTACCGGTGTTGGCTACGAAGAACTGGCCATGGTGGCGGGAAAAGAAGCACAGGTGGTTAAAATCATGGATGACATGATCACCCTGCAGGTTTTTGCCGGCACTGAAGGCATCCCCACCAATGCCGAAGTGGTATTCATGGGCAAAGCCCCCAGCCTGAAAGTAGGAGACGCCCTGGCCGGCCGCTTCTTCAATGCCTACGGGCAACCCATCGATGGCGGCCCGGAGGCCGACGGGGAGGAACGGGAGATCGGCGGGCCGTCCGTCAATCCGGTGAGAAGAAAACAGCCCTCCGAGCTGATCACTACGGGTATTGCCGGTATCGACCTGAACAACACCCTGGTGACCGGCCAGAAGATACCCTTCTTTGCCGACCCCGACCAGCCCTACAACCAGGTGATGGCCATGGTGGCCCTGCGGGCAAAGGCCGATAAGATCATCCTGGGCGGTATAGGCCTGACCAATGACGATTATCTGTTTTTTAAAAATGTGTTCGAAAATGCAGGCGCTCTGCACCGCATCATCAGTTTTGTGAACACCACCGAAGATCCGCCGGTAGAGCGGCTGCTGGTGCCCGATATGGCTCTGTCCGCCGCAGAGTATTTTGCAGTAGACAAGCACGAGAAGGTACTGGTGTTGCTCACCGATATGACCCTCTATGCGGACGCGCTGAGCATTGTATCCAACCGGATGGACCAGATCCCTTCCAAGGACAGTATGCCCGGCTCTCTGTACAGCGACCTGGCCAAGCTGTATGAGAAGGCCGTACAGTTTGAGGACGGAGGCTCGGTCACCATCATTGCAGTAACGACGCTATCGGGAGGAGACATCACTCACGCCATCCCCGACAACACCGGTTACATTACGGAAGGCCAGCTATTCCTGCGCCGGGACACCGAAATCGGGAAGGTCATTATCGACCCCTTCCGCAGCCTGTCGCGCCTCAAGCAGCTGGTTATTGGTAAAAAAACACGGGCTGACCACCCGCAGGTGATGAATGCCGCCGTACGGCTTTACGCGGACGCCGCCAATGCCCGCACCAAGCTGGAAAATGGCTTCGACCTGACCGACTATGACGAACGGACTCTGGAATTTGCCCGGGAATACTCCCGCCAACTGCTGGCTATCGACGTCAACATCGATACCGAAAAAATGCTGGAGGTAGCCTGGGAACTGTTCGCCCGCTATTTCTCACAAGCGGAAGTGGGCATGAAGCAGGAACTCATGGATAAATATTGGGTTGATGAAAAAAGTTGATTTGAATATTAGAGGAGGGGTTGTATGTTTACTGTGTACGGATTCAGGGAGGCGTCGGCTCGTGCACCTTATACGGGTAGGCTCTGCCGGGCCTGTACACCGTACACTACCTCCCGGCAAGGCTCCTTTCACCAAGCTTAACCCCAAAACTTAAACGCTAGCCCAAGCCTGAAAGAACCAGAAAATATGGCCATAAAATTCCAATACAATAAAACCTCTCTCCAGGATCTGAATAAGAAGCTTCGGATCAGGCAGAATGCATTGCCCATTCTCAAAAATAAGGAGGCAGCTCTGCGGATTGAGGTTAAGAAAGCCCGGCGGGAAGCAGAGGACATGGAGCATTTACTTTCTGAAAAGTTAGCTCAACAGTCGGATATGGCGGGGCTTTGGGACGAATTTGACCCCGGCCTCCTGCAAGTCGCGCAGGTAAACCTGAAGGCCAAAAAAATAGCGGGAGTGAGTGTTCCTGTACTGGAAAATATAGATTTTCAACAGCCAGCTTTCAGCTTGTACAACCGGCCGGCCTGGTTTGCCGCCGGAATTGAAAAAGTCAAGGAACTGGCCTCCCTTGCGATCAGCAGGAAACTCTTCTTCCGGAAAACGGAGCTGCTGGACCATGCCCGGCGCAAGGCTACTCAAAAGGTCAACCTGTACGAGAAGGTACAGATCCCTGGTTATGAGGACGCCATCAGAAAGATCAAGCGCTTTCTGGAGGATGAAGAAAACCTGGCCAAATCAGCTCAGAAAATTGTCAAAAAACGCCAACAGGAAAAGGATCAAAAACAAGCTCTATGATCGTGCCCATGAAGAAATACATGTTTCTGGTGCACCATTCAGATTACATCGATTTTCTGAATGAGCTGCGCAGCCTGGGCGTTCTGCATGTACAGCGCCAGAAAGGGGAGCCTTCGGAAGAATTGGTTCGAAGAATTCAGCTTCAAAAGGATATCCGGGATAC
>JAGQXQ010000111.1:5618-15417 GCA_020436535.1 Phaeodactylibacter sp.
ATTGTCCGCACTTTTCAAAAACTAACCGATGAGCAGGAAAAACTGCAGCAGGAGCTCAATGCCCTGAAAAAGGAGATCAGCTTTCTAAAACCCTGGGGTGATTTTTCCACCCACTCGCTAAGCCTGTTAGAGCAAGCCGGCCTGCGTGTCCGTTTCTTTATTTGTCCGGCCCGAAAATACCGGCCTGAATGGGAACAGCAATTCCCCCTAGCAATCATCAATACCATTTCTCCGAACATCTACTTCGTAGCCATTACTGCTTCGGATGAAACAATACCCATTGATGCCGAAGAAATCCCCCGCCCGGAATCGGGATTGAGCGGCTTGCAGGCCAAAAGCAGAGTTTTGCAACAGGAAATCGACGCTATTGACGAAAAACTCGACAATTTCACCCTGATGGCCCAGCCGGCTCTGGAGGCAGCACTGGCGGACGTAGAGAGCAGTATCCAACTGGTCTCCGTGGTCGACAACACCCATAAAGAGGCGGAAGATACCGTCATGGTGCTGGAAGGGTTTGCTCCGATAGACCGGGAGGACAGGCTGATCGCATTCTGTGATCAGCAACAAATCCTGTTCCTGTCGAAGAAACCGGTGCCGGAGGACAGGCCTCCTGTCCTCCTGAAGAATTCAACCTTTTCGCGCTTATTCGAGCCCATAGGAGAACTGTTTGCCCTACCCTCCTATCAGGAAATGGACCTGACGCCCTTCTTTGCTCCATTTTTCATGCTGTTCTTTGGTTTTTGCCTGGGGGATGCCGGTTACGGCGTGGTGGTGTTACTGGGGGCTACGCTTTATAAATTCCGGGCTAATCAAAAGCTGAAACCGGTGCTGTCTCTGGCCCAGTTCCTCGGGGTTGGCACTATCCTCTTCGGGGTATTGACCGGCACGGTATTCGGGCTCAACCTGCTGGACGAGCAGTTCGCCTGGCTGGGCGGCATCCGGAATTTCATGATCAACAGCGACCAGGCTTTCCAGCTGGCGCTGATCCTGGGTTTGGTGCAAATCCTCTTCGGCCTGTTCCTCCAGGCGTACAACAAGGCCCGGCAGTTTGGTTTTGTGTACTCCATCGCCACCTACGGATGGATCCTATTACTGCTGAGCATTCTCGACCTGGCAGTGCTGAAGCTGACGGGCAGTATTTCCAGCTATACCGCCTGGCTGGGCGTAGGCCTGATCCTGTTTTTCAATGATCCAAAGGCGGGCCTGCTCGGCCGGCTGGGCAAAGGCGTCTGGGAGCTCTACGGCATCACCGGCTTTTTCGGCGACCTGCTGAGCTACATCCGCCTCTTTGCCCTGGGCATCTCCAGCGCCATCCTCGGCTTCGTCGTCAATGATATTGCACTACAGATAAAGGAAGGCATCCCTTATCTGGGGCCGGTGCTTTTCGTGATGTTTCTGATTATAGGGCATGGGGCCAACCTGTTGATCTCATCCCTGGGCTCCTTCGTCCACCCCCTGCGGCTCACTTTTGTAGAGTTCTATAAAAGCGCAGGCTTTAAAGGCGGGGGGAAAGCATACAAGCCTTTTTCAAGGCATACCGGCAAGGCCTGACAAATTTGTCGGAGCCCTGTTAGGAAAACTTGTTGAGTCTATAGTTGGCAAAAGAAACTAAAAATCATTAATACAGAACAAGATAACATGGAAGCAGGAATCGTTCTCGCATATATTGGCCTGGCGCTCATGGTCGGCCTGGCCGGCGTTGGCAGCGCCATCGGCGTTTCCATCGGTGGAAACGCCACCATTGGCGCACTGAAAAAGAATGAAGAAGCCTTCGGCAGTTATATGCTGCTGAGCGCCTTACCGGGCACGCAGGGCCTTTATGGCTTTGCCGGCTTTTTCATCATCAACAGTTCCGGCGTACTCACCGAAGGCACGACCCTATTGCAGGGCATGGCCGTATTCGCTGCCGGTTTTGCCCTGGGGCTGGTCTGTTTGATCTCTGCCATCCGGCAGGGGCAGATCTGCGCCAACGGTATCGCCAGCATTGGCGCCGGTATCGATGTGTTCGGCAAAACCATGGTGCTGGCCGTCTTTCCGGAGTTGTATGCGATTGTGGCCTTTGCAGCGGCGTTTATCATCAATTCGGGCTTGTAATGCCTTTTACAGACTTGACAAGTTCTCCATCCTGTTCCAGGCAAGAAACTTGTCAAGTCTTCTCCCGGATCAATAACTATAATACTTCCGGATCTCCTCTTCGATCTTGCTGTCCCAGATCCTCCGGAGTACCTCACGGGCCAGCTTTCGGTGCTTGTCCGCCATTTCCAGTTCGCCCAATTTATCGTACACTTTGGCGATGCCGTGGATGGCGGGCACGTGCATATCATTGATCTTCAGGCAGGTTTCAAATTCGGCGATGGATTCCCGGTAGAACCCATCCTTCATCAATTGTATCGCAATATGATAATGGCTTTCGATATCCTTGATCCGGTTTTCCAACTGCAACTGGATAACATCCTGAGTTTTGGTGGTAATAAAAGTACAGGGTACTTCCCGGATCACTTTTTCCGTCACACTACCAATCATCATTTTACTCAGGCCGCTCCGCCCGGTAGTGCCCATGATTAGCAGATCGATGTTTGATTCTGAAATTTCGGCCCGAATTTCCGTGTCCGGCTTGCCCCTTCTCACCTCTTTTTTCCAGTTGACATCCCGGAGGTTGAATTCTTTCAGGAATTCATTGAACTGAGCGATGTGTTTAAAAGCTATCCGGGTATTTTCTTCTTCCCAGTCATATTTGAAGCTGAAGGTACTGGAGGTGATAGGTTTGTAAACGCTGAGGATGGTCAGCTCGGCTTCAAAGCGGCGCGCAAAGATAATGGCGTCCTTTAATGCTCGCCTGGACTGGTCGGAAAAATCAACCGGGCAAAGAATGGTTTTGACTGCCAGGGGCCTGCCCGGCTCCACAACCAGGACCGGCTGGCCTGATCTTTTAATGATCTTTTCAGCAGAAGAGCCCAGGCGTAGTTGCTGCCCTTCATCTCTTTCTCCTGCGCCGATGAGAATTAGGTTAACATCCAGGCGTTTTCCAGTATCCACGATCTTATTACAGTGCTCACCCCATTCGAGAAGGGGTTCGACCCTATTCACCCCTTCTTTTTGTATTCGGGCGTTGACTGCTGCCAATTGCCAGCTTACTGTATCCTCCAGCAATTTTTTGGCTTTTTCATTGCCGATGTCGTCCGGCAGAACATGAAGGAGAATTATTTTCGAATGGAAGGCCTTTGCCAGAGCAATGGCATTACCCACCACATTCTCTGAGGAGGGCAGCAGGTCGGTCGCCAGTAAAATTTTTTCCAGTATTCTCATATCATTGGTTTTCTGTTCTTTTTGCGTCCTGATTTCCCAAAGGCCATGCGGATACCTCTCTTTAATGAAAACCTTTCTGAAAGGATTTGAGATGAGCGAAAGCCGCTTTTTCTTTGCAGAAATTTCAACAACAGCAGGGCTCGTGTATTTTTATGGAATGTGCCTTTCTACTGCTAAACAGTACGTTGGCCGAAAAAACTAAATAGATTGTCGCTTGTTTCGGATACTTGTAAGCAATTTTCAAGACTTCTATTTCCTGAGAAATCACCCGTAAAAACACATGAGACTATTAACTAGCCTATCTCTTCTATTAGCCTGCCTAACCATCCAGGCACAATCTGCCGGCATTCGCGGGCAGATCCAGGATGCCGATGGCCTTCCTGCAGCTTTTGCCAATGTCATTTTATACAATGCTGCCGACAGCAGCTTGTATAAAGCCGAGGCCAGTGACGACGCCGGCCTGTTTAATTTTCAGGGCATCGCCGCCGGCAGCTATTTCCTGAAAGCCACCTATGTAGGGGCGCCCGACCTCCGGAAGCCAGATATTCAATTGGCAAAAGGCCAGCAACTCGACCTCGGCCAGCTGGCTTTCGCTTCGACTACTATTGACCTGAAAGAGGCCACCGTGACTGCTTCCCGGACCATGGTGGAGATCAAACCCGACCGTACGGTATTCAATGTAGAAGGCACTATCAACAGTGTGGGGTCCGACGCAATATCGCTGCTGCGCAAAGCCCCGGGCGTGACGGTTGACAACAACGACAACATCAATGTGCTGGGCCGTTCGGGCGTGCTGCTGTATGTAGACGGGAAACGCCTGCCGCTCACCGGCCAGGACCTGACCAACTACCTGCAAAGCCTGCCCGCTGAACAGATCGACCGCATAGAGATCATTACCAACCCCGGCGCCCGCTATGAAGCGGAAGGCAATGCCGGAATTATCGATATCCGACTCAAAAAAGACAAAAACCTCGGCGCCAATGGCACCGTCAGCACTACCTACAGCCAGGGCAGCTATGATCGTTCCAATATCAATGCCAGCGGCAACTATCGCAATAAGGCCCTAAATATTTTCGCCACAACAGGCCTTGCCGACGGGAGTAACTACCACAACATGAATTTTCTGAGCTTCCAGAATGGCCTCCAACTGGACGAAATCAACAATAGCCGGAACAGTTGGCAGAATTACAACTACCGGATTGGCGCCGATCTCTTCCTGTCCGATCAACATACCGTAGGCATATTAGCCGGCGGTATGCAAATGAACGGCGACCGTTGGTCTGTGAACCGTATTGAGATTGCCAACCAGCTCGCTCCTGCGCAGATAGACAGCATTCTGGTGGCCTTCAATACGGCGGATGACCGCAGAAAGAACAATACTTTTAACCTGAATTACCAGTTTGACAATAAGAAGGGGCGCAGCCTGAATGTGGACCTGGACTACGGCAGGTATGAAAACGATAGCCGGCGTTATCAGCCCAACCGCTATTACGACGCCGCAGAAGAAGAATTGCTCACCGAAATCATCAACAGCTTTGACACTCCAACCGATATTGATATTTATACGTTTAATGCCGATTATGAGGAGGAAGTGTGGGGTGGAAAATTGGGCATCGGATCGAAACTGAGCCGGGTGGTTTCCGATAATACCTTTCTGTTTTTCGATGTGCTGGACAACCGCCAGGAACTCAACAACCGCCGGTCTAACCTATTTAAGTACGAGGAAAATGTCTTTGCCGGATACATCAACTTTGCGCGCCCGCTCGGGAAAAAATGGAACTTCTCGGCCGGCCTGCGCGCCGAGCAAACCGATGCTATGGGCAACTTAGAGGCCTTCCTTCCCGAACTTCAGGAACAGCCCGTAAAGCTGAACTATCTCAACTGGTTCCCTTCGGCTGGAATGACCTGGCAACTAGCTCCCAAGCATACGCTGGCGCTGAACTACGGCCGCCGGATTAACCGGCCGGATTATGACATTCTGAACCCTTTCAACAACCAGGTCAGTCAGCTATCCTCCCAGAAAGGCAACCCCTTCCTGCGGCCGGAGATCGTCAACAACCTCGAGTTGGGCTACACCCTGGCTCACCGCTACAACTTCAAGCTGGCTTACAGCCGCACCACCGACCAGATCACCCGCCTGATCGCTCCCGACGAAGAGGACCCACGGGCGGGCTTCATCACGTGGGCCAACCTGGCGGAGCAAACCATTTATAGCTTCAACGTCAGTGCACCGGTTCAGGTGGTAAAAGGCTGGGACGCTTATTTCAACCTGAGCGCTTCTTACCTCGACAATCAGGCTGATTTCGGAGAGGGCGCCGTTGTCGACCTGCAGGCGTTCACCTACAGTATCTACCAGCAGCATACCTTCAGCCTGCCCGCCGGGTTTAAAGGCGAGATCTCCGGCTATTATTCCGGGCCGGGTGTTTGGGGCGGCGTATTCGAGTATGAATCCAACTGGAGCCTCAACCTGGGCCTGCAGCGCAAATTCCTGCAAGGCCGGCTGAATGTTCGCCTGAGTGTCAACGATATTTTCTATGAGACCGGCTGGGACGGCCAGTCTACCTTCAATGGCCTGACGGCAATTGGCAGTGGCCGGTGGGACAGCCGGCGCGCCAGCCTGAGCCTCAGCTACCGCTTCGGCAATGAAAAAGTAAAATCCAGGAAGCGGAAAACCGGACTGGAAGAAGAGGCAGGGAGAGTAGGCGGAGAATAAGCAGGCCGGCTAATCCCCCCACACAGAATAACCAAAGCATTGTACACCTGCCGTATGGTTTTCCTCCATCCGGCAGGTGGCCCCCTGGTATAAAAAATGACACCCAATTGACCCGCCCCTACCCTTTTGTGCTTAATTTAACACTAATCTGCGATCCAAATTTTGGGCAATATTGTTAATATTTCGTAGCTTCGCAACGGGCTGTTCGAAAATTAAGTTCTGATATTATCCAGTAAACCAAAAAAAGTTCTTTATGATGTTAAAAATGGAAAGTATACACTTTTGGTAAAACGCCTTCGTTTTTCATCGGAAGGCTACACAAAGTAGGAATGAAAAAACACCTGCATTCAAACAATTGCCCAAGCAAGTAAACTAAAAGAAGTTTACTGAATTCCTAACCAAATCCAAAAGGGAATGACAAAAAGATCCATGAAACTCCGGCTGATCAAAGCCCGGATAGCCTTAAATCAAACTATTCAAAAAATTCTCGATGTCAACCGGAACCGTAAGCGACTATCTTTCACCAACGATCCTATCAAAAGAGAAGAAGTTCTGAATGAAGAGCTTCGGGTATTGAATAAAGTAGCCCAACAACAGGCTCTGCTGGTCGAACACTACGAGAGCGTGCTCTCCCGGCCTGATGCCCGGCCCCAGTTAGGTCATTAACATCTTATCCTGCACCCGGTTGACCACACCGGGAATAAAAGGGCGCAGCTCTTCAAGGAGGTCTCTGAGTTGATGCTGTTTTGCTTCTACTCTATCCAGCTGTCCAATGGATTCCTGGATGAGAGAGCTGATCTCATCCTTCTGAATGAGCATCTCCTTATACTGAGCCACAGCATTATACCACAGAATGGTGGGCAGATAGTTGGCGTTTTTCTGATACTGCTTTTCGCGGTCCAGAAGCTGGTATTTGCGTACCACTTTCAACACTTTAGAATACTTTTCCTGCTGTAGAATGGCCTCCAGGTAGGAGGAAAAGAAGATGTGCCAGCGGTACTCGAATATCTCCTTCTTATATGCCTGCAGGAAGGATTCAGCATAGTTCTCGGCATTCTTATATTGCTGATTGTAATTGAGGCACTTCAGGTAGAAGGCTACAAAACCGATGCGGTTGTGAAAGCTCGGCGTATTTTTCATTTCCGGATAGGCCGAACGCATGAGTTGCAGAGCGTCCTGGTATTTTTTTTGCCGGAGTAGCACCGCGCTGAGGTTATTCACGTAGTGAATGTAGTCGCTGTTCTTTTCCCGTATGGACAGGTAGCCATAGTATTCAGCCTTATCGTACTCCTGGAACTTGGTGTGCAACATCACCCGGTTGGCATAATAGTTGAGCAGGATGCGGCGGGAATAGTACTGGCCGTCCTTGAACAGCTGGTCTATATTGTTGTACTTCTCCCGCAGTTTTTCGAATTGCCGGTAGTTGAAATACACGAAAGTCAGCCGCACCAGGGCCAGGTAACGGTTCAGGCCATCCAGCTCTTCATTATAAAATACTTCGGTCAGCCAGTTTTCCCAATGAATGGACTGGGCGGAGTTCTCGGAATACTGGTTCACAATATCCAGGGTTGCCTCGTGAATGCGCTCCCCTGTAGCTTTACTCTCTTCGTATTTTTGACGATAGTGCTTCAGAAAGTCATCCGCCACCTTGTGGTGAGCATGCCGCATCCGGATCAGGAGGAAATGCCGGTAAATTTCCACCAGCTCGTAAAACTTGGTAAAATAGAAATCCAGCTTATCATATTCCCGAATAGCCTTGAGCAACTGTTTTTCCTCCTGGGGCTCGATGGAATCGGTCATGACCTGCCGTTCCAGGCGGCTCATCCAGTCAAAGCGCGCGTCTACGTCAATGGCCTCCAGCCGCTCTGCGATCCAGTTCTTCAGGTTGGAGTACTTCCGCTTATCGATAGCCGGGTCGTAAGGAGTAAACTGCCTGATATTGTTGCAGTTGTAATCGATTAACTCCAGTATCCCAAGCTTGATATCATCTTCAAATTGCTGCGTAGAGAGCAGATACGCCGTCTCATGGGGCAGAAGCGTATTGGCGAATTCCGTAAATTTTTGCAGTTTCATCCTCATGTTACCTCCGCTTTGATTAATCTTTCAGCTTCAATAAAACGCTGAAACTGCGCCCTAAGTTACGCTATTTTTGTCAATTATTGAAATATATAGATAATTGCATATAAGATTCCCGGCTTATTTTCCTCCCATAGGAGAAAAAGCCTGAAAAAACTGGCCACTGCCATTCAGGCAAAGGCCAGTTAGGGTAATAAGATATTGGATTTGATCCGTCTTACAGAATTAGCCCTCCATCTACACTCAGGGTAATGCCATTGACAAAAGCAGCCTCTTCAGAGGCCAGGAACAGGTAGGCGTTAGCAATTTCTTCGGGCTTACCCATTCGGCCTACCGGTGTTTTGTCTTCGATCATCTGGATCACCTTTTCCGGAATAGTCGCTACCATTTCCGTAGCGATGAAGCCGGGTGCGACGGCATTGGCGGTGATGCCTTTACGGGCAAACTCACGGGCCCACACTTTAGTCATGCCAATAACGCCCGCTTTGGTAGCTACGTAATTAGTCTGCCCGAAATTACCGTGCAGGCCGACTACAGATGCCGCGCTGATGATACGCCCGTAGTTGCGTTCCACCATAAAAGGCGAAACAGCTTTAGTGCAGTTCCAGACTCCGGTCAGGTTCACATCGATCACCAGTTGCCACTGTTCGGGAGTCATTTTTTTCATCGTAGCGTCCCGGGTGATGCCTGCGTTGTTGATCAGGATATCGACCTGCCCAAAATCTTCCATCGCCTCGCGTGCCGCTGCTTCCGTACTGGCCAGGTCCGTAGTGTTGACCTCATAAAATTTGCTGTACAGTTCCGCCGTACCGGCATTTCCATTTTGTTCCCCCACTTCATAAACGGGAACTTCAACGGCCTTTTCGGCTAATTTTGCAGCTAATTTATTCAATTCAGAAGCAACCGCAAGGCCCTTTTCGCGGTTTATATCCCAGATGACGACCCGAGCGCCCTCTTCGATAAAGCGCATAGCTGTTGCTTTACCAATTCCACTGGCGCCACCTGTAATGATGGCGACCTTGTCTTTCAGTCTATACATATTAATTTGTATTTAGAATTCTGTCGGCTTTTAAAATCAATCGGCTTTTGGAGAACGCCAAACCTGATGAGTAGTCGTTCAATAAGGAGGCATTCAAATGTAAACAATCAACTCTAAATAAGTGCTAATTGTTGAAAGGCTATAATGGCTGACTTAAGGGTGGGCGATTTACAATAAATGTTTCAATATTTTGATAATCAGAAAATTAAATTCCATAATAAGAGGGGTTGACAAAAAGAAAAGGTTGGTTAAGAAAAGAATTATTTTTAAAATGGGATCTTTAAACAAATAAAACCACTCATCATGAGAAAAGTGTATATCGTATCTGCCGTCCGCACGCCTCTTGGCAGTTTCGGAGGAGTACTGGCCAATGTACCGGCCCCCCGTCTGGGCGCTACCGCTATCAAAGGAGCACTCGAAAAGGCAGGTGTTAATCCGGATCAGGTTCAGGAAGTATTTATGGGTAACGTCTATTCCGCCAACCTGGGCCAGGCGCCGGCCCGGCAGGCCGCTATCTACGCGGGTATCCCCAACACCGTTCCCTGCACAACGGTGAATAAGGTTTGCTCTTCCGGGGCGAAGGCGATCATGTTCGCAGCTCAAGCCATTATGCTTGGCCACCAGGATATTATCGTCGCCGGCGGAATGGAGAATATGAGCTCGGT
>JAGQXQ010000111.1:15490-22423 GCA_020436535.1 Phaeodactylibacter sp.
GGCCTGACCGACGCATACAACCAAGCCGTCATGGGCGTTTGCGCTGACAATACCGCCAAGGAATACAACATCTCCCGTGAAGAGCAGGACGAATTCTCCATTACTTCCTACAAACGCTCGGCAGCCAGCACCGAAAACGGTGTTTTTAAAGATGAGATCGTACCGGTGGAAGTACCACAACGCCGGGGGGACCCCATGATCGTCACCGAGGACGAAGAATACAAACGGGTCAAATTTGAAAAGATCCCTACCCTCCGGCCGGTATTTACCAAGGACGGCACCGTAACCGCCGCCAATGCGTCTACCATCAACGACGGCGCCGCCGCCCTGGTATTGGCCAGCGAGGAAAAAGTCAAGGAACTAGGACTGAAGCCGGTGGCCCGCATCGTCAGCTTTGCCGATGCCGCCCAGGAACCGGAGTGGTTCACCACCGCCCCCACCAAGGCCGCCCCGATCGCCCTGCAACGCGCCGGGCTTAAGATAGAAGACATTGACTATTTCGAGGTCAATGAGGCATTCGCCGTAGTCACCCTCGCTTTCAACAAGTTGATGAAACTCGATGCCGACAAAGTCAACGTCCACGGCGGCGCCGTTTCCCTGGGCCACCCGCTCGGCGCCAGCGGCGCCCGCATCATCACGACCTTGAATAATGTACTGCACAAGAAGAACGGACACTACGGACTGGCAGCCATCTGCAACGGCGGCGGCGGCGCTTCTTCCATTATTATTGAAAGGGTTTGATCGAAGTGGAAAGGCGGAAGGGCGAAGTAGGAAAGTAAGTTCAGATTTCAGCCTTCCGATTTCCCACTTCCGCCTTCCAAAAAGTCAACCCCTGTATTTCTAAATCTAAATTACTGTAAATCAATATATTAACAACCTGCCTACGTAAACATAGGCATTGAAGTCAGCGTTAATCATATAAGAAGCCCTATTGATAAGGGAGCGCACCGGTGGTACATTTGTATCATCAATCAAGTAAATATTATTTCATTCTTTTAAATTTTTTTCATTATGGCTGGCACCAAGAATTATTTCGACCAGATACTGGAAAACCAGAATAAGATGTATACTACTTTTCTCAACTACGCCAACACCGTAGCAGAAGTAGCTATGCCGGACAAGAACGCAGCCGAAGATGCAGGTAAACTGCTGAACGAGTGCTACACTCGCTATACAGAGTTGGCAGAAAAAATGGTTGACAAAAGCAACCTCGAAAAATACCAGAAGGATTTCTGGAGCACCTTTACTGCTGATTATACCAAGAATATTGAATTGTCAATGGACTTGTATAAGAAGACTGTAGATTACTTCAGGAATGTATGGACTGCAACCAGCATTGAGACGCAACAAGAACGCACCAAAAAGTTGACAGAGCTTTACCAGGAAACAATGAAAGCCGTTTACGATACCAATACGGCCAACGCCAAGGTCATCCAGGAATATATGAACTAGAGTCGACATTTCGCCGGCCTGCGGGGCAGTGATCCGTGACTCGGATCAACGAATTACGGATCACGCCCCCCCGGGCCTTAGAAAGCCCTCATTCAGCCCCGGCTGCAAATTTCGCCTACAATCCAAATCACTTTTTCAATTCAAATTAATCAGGCCATGAGTAACCAATTTGATACCATCATAGAAGGACAAAAAAAGGCCATGGAGTTCTGGTCTAACCTATCAGAACAAATGACCAAAGCCTTTACTCCGGAAACCAACGGTAAGAGCAAGAGCACGGACGATGCTCAAGACCTCTTCACCGAATGGTACAAGAAACAACAGGATTTTTTTGAGCAAGCCGTAAAGGTTGGCCAAGACCCACAAAAAGCCCTCGAAAAGGCGCCGGAACAAATGCGCCAGTGGATGGAAATGCAAACGGAATACGCCCAGAAATGGGCGAAATTCTACCAGGATAATGCAGAAAAGATGGGGCTGAAGCTGCCGGAATACCAGGGCGCGTTCAACCCTTCCGGTTTCTTCCAGGACGGCATGAAAAGCTGGAAGGAATGGATGAATAAAGGCAACAAGTGGATGAGCGAGCAGGTGTACGACAAGATGCCTTACAGCATGCGTCCTCACTTCACTAATTTCGTGGAGTCTTACGACTATATGCACCGCTACTGGGAACCCATGCAGCGCCTCATCCAGAACGGCATGTACACCAAGGAAATGATCGACAAGTACTTCTCGCCGGACTCTTACCAAAAGGTGGTCAACCAAATGATGGGCTTCCGCCCGGTTGGCAACACCAGTGAGCTGATCGAGAATGTCAATAAGTGGTTTGAGACCTACCTCTCTTACACCAAAAATGAAGCGGGCGACTGGTCCTCTATCAGCGATAACTGGAAAGAAAAGATGCGGGAGTACATGGATAAGGGCAACATGCCTTTCTTCGAAATGGCTACCGACTTCAACAACCGCATGCGCGACCAACTGGCGCCTTATTACAACATCATGGCGCAAGGCCGCCAAACCGAAGTGGCCAAAATGATGCGCGATATCCAGTTCGCATACATTGCGTTCATCCTCAAGTCCGCCGAACTGCAAAGCATGGTCTACGAGGCCGGCCAGTTCTCAATGCCGGACACCATCCGCGATTTCTACAAGAAGTATAAGGATAGCAAAGAAATGCCGGAATACCAGGACTTCTTCCAGCACTATGTCAACACCCTGGAAGACACCCTCCTGAAGGTACTGCACTCTGAAGAATATTCCAAGTTGCAGAGCGAGGTGGCGGCTGCCGGCACCGGTATTAAGTCCATGACCGACAAGATCATGGAACTTACCTACGCCGACCTGCCTTTCCTGACCAAATCGGACGGGGACGATATTGCTAAAGAATCCAATGCCCTGCGCCAGAAAATGCGCAAGCTCGAGCAGAAAGTTGCCGAACTTGAAAAAGCATTGCTGCTGGCCGGCAAACCTATGGTTAGCAAAGGTGAAGAGGTTACCGAAACAAAAGGTACCTCAAAAAAAAAATTAATTGACAAAATAGGCAAGGCTTCAAAAGCCCAGGCCGACGACCTGAAGCAGATCAAAGGCATTGGCCCGAAACTGGAAAAAATGTTGAATGAGTTGGGGGTTTATTCCTACAATCAGATCAGCAAAATGACTGCCAGGGAATACGATATGATCGATGAACTCCTTGGTGCTTTCCAGGGCCGCGCCAAGCGCGACCAATGGGCCAAGCAAGCGAAATCACTGCTTTAGTGTACTCATTCGGTTACCGGTTTTCGGCCAACTGCGTCCTGTATATGGCACAGAGCGTCGAAAAACCGGTAACTGAATTTTTCAGGCCACCCGACAAACCAGAGAACTCAACTATCTTTATTTAGTTGAGATTCTCTTTTACCAATTGGTAATTGACACTTTTAAAACCAGATCAGGGGCCATTTTGCTGCCCCTGGTTTTATTCCTAATCATAACCAGAGTATTAACTAAGCCCCTGCGGCGGAACCTTGAACCAAACTGACAAGACTACGCCCCGGACAGGCAGTAAAACCAGAGCGATGAGTACGACTAATGGTAAAATGAGCGACCAAATTCTTGAACGCGTAAATACAGTATCTGATGCCCTTCGCAATATCTCCGGCGTGAAGGACGTCGACATTGCAACTGCCCCCCGCCATACCGTCTGGGAAGACGGCAAGGTGAAACTTTACCACTTTGAACGGGAGGATAAGGCGCTCGCCAAAACGCCCGTCCTGATTTCCTATGCCCTCGTCAACCGCTGGGAAATGATGGACCTGCAACCCGACCGGAGCCTCATCCGTAAACTGATCAGCGAAGGCATCGATGTCTACCTGATCGATTGGGGCTACCCTACCAAGATAGACCGGTATAAGACTTTAGAGGATTACATCCTCGGCAACTTGAATGACTGCGTAGATTTTATTCTCGAAAAGCACAACATCAACAAGGTTAACTTACTCGGCGTTTGCCAGGGCGGCACGTTCAGCCTGATCTACTCCTCCTTGTTCCCCGAGAAGATCAAGAACCTCGTCACGTTGGTTACTCCTGTAGATTTTGATAATGACGAAGGGCTGCTCTTCAAATGGGCCAAAGATATGGATGTCGACGCTATCGTTGACGGCTTCGGCGGCATCGTCCCCGGAGACTTCCTCAATACTGGCTTCGACCTGCTCAAGCCCATGAACAAAACGCGCAAGTACATGGCCCTGCCGGAAACAATGGCGGATCAGGGCCGCCTTATGAACTTCCTCCGCATGGAACACTGGGTTGCTGACAGCCCGGCGCAGGCTGGCGAAACCTACCGCCGCTTCATCAAGGACATGTACCAACACAACAAACTGATCAACGGTAAATTCGAACTAGGCGGCCGAAAGGTCGAACTAAAAAATATCAAAACCCCTATCCTGACGATCTACGCCAAGGACGACCACATCGTACCTCCGGAAACTACTACTCCTATCAACGACCTGGTCAGCTCCAAGGATAAGGAACTGATGGAATTCCCCGGCGGCCACATTGGCGTATTTGTCGGCAGCCGCTCTCAGAAGCTGCTCACTCCGGCCATCGCCCAGTGGTTGAAGGATAGAGATTAGAACAATAGGGGCTCTGAGGGTTGCCGGGAGGGATATGCACCAGGACAAGATGCACGGCTGGCATCTTTTGTGTGAATACAGCCGGAAAAAGGTAACGTGGTGAATAATCCTTTCCCAGGCTTGAAGTAGTGGCTTTTTGCTTTCCTTAACAAAGGAGGAAAGCCCTGCCGCCTCGCCCCGGGAATAAATTATTACTAAAGAATATTTGTTCGTCTGGTAATACCTGGTTTTAATTTGGTTAGGGCTGAGCTGGCTGTGGGTTTCTGCAGCCAGTTTTTTTTTACCCGCCTTTACATAATGGTGGAAAGGATACTTGGGTTTGGTAACTTCTTAACGCACCAACTGCACCTTAGCGTTTTATCATTCTTGGACTGTTGAACCAAACCAAGCCAGTATTTTACAAACGCCAATTCAGCCTTTCCACGGAAAGATGAAAGTGGATCAGAGCTAAGGCCTCAAAAAGTTTCTGCCAATTCAAGCAACAAAAACTCAAGCGCACCGTAGAAAAATTAAGGCTCCGGAGTAAAAATAAGGAATGCAAAACAGGAAACTCTTTTCCGCGCCGGTATTCCACTATTGAGCCCCCCCCTAATTTTGAAGTGATTCCCAAATATTTCGTAGCCGATAGATTGTACTGCATCCGGAGTATCTCTTTGTGCTTTATCAGTTCACTTTTTTACCAACACGCATTATTGACCGGTGAAACCGGGCCCAGAAATGGATTAGGTGACAGGAAAAAAATAAAACAAACACCTGGGTAACATGCATGAGAAACACTACACAAACCTGTTGGAACAATTAAACACTGACCTGGATGAATTGGAATCGGCACAACAATTCATTCAGCACACTACTGGCAATGTTAATGCCCTTAAGGAGCGGATCGGGGAATTAGTGGGAATCGCTGATGGAAAAAGCCAGCAGCTCGAAATGTTGCTGGTGCAAATCGCCAATTTAGGCCATCCTGATTCTCAGGCAGGTGAAGACTACTCCGAGGCGGCGCAATTGCAGCGACAAAGTGAGCTGGAGCAAGAATTATCATCCTACCTTGAAGAGCTGGAACAAAGCCTGAACGGCCTGTACACTTCAGTTGAGGAATTGAGCCGGACCGTTAAAGAGCGAAATGAAGCGCTACTAACTGCACAGCAACCTACTTTGCAAAAAGGGAAGGGCAATATTTCGCCCCATGAACTACAAGAGTTGCAGAAAACCATTGAGGAAGGCAATCAAGAGGCCTATTCTCAGATGTTCTTGCTCAATGAACAACAAATTAAGCTCCTCTCTGGACAGAATAGACTCCTCCAAAATGCTAAGCGAAATTTTACATTCAACATTATTTGGTATCCAGCCCTGGGGGTAGGCATATTGCTCACCCTGGCCTTGTGCTTAACTATACTGGTTAAGGGTCAAAATCATACCGCTGAGGCAGTCTCAGTTGATGAGGAGTTAAGCACGGCGCCCATAACCGCCGGCACCAACGCCTGGTCAATAGATAGTGCCGATGCAGGATTGAAAAAGGCTGCGCCTGGTATTGCATCCGTAGCCGCCGGCACGGAAGGGAGCCAAAAAAACGCCCTCGGCGAAGACCCCCTCAAGAAAAAAACCAATGTTCCAAATAACCCGGATGAGGTAAAGGTAGAGCTGGAAAATAAACCTGTAAAAAGCGCAGCCCTCAGCCCAGATAAGTCAGATAGCCTGACAACAAAAGGATTGCCGGAAGAACCCTTTTCTTCTCAGCTCCTTCCTCCAGAAAGGGCCAAAATTCAAATAGCTCCCAAAGATGAATACGCCATCATCTACCTGAAAAATAAAAATTTTGACCGGTTGGCCTTGAAGTACATCCATTCGGAAAAAGGGGTCCATTTTTTACCTTTTGGATTGAAAACTCCCGGAAAGATCTTTTCCACTTCAATGATAAAGGACGTCAAATCGGATTCAAATGCCTATCATTGGGGAGGTGTAGAAGGTATTCCGCTAGAAATAGACTTCCAGACGTATTACGACAATTACATTTTCGACGAAGACTTTAGCGATGGAGCGGAACTCCACTATAATGAAATAAGTTTTCCGGGTAATTCCGGCCTAACGGCTGGGCAGATAGCCAAAAGGTTTCCGGATTGCATCTTTGTAGAATTTTGCAAATCCGGCAAAAGCCTGGTTCTGGTATTCGAAAAACTACAAAACAGCCGCGAATGGGGTTTATCTGCTATTATACATAATCATTAAGCTGCCCATACGGAATGGTGAAAAAGGTTAAGGCCAATAGCCTCCCCTTTATCATTCCTCTCTTCTCACCACCAGTAAGTGGCCGGTAACCCAATATGCCTCCGAAATAATACGGTAGGCATAGGAACCAGCAGGCAGACTCAGCCCT
>JAGQXQ010000547.1 GCA_020436535.1 Phaeodactylibacter sp.
TTGGTGCAGGCGGCGGCCAGCATAATGGCAAAAATCCCTATCCATATTTTTTTCATAAGCTCTTTTGTGTATAAAAACAGGCTAAAGTTTTTAAATTATCGCCTATATTTAAGAAGAATGGCTGAAAAACAGGCTTTTTACAAGATCAAACACACACAATAACAAAAATGGGCGAACAAAAAGTATCCCTGGTCAAGGACGAAATGGCCATGCAACAGTTTGTGAAAAAACTGTTGCGCGATGTGCAGGCACTGGAATATATGCTCGAGAACGACTGGTTTGAAAGTGATATTGCCCGCATCGGCGCCGAACAGGAAATGTGCCTGGTCAATGCCAAGACCTACAAACCGGCAACTATAGCCATGGAGGCGCTGGACCAAATGAAAGAATATGACTGGGTAGAGACCGAACTGGCCAAATTCAACCTGGAGACCAACCTGACACCTCGCCTCTTTGAGGGAACCTGCCTGAGTGACCTCGAGGAGGAAAACACCTCAAAGCTGGATAAGATCAGGGAAAAACTGCGGCCTCTCAACGCTAAGCTTATCCTCACCGGTATTTTGCCTACCCTGCGCAAGTATGACCTGGAGATGGAGAACCTGACGCCCAAAAAACGGTACTTCGCTTTGATGGAAGCCATCAACAACCAGCTCATTGGCCAAGCCTATGAACTGCGCCTGTCCGGTATCGACGAACTGCTGGTCAAGCATGATTCTCCCCTGCTGGAGGCTTGTAATACCAGTTTTCAGGTACATTTACAGGTGTCGCCGGCCGATTTTGTCTGCATGTACAATATATCTCAGGCTCTGGCCGCCCCGGTAATGGCTATTGCCGCCAATTCCCCCATCGTTTTTGGAAAGCGCCTCTGGCACGAAAGCCGGATCGCCCTCTTCCAGCAAGCCCTCGATATCCGAACGACCCACGACCACATGCGCGAGCGCAGCCCGAGGGTCAGCTTCGGCACCGGTTGGCTCGATAAATCCATTATGGAGATCTATAAGGAAGACATTGCCCGCTTCCGGGTTTTGCTCAGCGCCGATGTGGATGAGGATTCCATAAAAATGGTGGAACAGGGTAAGGTGCCCAAACTGCGCGCCCTGCAGGTGCACAATTCTACCGTGTACCGCTGGAATCGCCCTTGTTATGGCATCAGTGAATCCGGGAAACCCCACCTGCGTATTGAAAACCGGGTCCTGCCTTCCGGCCCTTCCGTCGCCGACGAGGTGGCTAACGCCGCCTTCTGGCTGGGCGCCATGGAGGGGATGAAAAAACACTGTAAGGACATTCGCAAACAACTGTCCTGGGAAGATGTGCGCGATAATTTTTCCAAAGCCGCCAAATTTGGTATCGACTCCACCTTCAACTGGTTCAAGGATAAAAAAGTGTCTCCCACCGACTTGATCCTGCACGAACTACTACCTATCGCCCGCGAAGGACTCGAAAGCCGCAAAGTATCCCCCAAAGACATCGACCACTACCTGGGTATCATCGAGGAACGGGCCAAAAAGCANNATGAACGGCGCCCGCTGGCAACTCCGGGCTTTCACTAAGCTCACCAAAGAGGTAACCCGCGATGAGGCGGTCAGTGTGCTGACGGCGGCTATCGTTGAAAACCAGGAGAAAAACCAGCCCGTGCACAAATGGAAATTGCCCGAGGCCAACGACCTGTCCGATTATCGCCCCGCCAAACTGCTGGTCGATGAGTTTATGGAAACCGATCTCTTTACCGTTCAGCAGGATGACCTCATTGAGCTGGTCACGGAACTTATGGATTGGCGCAAAGTCCGCTATTTACCCGTAGAGGATTCTAAAGGCAAACTCTGTGGCCTGATCACTTCCCGCCTGCTGCTGCGCTACTTCACCCATCGCAACCGGCTGAACACCCAGGCGGCCACCTGCGTCAAGGACATCATGGTCAAAAAACCGATCACCATCGGCCCGAAAGCCACCATCGTTCAGGCCATGAATGTGATGCGGGATAACAAAATCGGCTGCCTGCCGGTAGTGCAGGGCGAAGAGCTGATCGGCATCATTACCGAGATGGATTTTCTGCGTATTTCCGGGCGGCTGATCGAAAGGCTGGAAAAAGAGTAGCAGAGAAGTGGGAAGGCGGAGGCCTTCCCACTTCCCCTTTCCGCCTTCCCACTTCCGACTTCCCCTCAATTCCCTCCTCCCTTCTTCGTAGCCGTTTTCGGTTTTGTCACTTCCCGCTTCTGAGGCGCCGGTTTCGGTTGGGCCACCTCTCGTTTTGGAGCAGGAGCGGGAGTCGTTCTGGGCTGCCTGGTGGTTTGGGGCTTTTCCCAATTATTTTTGTGATAATCTCTGCCTTGCTCCACCTTGGGTATCTCCCTGGTTTTGGGTGGTTCCGTTCTGGTTGCCGGCCTCTTTTCCGGAATGATCACCCGTTCGCGCTTCTGCGGTTCCTGCCTGGGCGTAGGGGCAGGTTCAACCCGTTCTTTGGGCTCTACCCGGGTTCGGGGTTGCTGGACGGGTTCTTTAGGTTGAGGTTGAGTGCGGGGCACCGTTTTAGGAACATTGGGTTGGCGGATTTCGGGCTCCCGGACGGGCGCCTTGTCCCTGGGTTCATAGACTGGTTCCTGGGAGATTTCGCGCCCTTGCTTAACAGCCCTGTTTAGTTCGGTATACCGGTTGGCGTTCTTTTCCAGGTACTCCTGCTGCGATAAGGCACGGGTAGGGTGGTTGCGGTTGTAGGTTACGCGTTCCGATTCGAAACGGCCGTATTCGCGGAAGCGTTCCGCCAGGCGGTTGTCATCGGTTATCCAGTTGCGGGTAATGACTTCGCGGTTGCGGTTTTGCCACCCCGCCACACTGGTGGTAATGCTGCCACCTGACCTCGGATGGCGCTGGTAGTGCCGCACAAAATGTGCGGACAGGTGCGAGTAACGATAGTGATGATGCGGTTCGTAGAAATACCAGTTAGTGAAGTAGTAGGACGGCATGTGGAGGATGACGATCGTCCGGCCCGGCTGGAAATAGAAGCCCCAGTCATACCAGTACGGGTAGGGCCGCCAGCGCGGGTAGGCGTACCAGGAGGGATAGCCGAACCAGTAGGGGTAATTGTAGTAATAGTAACGTTCAATTACTCTGGTTTCAGGGCCTTCGTCGTAGTAGACATCGTCATCCGGGTAATCGTAGTACTCGTCATCATAGCCGTATTCGGCGGCAAATTCTTCGGCGGAAGCTCTCAGCTCTTGTGCCGCTTCGGGGTTCTCTTCGAGCTCTGCTTTCCAGTCTTCCAGTTCCTGGGCATTTTGCCGGGCCACCTCCAGGCTCAGGCTGTCGGCCTTGTGCAACACCAGCTCCGGATCGCGGCGGTACAGGTCGCCCACCAGCAGGGTCAGCTCGATGTTATCCGTGAGGATCGTCAGTACTTCGGGCAGGCCCAGCAGTGTATTCAGAGCGTTTTGCACAGCCGGCGGGTAATCCCTCAGGAGCGCGTTAAAGGCGTCATCGGCCGAGCGGTCCAATCGGTGGATCTCTTCGAGCAACGGCAAATACTGCATGCCGGCACTCAGGGCATTGTCTGAAACGGCTTCCGGGTAATCCTTCAGAACCATCTGAATACTGCTTCGCGAGCCTCGCCCTTCCTCTACCAGGCGTTCTACCAGGCCCGGATAGCGGGTGATATCCCAGATCATTTCCTGAGTGCTCTGGGGATAGCCTGCCAACAGGTTTTGGAAGGACTCACTGGTCTGAGTTTGCAGACGCTGCATCTTGATCAGTGCCTCCGGATACTGGCTGCTTTCCAGGATAGCCATCCGCGTATCCTCGGGATACATGACCAGGGCATTAACGGCGTCTTTTTCTTCATCGGCCAGCTCTTCCAACAGCGACTGGCCGGGCTGTGCGTTCAGCAGCGCACTGCCGCCCATCAACAACATCAGAAGAAGGGCTGCCGTTCTAGCGGTAGACAAAAGTCGGAAGTCGGAAACCGGAAGTCGGAATGACGCCGAGCCTTCCGCAAATCCCTGTCCATCAATGGTGTCCAACGTTAGACTGAGCAATAACATCGGGTTTTTCATAACTTTTTGAATTGGCGTTATTATATAGCTCCCGGCCTGTGAATAGGGCAGGGGCGTTGATTCGTTCCGATGGGTGTTCTGGAGAGGTGGGGGTGTGGGATATAGGGTGAAATTGTTATGGGGTTGGATGGTTGTCCGTTCAATCAGCGTCCAACCTTCGGATAAAGCTTTGCGAGCCTGGTAAAATTGTTAGATTGACATATTGCGTCTATGTTAAAGGCCCGAAGTGTTAGAAAATTAGCGTAACACTATAGCAATTAACCCTTTCCCTGAAAGCAGGTTATAAAAACTATGCTTTCCAAGTAGTATAAGTACAATAAATGTGTCCAACTCTTTCCTCTTCTATAGATACCCAATTTATAGAAGAATAGTTGTGTGATATCAATGATAAAAGTCAGTGGGAGAAGGGTTTATGCTTTTCTTAACATAAAAAGGAGCTGCCCCGAAAAATCGGAACAGCTCCTCTATTGTCAGCACCGGAAGCGCGATGGCGCCCTCCGTTGTGCTGTTGAAAATTTTTGGTTGGCATCAACTCCTATAGAGCCGCCAACCAAAAACTTTCGACTAAAAATTTATGGCCGGACGGAGCCCACCATGAACTTCTTGGTGAACTTACCTTTGCCTTCCACCTGAACGGTCAGGAAGTACATTCCGGACTGCAGCTGGCTGATGTTGAAGCGTTCAAACGATGTTTCCACCTGCTGAATGCGGCGTTCCATCATCAACTGGCCGAGGCTGTTGTGGATGAGGACGGTTGCCTGGTCACCCGTCATACCTTCGAGCTGGACATTGAGTACATCCTGCGCCGGGTTGGGGAACAAGCTGATCGCTACGTCTTCAGCAATCGTATTGCCGTTCTGCGTACGCGGTAGCGGAGACTGGCAATCGTACTCCAGAGAGTAGTTACCGGTGCCGCTGCCAAAGCCGTGAACCAGCACATAGTACTGTACACCTTGCAGTGGAACAAACGTAACCGAAGACTGCAGGCCGCAGAAGTCATCATTGCCCGCTACGCAAACCAGCCCGTCGGTGCAGCTGCCGGTATAAACCGAAAGCTTCGTATCGTAACCGGAACCACAAGTGTTCAGGTTGACAATACGGGAGCTGCCCGTAAAGGTGTACCATACGCCCGGAG
>JAGQXQ010000548.1:0-6374 GCA_020436535.1 Phaeodactylibacter sp.
CTGCTGGTCAGCTGCAACGCCGCTGGTGGTACTGGTATTAATCCCAATGCCTGCAGCGGCCCGACCGGTGCTACCGGCGCTTCCTCCTACGATATTCAGGGCGCCGGCTGCGATAGTTTTTTTCCTGACGCAGACAGTGGTTTTTCTCCTTTCAACGACCTGATCCAGGTGACAGCTGGCAATACTTATGTACTGATGGTTTCCAACTGGTCTGCCTCCACCTCCGGCTATACCATCGATTTTGGCATCTCCAATGTCGATATTTTTGATTTTGAACCACCCGGACTGGCAGAAATCAACCTGCCGGCAAGTTGCAATGACAACAGCATCTCCTTTACCTTCGATGAGAATGTGGATTGCAACACCATCTCAGAGGCCAACTTCGCACTTACGGGCCCCTCCGGTGAAAGTTATACCTTGGGCCTGGTGTCCACTATCTGCGATGCCGGCGGCGATTACCACGATGCTTTCTCCCTTTCCATCTCTCCAGCTTTAGTGGATTCCGGAATGTACACCCTGGAGGTTATTTCTGAAATGCCCGCCCCGGTCACAGACCTATGCGGCAATCCTCTGGCGTCCAGTAGCCACCCCTTCCTGCTGAACTCTCCCGGGCTACCTGCCGTTGAACTCGGCCCGGATCAGGGCATTTGCAACGGGCAGGCGGTAATGCTGGACGCTACCAACCCACAGGCTACCTATCTCTGGCAGGATGGCTCGATATCGTCTACTTACAATGCTACCAGTTCGGGTGTTTACGCCGTAACAGTCACCAATGCCTGCGGGCAGGTTTCCGATGCGGTGGACATTAGCCTGCTCAGCGGCCCCCCGGCGGTGGAATTGGGGATGGATACGACTCTTTGCGCCGGGGCCCAACTTACATTGGACGTTACCGCGGAAGAAGCTACCTACCTGTGGCAGGACGGCAGTACCGGCCCGGCCTATACCGTCAGCTCGGCGGGGGACTACGCCGTAACTGTCATGAATGGTTGTGGTGAAGTAGTCGATGCGATAACTGTGGCTTACAGCCCGGCTCTGTCCATAAACCTGGATCCGGAATACACCGCCTGCGAGGGCGATGTCATCGAACTGGATGTTTTTAATCCATCCGCCACCTATCTGTGGCAGGATGGTACTACTCAGCCGGGTTTTCTCGTGGAGGAAAGCGGCGCTTATTCCGTAACGGTGAGCAATGATTGCCAGACGGCGACGGCCAGCACGGAGGTGAGTTACGTTTCCCTGCCGGCCGTCGAACTGGGCAACGATACTTTACTTTGTGAGGGAGAACAATTGTTGTTGCAGGTGGACGTGCCCAATGCCGTCTATCAGTGGCAGGATGGTAGTACTTCCCCTTCAATGACGGTGACAACCAGTGGGATTTACGGAGTTTCAGCAATCAATGAATGCGGACAGGCGGAAGATGCTATACAGGTTAGCTATACGCCCCGGATTCAAGGCGTGGAATTGGGCGAGCCCCGCTACCTTTGCACCGGCTCCGTGGTTTTTGACGTCACCTCTCACGAATTTGCGTTTTACCGCTGGCAGGACGGCAGCAACCAGCCCCGCTTGGAGGCCTCCCGCCCCGGCCTTTACGTGGTGGAGGTCTACAGCGCCTGCGAAACGGTAATGGATTCTGTAATTCTATTCGAATGTGAATTCTGCAATGTGTATGTTCCCAATGCCTTTTCCCCTAATGACGACGGCCGCAACGATACCTTTCTCCCCCAATCCCCTTGCGAGTTGATGGACTACGAGTTCCTCGTCTTCGACCGTTGGGGCGGCCAGTTGTTTTATTCGGAAAACCCCGAACAGGGTTGGGACGGACGGTCCAGGGGAAAGACGCTGCCACCGGGTTTATACGCCTGGGCGCTGTCGTATACGGTGGAGGCCAACGGGCAGGCGGAGAAGCGGAGTGCGATGGGTGATATTATGTTGTTGCGGTAAGCTTTAAAAAACCCTTTGAGGTTTTCGAAATCTCAAAGGTTTCAGATGATCCGGCCGTGATGGTAACTTACTCAAAAATCCCGCTTGACAAATACCGGTCTCCCCGGTCACAAACGATGAACACAACAATGCCTTGATCGAGTTCCGCCGCCAGCTTCACGGCAGCCGCACAGGCCCCTCCGCTGCTCATGCCGGCGAAAATGGCCTCTTCCCGGGCAAGCTGGCGCATCATAGTGGTGGCTTCATCTTCCGAGACGTCGATGATGCGATCCACCCGCTCGGGTTCAAAGATCTTCGGCAGATATTCGGGCGACCAGCGGCGGATACCAGGGATGCGGGACCCGTCGGTAGGCTGTACGCCGACGATCTGTACGGCCGGGTTCTGCTCTTTGAGGTAGCGGGAAGTGCCCATGATGGTGCCGGTGGTGCCCATGGAGGAGACAAAGTGGGTCACCTGGCCTTGGGTATCGCGCCAAATTTCCGGGCCGGTGGTGCGGTAGTGCATCCTCCAGTTATCGGGGTTGGCGAACTGGTTGAGCATCAGGTAACCGCCTTCGGCAACCATCTCGTCGGCTAACTCACGAGAATATTCGATGCCTCCTTTGTTGGAGGGCGTGAGGATGACCTCCGCCCCGTAGGCACGCATCGCCTGTGCCCGCTCGGCTGTAGAGTTGTCCGGCATCAACAGGGTGATCTCCACCCCAAATTTGCGGGCGATCATCGCCAGGGCGATGCCGGTATTGCCACTGGTGGCCTCGATCAGGCGCAGGCCGGGCTTGAGTTCTCCCCGGTCCAGCGCCCCTTTGATCATACCATAAGCTGCGCGGTCCTTGACGCTACCGCCGGGATTCTGCCCTTCCAGCTTGCCAAAAACGCGTACGCCGGCCTTTTGAATGATGGTTTCGATCTCAACGAGAGGCGTATTGCCGACGAGGTGGAGGACGGTGTTCATTGGTGGATCTGGCTTTTTTCTTTTGGCGGTTGGCTTTTGGCCACAAACTGCCTGATGTTGAATTGATATTTAGAAAATGCCTGAATGTAGCAGAAAGTTCGCTAACTGGCCCGGCGAATGGAAATCGATTGGGCGCCAGCAAAATCACAGCATTTTTTTCACCATAAGAGGAACAGAAAACTGACTTCTGCCCGCACATAATTAAAGGCGGGAGGTTCTAATGATTAGGGCGATAATTTGATTATCAGTTTTTATAAAATAAAAGATCAAAAACCATGTACCCCAGCTGTGAAGTTCGTTGGTTTTTTCCTGCTGCTCCAGAAGGCTTGATAGACTGGTTCGTATCCAAAAACCGGCGCTTTGATACCCCCGCCAGCGCCAAAAGAACCGATCACTACTTACTCGTCCCCAACGGTGAAAACATCGGCATCAAACTGCGCGAGGGCAATATCGAAACCAAACACCTGGTGAAACGCCAGGGGGAACGGCACTTTCCCGAACTCGGCGCCACAGGCGTGGTGGAACACTGGATAAAATGGAGTTTCAAACTGGATGAAGCGGATAGCCTTTCCCAAAGCATTATCCATGATGGCCAGGATGGATGGATAGCGGTGGAAAAGGAGCGCCTTGGTTTTACCTATCATTTCCTGGAGGATGGAGCGATTAGCGAAGTATCTATTTACGAATGGGTGCCGGAGGGCTGCCAGGTGGAGCTTACCCGGATTGTAGTTGAAAATAAAACCTTTCATACTTTCGGCCTGGAGGCCTTCAGTAGCAGCGGGCAAATGGAACGGAACCTGGAGCAGGGGGCGGGGATGGTATTCCTGGCGCTTCAGCGGTGGTGTGCAGCGAGCGGGCAGCCGATCGCTGGATTGGGGTTTCCAAAAAGCCAGTCAGTGAGCTACCCCGCTTTTTTGTTAGAGTTATGATCTTATTAGTTGATTGTTCTTTCATCAATATTCCAAAAACACCAAACACCTGACCGGTCTTTCGATCGGGGCTCTTCCACCTTCTTTTGAGGGGCAGGGGGAGGCTTTACCCCTTCACCACCCCTAGTGGCCGCAACCGAACGACCTTCTTCGCGATCCCTGCCTGATGCACGGTTTCCACCACCAGGTTGACATCCTTGTAGGCGATGGGCGCCTCTTCGGCCACCCCGCGGTGGGAACCCGCCTGTATGTGGATGCCCCGCTTTTTTAGTTCGCGCAGGAGTTGGGCCGCATCAACCTGTTTTTTGGCGCCGCGGCGCGACAGTCGTCGGCCAGCGCCATGACAGGTGGAGCCAAAAGAAGAAGCCATGCTCTCATCCGTGCCGGCCAGAACGTAGGAGGACGTACCCATGCTTCCCGGGATGAGCACTGGCTGGCCAATGTGGCGGAACGCCTCGGGAAACTCACTGAAGTGCGGGCCGAAAGCGCGGGTGGCGCCCTTTCGGTGCACGATGACCTTCATTTTTTCTCCATCTACTACATGTTCTTCCACTTTGGCGATGTTGTGGGCTACGTCGTACAGCAGGCGCAACTTCCCACCTGCTTTGCCAAAAACGTTGGACCATGCCTTACGGCATTCCCAACTGATCACTTCTCGGTTGCACCAGGCAAAATTGGCGGCGGCGCACATGGCCCGGTAATAATCCTGGCCTTCAGGTGAGCTGAAAGGGACGCTAGCCAGTTCGCGGTCTGGTGGTTGGATGCCATATTTGGGCATGGCGCTCATCATGATGCGCAGGTAGTCGGTGGCTACCTGATGGCCCAGTCCGCGGGAGCCGGTATGAATGAGGATGGTGACCTGGTCAGGCTTCAGGCCGTAGGCCTCTGCGGCTGCTTCGTCGAATACTTTTTCGACGCGTCCGACTTCCACAAAGTGGTTGCCGGAGCCGATAGTGCCAAGTTGGTCGCGGCCTCGCTTTTTGGCTTGTTCGGAAACCTTGCTGGGGTCGGCCTCCGGCAGGCAACCATTGCTTTCGGTATACTCCAGGCCGAGCGGGTCGCCATAGCCTTCTTCCACCGCCCAGGCGGCGCCCTTTCGGAGTACCTCCTCCATTTTCTTGGCAGAGAGTTGGATGAAGCCACCTTTGCCCATACCGGAGGGTATCTGCCGGTACATTTCTTTGGATAGCTCCTCAATCCTACCCTTTATTTTGTTGTAGGATAGATCAGAGATGAGTAGGCGCACACCGCAGTTGATATCGTAACCGATACCACCGGGAGAGATAGCGCCGTCCGGATAACGGGTGGCAGCGACGCCTCCAATCGGGAAACCATAGCCTTCATGCACATCGGGCATCACCATTGACGCTTTTACGATGCCGGGCAGCGTAGCCACATTGACCAATTGTTCCAGCGACCGGTCGTTGAGTATGGCGTCCAGCAGTTCTTCCAAAGCATAAACACGGGCTGGCACCAGCATATCCGGGCGGGTTTCTTTAGGCAGTTCCCAAAGGTAGTCCTGAAGTTGGGTTAGCTGTTTCTTGTTGATAGACATGATATTCTGATTTCCGAGACGCGAAAGGAACGAGTCCGTTACAAATATAATAATTACAAAAGTAATTATTATATTTGTAATCGTTATTAAAGTAACGATCATGAAAGTGACGGGCGACGAAACTGTAACGTTCATTTAACTCAGCTGAGTCACAATCCGTTCCAACCCTGGAGTTTTTTCTTTGCCGGATCCTAAATATCAAAGATGAGGAAGGTTTCCCACTGCCCCTCGGCATTTTGATGAACATTGGCTTCATGATAAGTCACTGCTTTTATGTCTTCCTCAAAGCCGTTGGCTGGCCGGCCGCCAATACTGGCCCGCAAATGGCTGGCGCCAATCTCCTGAAAATTAAGTTCGCAGAAAACGGCTTTATGCTCATGGGCCAGGGTGAGTACATCCGATAAGAAATCGATAAGCAGTGTGGTATTGTCCACGGAGTTGAGCTCAATCGTTTGGTTGATGAGGCAAGGGCACGGCTTCCGGCAGGCGTCGGGCCTGATGATCTGATTCATCGCTTCGAAGCCTGCCCGGAAAAGCTCTTCCCGGCTGTCGGCACGAAGCTGTAGCCGGATATCGGCGGTATGGGAAAGATAGTCTATGGTGTACATCGGTGGTTACAGGTTATCGTAATGCAATGCTACTTTTACAGTACCGGTTACAGGAGTAATATAGGAATCTTTATTTATAGCCTTATTTTTTTACCGCTTTCACCACTACCAAAGACCCTTCACCGTAGCCTGGTTTAGTATCCTGGACAGTTTCAATTTCATCCAGCTCACCAAAAAGGGTTTGGACAAAGATGAATCCTTTAAACCCTGCTTTTGTCAACATCTCTTTGACGCGTTTCACGAGTATGCTCAATTCCAGGGTTGATTTTTGTCAGGGTAAAAATTACATGGGCCGCTGCGAAACGATTTGTTAAACAAAGATTGTCTACCCACTCTCCCGATTGGACTTTGGACAGAATCGAATTGAGAGTATGTTTGGAGGCCGGATT
>JAGQXQ010000548.1:6410-8578 GCA_020436535.1 Phaeodactylibacter sp.
AAGTTTGGCCTCCAAACATACTCTGAAATTGGAAGGTTACCCAAACAAGCTATGAACGCCTCCTTCATGCTCCCACTTTCTGCCGAACATATCCATCGTAATAGATGCGCGAATGTGGCGGCACACTCTTGGTTAACCACACACTACCGCCGATGATGCTATCATGGCCGATGATGGTTTCGCCTCCCAGGATGGTGGCGCCGGCATAGATCACTACCCGGTCTTCAATAGTGGGGTGGCGTTTGGTTTTGGCCATCTCTTTGGCGACGCTAAGAGCGCCCAGCGTGACACCCTGATAGAGTTTTACATCATTGCCGATCTCAACAGTCTCTCCGATCACGATGCCTGTGCCGTGGTCCATGCAGAAGCTTTCCCCGATCCGGGCTCCGGGGTGTATATCAATACCGGTCAGGCTGTGTACATGCTCAGAGAGGATGCGGGGGATAAGCGGAACTCCGAGACGGTGAAATTCATGCGCCAGCCGGTAAACGGCGGTAGCTTTAAAGCCAGGGTAGGTACGGATTACCTCCGTTTTACTCACAGCAGCAGGGTCGCCGCGAAGGAGGGCATCGGCATCGGCGTGCAGCAATGTATGGACGGTGGGCAACTGATCGAGAAAGGCCTGCTCCAGTTCTTCGGCAGCAACAGGTAGCATCTCTTCCATGGTTTCCAGAATGGTAAACAACTCCAGTTTCAGCTGCCGGTAGTGTTGTTCCAACTCGCGGCGGCTGTTGTATCGACGGTTGGCCAGTTCAGGGAACATGGCCATTAGAAGTCCTTCCAGCCAGTTACATACAGCCGACGGCGAGGGGATCCGCTGGGCATTTTGATGGGAGGTGTAGAGCTTATCGATGAACTGCTTCTCTTCCATATCGCTGAGCTTGTTTTATATTTTAAAGCTACTCTCTATTAAAGCGGCAGTTCTGGAAAAAGTTGCACTACGGTAGGGTGATTTGTCGGGACGGCCCCACAGCGCTATAATACTTAACTCTTTCAGGCTATGAATATGATGCAGGCAAAACTCCATCCAAAGGCCTTTCCGGCTTCCCTCCTTGTCCACCTTTTTATAGCCCCTCCAGGCTATCCCCGATCTTATCTTTCAGGCTTGCTCTTATCTGCGCCTGCATTTGCGGAAAGGCTTCCTTAGGGTAAGTGCGGATGAATATCCCTCCCTGCAGGTGGCTGATGGCATCGCAGGTATTGGTAAGGGTTTCCATAATATGGGAAGAGAGTAGAATATAGCGCCCCTGGTTGCGCAAGTGGATCAACACCTGATAAAGAACCTCGCTGCTTTCCAGGTCCATGCCGTTGAACGGTTCATCCAGGATGAGCACCTTGCGTCCGGTTGCCAGCGCTCCCATCAGCGCCAGTTTTTGCTTCATGCCCGAGGAATACGTATCGGCCAGCTGGTTCAGAGGCAGGTGGAAAAGCTTATTCCAGCCTTCAATCTCAAATCCGGGATTGGAAACGGCGCATAACCGCAAGTGCTCTTTTCCGGTGAGCATGGGGTAGAAGAAACTTTCCGTCTCCAGGTAAGAAATATCGGATCGCTGCAGAGGCCGGCCTTCCAGGGTACAATCGCCAGCCAGGCGGGGCACCCTGCCGTAGATTGCTTCGAAAAAGGTCGTCTTGCCTGCGCCGTTCATCCCCAGGACGCCATGGATGTCACCGGGCCGGACTTCCAGGGAAGCTCCCTTCAATACCTGATGATCGCCGTAGGAAGCACTGATATTTTGGATGCTTAGCATGGGTGTATTTGGATATTGCTTAATGATTAAAATTGCTAAATTGTCAACAGATGAACTTTCAAATAGCTTTCGCCCAGCCCACACAAAGCCAACCTTCCTTTCAAGCTCCACCAAAGCTAACCATATATCAATACAACCTTTTTCTTCGCTTTCCGAAAAAGCACTACAAGATAGACCAAACAAGCCGGAGCAAAAAAAGGAATGATAAGCCCCAAAGCGAACAGGCCTGCCGTCAGGCTGTTGTGCACCTTTCGCCGGCCTGGAAAGTAATGGGCGTATTTATACAAAATGGCAAAGGCCAGGTACAGCAATCCAATTAGCAGGGCCAGTAGCATGAGGTACCATACTTCTGGTGAGAAAATAAAAAATACAACTGCCAGCGGCAGTATCGCTAGTATTAAAAGAGCCGCATGCAGGCCA
>JAGQXQ010000548.1:8764-13918 GCA_020436535.1 Phaeodactylibacter sp.
ATCGCGGAATGCCACTCGAAAGCCATGTAAGGGAGGAATATCAGAGGCCGGGCCTGCCCACTGCCGGTGCGGTGCTTCCACTGGGGCAGGAAAGCAATTACCAATGCCCCGGTTAGGGTGAGCGCCAGGGCTGCGTAATGCTCAAAAAGCAGAGCCACCGGCAAGGCTAGCACTAGCGAAAGCAGCCCATATTCTGCAAGTAAAACCAATCGTAAAGGAAAGCCCTGCTTTTCAAGAAAAAACAGGTCGCGGCGGTTGAAGTGGATCAGAAGGGGAAGGGCCAATACCAGAGTGGCGACTGTCTCCGTGGATTGCTTGCCCAGGGTAGACAGGGTGCTTAAGTAGAAAACTGTGGCCAGCGGCAGTCCCAGTATCCAGAGTGCACCTACACTTTTTACAGACCGCCATGCTTGCCGCAGGCGAATTTCCAGGATTAATCCAACGGGCCTTAGCATAGGTAAATATAATAGTTTCCTGCCGATATGGGCATATCCGTCCATCGGCTTCCCTTTTCAAAATGAATTATTTTTTCTTTCTTCATTACGAAAACAATAAAACTACTATGGATTTTCAACTATCTAAGGAACAAAAAAAACGGGTGGCTCAGGCGCGGGAATTTGCTTTGGCCGAGATTGCCCCCTATGCCGCTCAATGGGATGAGGAGGAGCACATCCCTCGGAAGCAGATCCAAAAGTATGCCGATGCCGGATACTTTGGGATGGCCTTTCCCATCCAATACGGAGGAAGAGGCCTTTCGGCATTGGACGCCATTTTGGTCATTGAAGAGATAGCCAGGCATTGCGCGATTAGCGGGCGGCTCATCGTCGACCACAATTTCGGGGCGGCCGTCACCATCCTGAATTTCGGTACGGAAGAACAGCGGCAGCGAGTCCTGCCCACTATTTGTACAGGTAAAACCCTGATGAGCATCGGCATGACCGAGCCGAATGCGGGTTCCGCCTTGACGGAATTAACCACTTCGGCTATCGAAGATGAAGACGATTACATCATCAATGGAACCAAACATTGGATCACCGGCGCCGGAGAACGAGAATACACCTTGCTATATGCCCGCTTCAATAATGTTTCCGGCCCCAAGGGCATAGGAGCTATCCTGATACATCGGGATATGCCTGGTTTCGAATACGCCGGGCGGATTCCTTCTTTGGGGGTTCGCGGGGTTCAGGAAGGGATCCTGAAATTTGATAATATGCGTGTACCCAAAAACAACCTGGTGGTGCCTGCTGGTTCCGCCTTCGGCAATTTGATGTCCGCCTACAATGGCCAACGGGTGGGGGCTTCGGCCGTGGCGCTGGGCATTGCTCAGGGCGCCTTTGATTTCGCCAGAGATTATGCCGATCAACGGGAGCAATTTGGGCATCGGGTTACCGATTTTCAGGCTATTCAATTCAAACTGGCAGATATGGCTATTGGCCTGGATGCCGCCCGGTACCTCATCTATCGGGCGGCGGCGAATGCGGACAGTGCCATCACCGATCGATATGAATCGAGCGTGGCCAAAGTCTTCGCCTCCGAAATGGCTATTCGGGTTACCAGCGAAGCGATACAACTGTGCGGCGCCCATGGGTATAGCCGGCGCCTGCCCCTGGAGCGTATGTTCAGGGACGCCCGATGTTTTACCCTCGCCGGGGGTACGGCTGAAATGCAGCGGATTGGGATCGCGGTAAGCATTCTGGGCCGGACGATCCCTCAACATAAGTGAGAGGCGTTTTGAGGTTTGCACAAGGGTATTGGCAGAAAGTTTTTAAAACAAAGGGGGCGGGCAAATGAAGTTATTAAACCAGATTTTTTCTATATTTAGAATCCAAGTTAAAGATCTTTCAATTACGCCCTGCCATCATTCTTTCTAAAGCAACCCTTGAAAACAAGGGAAGCTTACTTGAGACCTTGGACAGAAAGAACACGATTAATTAATAACAAAACTGGATTAGTATGACACGGAAATTTTACAAACTTCTGCTTGTAGCAGCGGCTTTCCTGCCGTTTGCCCTCACTGCTCAAATGGATACCCTTTTGTTTGAGGACTTTCAGGATGATATCATTGGCGATGTAGAAGGAGAAGTAGCTATTTTCCCTCAAGGAGACGACACCACCTGGGTGAACTACGATGCAGACTACCTGCAGGACGCCAACGACCGGCCGCAAAATTGGTATACTTCAATAGATTTTGCCCAGGGACTGCAGGATTCTATCGCTCCAACCGATACCAGTATCGTCCTGGCCAGTTCGTCCTGGCTGCAAGGGTTCCTCAATGGCAACCGCAACTGGCTTATTACCCCGCCTATTACAATCCGTGACGCCCAGGCCAGCCTGCACTGGAAGTCGGCTCCCTATCAGGGGCCACGCTATGCGGATGGTTACTCAGTGCTCATCTCTTCCGGGATGAATTTTCCGGAATCTTTTACCGATACAGTATTTCGGGCTAAACAGATGATTCCTCCTTTGCCTATTGGAGCAGACGATCCAGAGGGAAATGCTTTTCAGGTGGATAGCTTCCTGTTTGCCCCCGAAAACGGATACCTGCATGCTGATGGGTATACTTTGCCGGAATATTACATTTTGGATGAGCCCGGAGACAATTTATTGATAGGCGTCCTGGAACCTCATAGTTTTGACCTTGCAGCTTACAGCGGCCAAACCGTTTATATTGCCTTCGTCCATGATTCAGACGACGACAATTTAATTTCCATCGACGACATTCTGGTGATGGGTAATCTGATGAGTTCTACCCGGGAGCCCCTCGCCGCAGACATCCGCCTGGTCACCTATCCGAACCCAGTGGACAATCTGCTCAATGTGCTTTTCCGTCTGGAGACGCCTGTCAATGTCCGAACCGGGCTGTACAATATGGATGGTAAACAGGTGTTGTCTATGGCTTCCGAGGGGCACCTGTTCGGTGAACAAAGCCTGAAGCTCGACCTGCGCCGCCTGCCTGCCGGCGCCTACAACCTGGTGCTGGATATTGAAGGGCAGCAGTATACGAGGAAAGTGGTGAAGCGGTAATAAATAGTCTCTTTTCAGGATTCAGGGCAAAGGGGCTTAGTTATATTGCCATATTGTTATATTGCTGGCCCGGCCAGAAGCAGCAGTATAACAATATGGTAATTTAACAATATCACTATGATTGAAGCCAGACAGCTCACCAAGCGGTACGGCGATTTCACAGCAGTAGATGGCATATCCTTCCTACTGGAACAAGGGCAGACCCTTGCGCTGATCGGCCCCAGTGGATGTGGCAAAACCACCACTCTCAAGATGGTCAACCGGCTGATCCGCCCCACGGAGGGCTCGGTTTGGGTGGAAGGCAGGGATGTGGCGGAACAACCCCTTGAAGAAATGCGCCGGCGCATGGGCTATGTCATTCAGGATATCGGCCTGTTTCCGCATTACACCGTTGAACAGAATATTGGGGTGGTTCCTACGCTGCTTCGCTGGCCAGCTGATAAAATCAGCAAGAGGGTAGAAATTCTGCTGGAACAACTGGGCCTGCCGCCCGGCCAGTTTATGGACAAGTACCCTCACCAGCTCAGCGGAGGGCAACAGCAGCGGATAGGCATCGCCCGCGCCCTGGCCGCCGAGCCGCCCATCATCCTGATGGACGAGCCCTTTGGCGCCCTCGACCCGCTTACCCGGCAGCAGGCGCGCCGCGATTTCCGCGAGATCGAAGCGCTCAGGAACAAGACCATCATCATGGTGACCCACGATATCGAGGAGGCCTTCGAGATGGCTTCTCTCATCGGCCTGATGAAGGCCGGGCAGATGCAGCAACTCGGCCTGCCCAGGCAACTGCTGTTTGAACCGGCCAATGATTTTGTCCGGGAATTTATGACTGAGAAGGCCAGCCAACTGGAGTTACAGTCCGTCACCCTCGCCGGCGTCTTTCCCCAATTAACCAGGGAAGCGCCAACCTTGGGCCCTGTTCTGGAACTCCCCTCAAACACCCCCTTGCTTTATGCCATCCACCGCCTGGGGAAAGAAGGTGAACACTATGCTCACGGGGTAACCCAGTTGGCAGGAGAGCGCCGTTATTTTCAGTTAGATGAACTTTTTCAAGCCTACAAACAAACCCTTTCGCAATGGAACAACTGAACCTGCTTGGGCAATTCATAACCGACAATCGGGCGAAGCTGCTGGAGCAGGTGCTGGAGCACATCGGGCTCACCTTTTTCTCACTGTTGCTGGCAGCTTTGGTTGCGGTTCCGTTGGGCATCTTCATCACGCGCAGGCAGAAGCTGGCGGGCAGCTTCCTGGGGTTGGCCGGCATCCTGCAAACGGTGCCCAGTATCGCCTTGCTGGGCTTCTTGATTCCTATCCTGGGCATTGGTGTTAAACCAGCCATTGTAGCTCTTTTCTTTTACGCCCTGTTGCCCATCCTGCGCAATACTTATACCGGCATCCAGGAGGTGGATGCTTCTGTGAAGGAAGCCGCCGTGGGCATTGGTTTGTCGAAAGGGCAAATGCTGCGGCAGGTAGAGCTTCCCCTGGCCCTGCCGGTAATTTTCGCCGGCCTGCGTACCGCCACAGTGATCAATGTAGGGGTGGCCACCCTGGCCGCCTACATCGGCGCCGGCGGCCTGGGAGAATTTATTTTCGGCGGCATCGCCCTCAACAATACCACCATGATCCTGGCCGGCGCCCTGCCGGCCGCCGGGCTGGCCATCTTGTTCGACCAACTGCTGGCCTTTTTACAGCGGGGTAGGGTAGGGAAGCTGAGAGGGAAAGCCCCTGCACTCCTGATCGGGGCGGCATTCCTGTCTTCCGCTTACTTCTGGCCGCAGGCATACGCCCCCGGATGGAAGGCTGGATTTCCTCCGGAGTTTATGGGCAGAAAAGACGGCTATAAGAACTTGGTGGAAACCTACGGGCTGCAATTCAATACCACCGTGCTCAACAACGCCTTAATGTATGCTGCCGTGAAGGAAAAAGAGGTGGATGTGATCAGCGGGTACTCCACCGACGGCCGCATCAATGCCTACGGGTTGACCATCCTGGAGGATGACCAGCATGCTTTTCCACCTTACCATTGTACTCCTATCCTGCGCAGGGGCCTGGCGGAAGAACATCCGGAAGTGGTGGACGCCCTGAACTTGCTCGCCGGAAAGATTGACGACTCTACCATGACCTTGCTCAATT
>JAGQXQ010000112.1 GCA_020436535.1 Phaeodactylibacter sp.
CCGATCCGGAAAGTGGCAAGCGGCGCTATGCAATCGTACAGGCAGAAGACGAACTAGCAGCAATGGGCATGGTCATCGGCGCTACCTGGAATGGTGCACGCGCTTTTACTACTACCAGTGGGCCCGGCGTTTCCCTGATGAGTGAATTTCTCGGGCTGGCCTATTTTGCTGAGATCCCGGTGGTGTTGGTCAATGTTCAAAGGGGGGGGCCGTCTACCGGCATGCCGACCCGAACCCAACAACCGGACCTTATCTCTTCGGCTTACGCCTCCCACGGAGATACCCGCCACGTGCTGCTATTTCCCAGCACGCCGAAAGAATGCTTTGATTTTACTGCCCGGGCCTTTGACCTGGCCGACCGACTGCAGACCCCAATCATTCTCATGTCTGACCTGGACCTGGGTATGAACGACCACTTGTCGCCACCGCTGGAGTGGAACGATGCGCAAACGTACGACCTGGGCAAAGTGCTCAGCGCCGAAGAGTTGGAAAATATGGACCAGTTTGGCCGTTACCTGGATGTGGACGACGACGGTATTCCCTACCGGACCATTCCCGGAACGCACCCAACCAAAGGGTCCTTTTTCACGAGAGGCACGTCCAAAGATGAATATGCCCGATACACCGAAAATGGGGCTGCTTACGTACGCAATGTAGACCGGCTACTGAAGAAGTGGGAAACGGCTAAACAGTACGTACCGGCCCCGGATTTCTACCAGAAGGAAAACAAACATTCTCATGGGCTTATCTTTTTCGGCACGACGACCTATGCCGCTCTGGAGGCAATGGAACTGCTCCGGGAGAAAGGCATCAACCTGGACGCTATGCGCCTTCGCGCCTTTCCCTTCAGTGATAGCGTCCGCCAGTTTATCGAAGCGCATGAGCAGGTCTTTGTGGTGGAGCAGAACCGTGATGCCCAACTGCGCAGCATGCTGATCAATGAGTTGGACCTTTATCCAAAGCAGCTCATCCCGGTCCTGAACTATGACGGGCAACCCATTTCGGCCGACACCATCGAACAGCAGATCATTGAAAAATATCCTAAAGAAATAAAAGAAGATGACATACATCAAACCCCGGTTCCGGCATCCTGAGTTACCGAAAAACAAGATCGGATATGCCAAGTCGGATTACGAAGGCGCCATTTCCACCCTTTGTGCCGGCTGTGGACACGACTCCATCAGCGCTGCCATTGTGCATGCCTGTTACGAGCTTTCCATTGAACCACATAGGCTGGCCAAACTGTCGGGCATCGGCTGTTCATCCAAAACACCGACCTATTTTCTGAGTAATTCTCATGGCTTCAACGCCGTTCATGGCCGGATGCCTTCCATTGCTACCGGCGCCAATATGGCCAACCGGAACCTGATCTACCTGGGCGTTTCCGGAGATGGCGACTCGGCCTCCATCGGCATGGGGCAATTCGTACACGCCATTCGGAGGAATGTAAACATGGTGTATATCGTCATGAATAATGGCTGTTACGGACTGACCAAAGGGCAGAATTCTGCTACGGCCGATATTGGCTCTCTCAGCAAAGGGGGCGCAGAGAACCACTATCCGGCCATCGACCTGGTGGGCCTGGCCCTGGAATTGGGCGCCACCTTTGTTGGCCGCAGTTTTTCCGGAGATAAAACCCAACTCGTGCCTTTGATCAAGGCGGCCATGTCGCACTCCGGATTTGCTTTGCTGGACGTCGTGTCTCCTTGTGTTACCTTCAACAACAAACCGGAATCTACTAAATCTTATGACTACGTACGGGCACACCTGGAAGCTACGGCTACGGTCGACTTCGTCCCGGAAAAAGAAGAGATCACCGTCAATTATCCTGAAGGTAAATCGGCGCATGTGGAATTGCACGATGGCTCCATGATCCATTTCCAAAAGCTAGCCCCAAACTGGAACCCTACCGACCGCAATTCCGCTGTCAACCGGCTACAGGAGGCCAAAATAAAGAATGAGGTGTTCACTGGCCTGTTGTATATCGATCCGGATAGCCAGGAGATGCATGAATTGGAAAATACGGTGGAACAACCGCTGAATACCTTACGGGAAGAAGAACTATGCCCGGGTTCCGGTGCATTAGAAAAAATCAACGAATCGTTTCGCTAAGAAAATATATTAAAAATTTATATAATTCAATGTAACCATAGCGCCGGCCTCCCGTAGAAGTGAGAGGTAGGGGCAAAAAAAAACCGGCCCTATAAAGGGCCGGTTCCAAAAGAGCTTTGAGAGGCTATCTACATACCAAAAATGAGGATATCCTTTGATATCCCCGAAATCTTTCAAGGGATTATAATTGCATTCGTGGGATTACAACCTTTGTAGTAAATCTATTTTTGCCCTTCTTTTCTGAAGGTGCTTGCCAACTTTCGTTTTTCATCGTTGACAATACAAATGTCTACAATTATTCGGACCAAGTGAAGTACATTTACCTGATTTACTGTGCTGCTTTTGTGAATCGTGATTACACTAAATGGCTGATAATTAATTGCTTAAAACATAAATAAACATTATTTTTTGTTCTAGCCAATGTTATTTTTATGTTAATTCCTTCCTAAAAGGTTTCTTTTTTCTGATTTCCTTCCCCAAAAGCCCTGTTTATTTCAACTTTCCTTACATATCCTGGCCTGCTTTTTGAAAAAAAACTACTCAAATAGTCTATTTTGTGTACAGATTACCTATTCAGGAACCTAAAACGGTTATGACAAAACACCTGATATTCATTGCAGTTTTACTGGCAATGGCCATAAACCTGATGTTGGCCCAGGACAGCCCCCCACCTTCAGCTACCATTGCTACTCAGCAAGCGCCCCGAAAACCTGCCCTGCAATTTTACCCTTCTCAGTCCATTGAAATACGAGGATTGATCGGGGAGAGAGAAAGCTTCACCAGCTATTTGTTGATCAGTAGCGACACCAAAGTACAACTGAAGGTGACGCTGAAGCCGCTGAGGGACGCTGGCCAATCCACCTTCTTGCATTCGGATTTCCTTACGGTATCTCCCAACCCTTTAGATATTGAAGCAGGCCAGAGCACTGAGCTTTCCATTTCAGTAGAAGATAGTGGAAAGCCCGGAACCTACACCGGCGAACTGGAATTAACCGAAGAAAATGGCGGCGACAGATGGATCATTCCTGTTGAGGTAAAACTGACACAAAACACCAATGCCAGCATCTATTCAGAGGATGAAAACCCTCTGATCAATACTGCCGGCTCATCCATGTTCAATTTCCTCCTGCCAAGAAGTATCCGGCAGCAAGGCATCAACTTGCGGATCGACAATGAAAGTGATGAGGAGCTTACCGTGTCCAATATCTCTCTTGCCTTGAAAGGGCAAGGCGCCAATGCAGCTTTCACCGAAGCCTTCCTGGAACTGGACACCAACCTGCTCCGAATGAAAATCGCCCCTAAAGGACTGGAAACCTTAACTCTCCAGTTTGATAAAATGGCGTTGAAGAGCTTGCCCACCGATACCTATAAAGGAGAGTTCCGAGTATATTTCAAAGATGCCGCCGAGCCCTTGGCGACCCAGGTGACCGTCAATAAACGCATGGGCGCTTTCGGGGCCATCCTGCTGCTCATCCTGGGCATTATCGCCGGCCGCTGGATCAAAGGACTGGACAAGGCCAGGAACCAGATGGAACTCATGGAAAGATTTGTGCCCTTACGAGTCAAAGTGGATAAACTGACGGACAAACTGGCGCAAAAACAGCTATGGGAAGAACTGGCGCTCCTGGAAGCGGAGATCAACAAAGTACAAAGTGATGAAACCCGGGCTACCGTAGAGGAGCTTTTCCCTCCTCTCGAAAAAAAGATAGCTCAGATCCGGGAACTGGAGGCCCTGCACGAACGACTGGCGGAACAATTTAAAGATGAAAAGGCCAGCCCCGAAGTCAAGAGCCAGGCCAGCCAACAACTCCGGGCTGCCCGGGATGCCATCCTGGACGGCAAAGAGGAAGAGGCCCAGGAAGCTCTCCAAAAAGTAGCCGAACTTATCAACAACCTGAGCGAAGGCAAAAGTAAAGGCATCCTGGATGAAGTGGCCATCCCGGCGGCCCAGGCTGTAAAACGGCAGATAGGCAAGCTTTTCCAGGCCTTTCAGGGAGCCGAAGAGGAAAAAGGGAAAGCCGAAAAGCATGGGCGGTGGGAAAGTTTTTTCTTCCGCGCCATGCAGTTGATTTCCGGAGTAAAAATGTCGGCCCGCTTCCAGTATGGGTTTATCCGGCCACTCGTGACGCTGGCTACTTTTATCGTCCTTCTGTTGCTGGGTTTCAATGAGATCTATATCAATGGAGGAGAAACCTTCGGCGCCGAAGGAATCATGGACTACCTTAAACTGTTCCTCTGGGGCGTCGTCTCCGATGTATTTTCCCGCTCCCTGACCAGCGATGAGCTGGTTGGTGGATTTATGAATAAATCTGTTTAACATCTATTAACCTAAGAAAATGGCAAACAAAACCAAAGCTCAGGAAGCTTTACCCAACTTGTACGCAGTTGTTGTAGGTATCAATAAATACCCTCAGCTGCCCGTCAACAACCAACTGGAAGGATGTATCAATGATGTGAATATTGTCCAGAGCTTGCTGAAGGAAGATTTCATGCAGGCGAAATTTCAGAATATCCACATTCACAAAGCCATCCTGGACACCGACGCCACCAAGGAGAATATCGTCAAAGCCATCCAGGGCCACCTGGGCAAGGCAAAAAAGGGCGATTTTGCCCTCTTTTACTTCTCCGGCCACGGCATACGGGAAAAGACCAGCATCGAGGCTTTCCAGGAAGAAGAAGTAGACAGCAATATAGGAGGCGTCATCTGTACCGATTTTCGGGGCAAGGGCAAAAAAGACCCGGACGATACCGTCTTGTGCGATAAGGAGTTCCGTTACCTCATTCGGGAACTGGCGGCGGACAAGAACGGGAACCCCAAAGCCAATGTCGTCGCCCTATTCGATTGCTGCCATTCGGGTTCCAATACTCGTTCGGTAACAACGGAAGAATTACCCGCCAAATCCCGGCAGATCTCGCGGGCGGCCCTTCCCGAAAGGAAGTGGGAAGGGTTCATCTTTCATGATAACCCGGGGCTGCAGGATATGGTAAAAAAGAACAAACTGCTGGATGAGATACTGCCCCAGGGGCAACACATTATGATGGCCGCCTGCCTGGAAGTGGAACTGGCATGGGAAGCCGGAACCATGCAAAGCAATGGAGCTTTTACCCAGGCGCTCACCGAGGTAGTGAAACAGCACAAAGGCGATGTTAGCTACCACGACCTGCACACCCGCATCCTCAACCGCATGCGTTTTAATAATCAGAAAGGGAGCTCCCACGACCAGCGGCAAACGCCCCAGTTCTATATCAATACCAGCCAGCCTAACGACCGTTATAAGACCTTCCTGTCCAACCAACGGGCCAGTCAAACCGGCGATTGCACGCTCGAATACAACCAGGCGGAAAAGGAGTGGCGCATTAGCCTGGGTGCTCTGCACGGCGTGCCACCTGATGCCAAAAAACAAGGCGTGACCGCCATCGTCTTTCCCCATAAGGACCGCAAGAAGCGGAAAGAAGCCAACATCCTGAAGGTGTATCCGATGCACTCGGTGGTTGAATTTCCGGCGGGCCTGGACAAGTCTGAAGGGCCCTTCCTGGGCAATGTCGAAGGCCTGGCCATCCCCAAAATGCAGATATTCCTCTCCGGTGAGAAAGAGGGCGTGAAACTGGCGAAGGAAGAACTCGGCAAACTACTGGAAAGCGCTAAACGGCAGCTGTTTGAGTTGACGGGTGACGAAGGTAAAGCCAACTATGTTTTGCAGGCAAAAGACGGAAAATACCGGTACCACCTGCCTTTCGAACCTGCCCGCCCGATCATCCGGGCGACGCCTTATCTCGGCGACAATGACAAACCGGATCCGGCTAAAGTGGAAGACGCATTCAACAACTTCAACCAAATTTCGGAATGGTCCTTCCTGAAAAACCTCAACCACTTCTCTGACAAGGTTCCTTCCAATCTGAAAGGAAAAACCACCATGTATCCCATGGAATTGCGCATGTACGAGTACATCGGCGACGGCAAAGAGCGCCGGGTCATGCCAGCCGGTAACCAGTTCATCTTCGAACTCAGCGAAGAAAAGCCTCACATCTGGATCCGCTTCGAGCTGGAAAACTACAGCCCGGAACTGCTGCACACCAGCCTGGTCTACATGCCCTACAACTTCGGCTTCCTGGCCGACGAGAAGGCCTGCTTCCTGCGGGCGCCGCAGGTACTCATTCAGGAAAAGGAAAAAATTTATTCCCGGAAATTCGGCAAGACGCAACCAGAAGATAACGGCAACGGAAAAGATTACCTCCGCCTTAAAGTCGACTCCTACACTAAGGATTACAATTTGCAGGCCGAGCAGAACTTTCTCAAATTCCTGAGCAGCAAGACGCCCTTTGAGATCAAGGCCCTGCACATGGAGCCGCTGCCCTTGCCGGATGAGGAAGTCAAAAAGACCAGAGGCTTCGATCTTGACGAGGAGGAGGAAGAACCGAAACTGCCTGCATTTGAGTGGGAGGTAAGGACGTATGAGTTGGTGATCAGTAATCCGGAGTATGAACCGGGGAAGTGAGTTTTTATTGAGATCTCCTGTGTTTAGCGCCTTTTCAGGTGACATCTTTTTACCTGCACTAAATTCGTGAATATGCATGGTGAAAAGGTGTCATCTGAGAAGATTTAAAATTAAGATGAAACAACTTACGCTCTTATCCCTATAAACAGCTTCCTTATCTTTGCCCTCAAACCGACAACCATGTCAAAAACCATCGTATCCTACAACGTCAACGGCATCCGGGCCGCCCTGAACAAGGGGCTGCTCGATTGGGTGAAAGCCAATGACATCGACATCTTCTGCGTGCAGGAAACCAAAGCTCAACCGGAACAGGTGGATGCGAGAAGTGAATTTGAGGCTCTGGGTTACGAGCAGCACTGGCACAGCGCCGAAAAAAAGGGATATAGTGGCGTTGCTACCTTCAGCCGCATCGAACCCGACGATGTCGTCATCGGATGCGGTATGGAAAAATACGACCGGGAGGGGCGCATCCTGCGCACCGACTATGGCGACTGGTCGGTACTCAACTGCTATTTCCCTTCCGGCACCACCGGAGATATCCGGCAGGGCTTCAAAATGGAATTTCTCGCCGACTTCCACCGCTGGGTCAAAGAGCTGCGCCAGGAACGGCCCAAACTCATCATTGTCGGCGATTACAACATCGCCCATACTGAGATCGACATCCACGACCCGGTGCGCAATAAGAACAACTCCGGATTTCTGCCCGAAGAACGAGAGTGGATGAGCCAGTGGTTCGATAACGGCTTTGTTGATGCTTTCCGCCACCTCAACCCCGACAAAGTGGAGTACAGCTGGTGGACCTACCGCGCCGGGGCCCGTAAGAAAAATAAAGGTTGGCGCATCGATTACCAGTCGGTTACCGAAAACCTGAAGGACAAACTGCTGGAAGCCTATCAGATGACGGATGTGGTGCATTCGGACCACTGCCCTGTTTATTTGAAGATCGCACTGTGAATGAACCTTATCACCTTTAAAACACGCAATGTCCACAAAGCCATGCTTATGCTTATATTTGCGCTGAGCAATGGCTTCAACATCATTGCCGCTGAGGAAAGGGAGGAGGTGGCTGCCAACCGGATCTGGCTGCGGAAGCTCTTATAAAAGGGCCGATCGCTGTTCGGCTGGCTATATCAACCTCTTTATAAACAATCCAAAAAAGAATATTCGATGAATCGGCTTTCACTTGTACTGTTATTAGCTATCCTGGGATGGTTTCAGCTTTCTGCACAGGAATTTTCCGGCGGTTTCCGGGCAGGCATCAACTTTGCCACGATCAGGGGCCCGCTTGAGATGAGCGACAGCGGCAACGACCTGGAAGAGTATAAAATGTCGACCGGCTTCCATGTCGGCGCTACGGCCAACCTGAAATTCAATGACTATTTCGGCCTGCGCGCCGAGTTGCTTTACTCCCAAAAAGGGGCCGACTATAACTACACCGGCGAGTCTTTCTGGATCCTGCGTACCGAAGACGATGCGCGCATCTACGCAACCGGAAACAGAAACACGGCCCTTTCCATTACCAACTCCTATATAGATATTCCCTTCATGGCTGTTGGGCGCTTTGGCCGGGTCGAACTTTCTGGCGGGGTCAACCTGGGTATTCTGGTGTCGTCCCGCGGCTCCGGCGAACTGACCTTCAGCGGGCAGACGGCCGCCGGCTCAACGGTAGACCCCTTTACCATCGCCCTGGAATTTAATTATTTTGACGATGCCCTTCGCCGTACCGATGCCAACGATGTGGAACTCCGGGACCTTGACGGCAAAACCGTGGTAATTCCCAAAACACTGGGCGTTAACTACCAGGACCTCGAGAGCAATGAGAAACTCTTCCGCCCTATTGACCTGGGCCTCATCGGCGGCTTGGCTTTCTACCTCAACCAGGGGCTGTACGTCGGCCTGCGGGTGAACTACGGCTTGTCGGACCTCACCCGGACGGAGCGCGATGTATCCCGAAAAGAACTGGACGACAGCAATAACTTTATCTTCCGGGAAGATAAAGACCGTAACCTTACGCTGCAGGCTTCGGTTGGGTTCAGTTTTTAAGAGAATTGGCAAGAAGCATTTATTGTGGCTTCCCCCGCGCCGGGAAAAGAATTTATATAGTTTTGGAAGCAGGCTAGTGGCCAGCCGACTTAAAGTTCGCCTGGCCACTAGCCGCATCAAGGCCAGCTTTTTAAAGTTACGGCTTTTTCTCTGTACTTCCCGGGACAGCATACGCCTTCCTGTCCGCACCTATTTTGAATTCCAAACAGGTAAACAAGTCCAAGTTTCTGATTATCAAATCTTTGCGACACTCATTAATCAACTTTTCTTCCTGCCAGAACCCTCGCTACGTATTCGAAAGTGAAAATTCCTACCCAGGATAATTCTCATAACAGCCTCCGTTTTAATAGCTGCCTTCTATAAAAAAGTTCTATTTTTTCCGTTAGGCCCTTGCGCCAAACCTGAAAATCTTTTACATTTGTCTAAAATTACCCATTTGGGTAAAACGCAAATGGAAGTATCAACTGAAGAAAAAATATTGAATGCCGCAAAGGAGGTCTTTACCCAAAAGGGCTTCGCGGCTACCCGCATGCAGGAAATTGCCGATGTAGCCGGGATCAACAAAGGCTTGCTGCACTACTACTTCCGCAACAAAAACAAGCTCTTCCGCGCCGTTTTTGATGAAGCGTTCAGCCAGTTTGCCCTGCGTGTCAACGAAGTATTTGCAGCGGACATGCCGCTCTTTGAGAAGATAGAGGCCTTTGTCAGTCAATATATGGACATACTGATCGCCAATCCTGCCTTGCCCTCTTTTGTAATCAACGAACTCAATCAAAAGGGGGACGCCTTTGTACAAGACCTGATGAACCGCAAGAACAAGCCTAATCCCCTTCCATTAATTGGGCAGGTACAAATGGAAATACAGGCCGGCAGAATAAGGGCGGTCAACCCCTTCCACCTGGTGCTAAATATGCTGTCTATGTGCGCTTTCCCCTTTATTGCACGCCCCTTGTTCCAGGCCATCGCACAAGTAGACGACGAGACGTACCTAAAACTCATGGAGAGCCGAAAGCAGGAGATCATCGACTTTATCCACAGCGCCATCCGGGTCTGATATTTACCCGTTTGGATAAATTTTGTGAACACATGAAAAACTTACTCATTATTTTAGCTATCCTGGTCATCCCGCCTACCGGGTTTACCCAAACGGCTAAAATTTCACTCGCCGATTGTTACGAAAAAGCACGAACCTCCTATCCGCTTTACGCACAAACAGGTTTGCTGGAACAAACCAATGCCCTTCAGCTGGAGCGTATCCAAAAAGAACGCCTTCCGGAGATCACCTGGAATGCGCAGGCCAGCCTGCAGTCGGAAGTAGTATCATTCCCATTCCAACTACCACTACCGCCGGGAGAATCCGCATTGAACCTTCCTTTGTACCGCATCCAAACCACTGCCGACCTCAACTACACTATTTTCGACGGAGGCCTCAACGAGGCTCGCCAGAAAATAGAAAAGGCTCAGCTGTCGGCAGACCGGCAGCAGGTGCAAGTTGAGCTGGACAAGCTGAAGCCTCAGGTAAATCAATTCGTTTTCGGCATTCTGATGCAGCGGGAAAGGATGGATATCCTGCGCAATAGCCAGGCTACGTTAGAGAAAAAGGTGGAGACTCTGGAAGCCGGCCTGCGTCATGGGGTCGTTCTGCCAGCGGACATCGACAAGCTGCAGGTAGAGATCCTGCGCCTGCAAACGGAAATAGAACAGGCCCAAGGCGCCATCCGCGGATTGGTCGCCAGCCTGAGCCAACTGATCGGCGAACCGCTCTCTGATGACGTCGGCTTCAGCCTGCCCTCAATGCAGGGAATAGCGGCAGGCACAGAGGTTCAACGGCCGGAATTGCAGCTATTCAATTATCAGAAAGAAAGCATCCTGGCCCGTGAAGATATGATCACAGCCACCCGGCGGCCCAAAGTGGGCGCCTTCCTGCAGGCAGGTGTCGGCGCCCCCAACCCTCTCAATTTCTTCGATGAGAGCCTCAGCCCCTTCGCCATGGGTGGAGTAAGGTTCTCCTGGAAGATCCTCGACTGGGGCCAATCCGGTAGAGACCGGCAGTTGCTGACGCTGAAGAGCCAGCAGGTGAGCCAGCAACGGGCCGCCTTTGAGGCCACCATCGAACGAATGGATGGCAAATACATGGAAGATATCGCCACGCTGGAAAAACTAATGGAACGCGACGAGGAAATCGCCCAACTGCAGCAGAAAATCCTGGAGCAGATATCTTCACAATTGGAACAGGGCGTGGCCACCTCTACTGATTACATCACACAGGCCAATGCCCTGGCCCTGGCCCGGCTCAACCGGCAGCTCCACGAATTGCAACAACAACAGATTAAAGTAGAATACCTCACCCTTAAAGGACAGCTCTAAAATATTTTTTACCATGAAAGCATTCCTTTTATTTTTGCTCCTTGCCGCTCTTAGAGCCTGCAAAACAATAAGCAATCCATTTAGACTCGTTCTTTTGCACGCTTATGGCCCCGGCCCTTCGGGTACGGGGTGGACTGTTGCCAAGCCTCGCCGTAGCTTAGGCTATGCCTGCGTTTGGCGCCTTATTAGCGCACAAAATAACTTCCTCTATTCTGTGCCACTTATTATTTTGCTAGCCCTTGCCCTCACTGCTTGCCAGGAGAACGGCAACACTTCTGATGCCTACGGCAACTTTGAAGCACAGGAAGTGATCGTCTCCGCCGAGGGCAACGGCCAACTGTTGCACTTCGATGTGGAGGAAGGGCAGGAACTGCCGGCCGGCCAGCAGATCGGCCTGATCGACACCACCCAGCTGCACCTCAAACGGCAACAACTCCGGGCCAGCATACAGGCTGTCACCGGAAAGACCCAGGAAGTGCAGCCTCAGATCAATGTGCTGCTGGAACAAAAGCAGAACCTGAAACGAGAGGAAAAACGCCTCCAGGCCCTGGTCGCCGACAACGCCGCCACCTCCAAACAACTGGACGACATCCAGGGGCAGATCGAAGTGGTGGACAAACAGATCGCCGCTACGCTTTCCCAAAATAAAAACCTCAACCAGGGCATCCTCGCCGAGATCGCCCCGCTGCAGGCCCAGATAGACGTGGTGGATGACCAGGTCCGGCGCTGCTATATTAGTAACCCCATCGCTGGAACCGTTCTGCTTAAGCTGGCGGAACCTCACGAGATGACGGCTATGGGTAAACCACTCTATACCATCGCCAGAATGGATGAACTGGAACTGCGCGCCTACATCAGCGGCGAGCAACTGCCGCAAATCCAGATTGGAAAACAGGTGGAAGTCCTGATCGATGAGGATAAAGAGAACAACAGAAGCCTCACCGGAACCGTCAGCTGGATCTCCGACAAAGCGGAATTCACCCCCAAAACCATTCAGACCAAGGAAGAGCGGGTCAACCTCGTATACGCCTTCAAAGTGAGGGTTAAAAACGATGGTTCCCTGAAGATCGGCATGCCGGGAGAAGTGGTGCTGGAAAAGAAAGAGGAGGAGACTGCGGCGAAATAGGCCCCGGACCATCGAACAATCCAACAATTTAACTTTGAACGATACAACCATGCCCACAACACAAGCCATCCAAGTCGAGTCCCTCAGCAAGCGCTATGGCAAGAACGCCCAGGCGCTGAGTCAGGTATCGTTCGAGGTAGGCCGGGGAGAGCTTTTCGGCCTCATCGGACCGGACGGCGCCGGCAAAACGACGCTGATCCGCATTCTGGCGACCCTCTTGCTGGCAGATGAGGGACAGGCCCGGGTCAATGGGTGGGAAGTGCGGCGGGACTACCGCAAAATACGCAGTCATATCGGTTATATGCCAGGGCGGTTTTCTTTATATCAGGATTTGTCGGTAGAGGAAAACCTGCACTTCTTTGCCACCATCTTTGGCACTACCATTAAGGAGAATTATGAGTTGATCCACGACATCTATGTGCAGTTGGAGCCCTTCCGCAAGCGAAAAGCAGGCAAGCTTTCTGGGGGTATGAAACAAAAGTTGGCCCTATGCTGTGCACTCATACACAAACCGGTAGTATTGTTGCTGGATGAACCGACCACAGGCGTAGACCCCGTCTCCAGGCAGGAATTCTGGGAAATGCTGAAACGACTCAAAGAGAAAGATATTACCATCCTGGTTTCTACTCCTTATATGGACGAAGCCAGCCTCTGCGACCGCGTGGCCCTCATTCAAAAAGGGAACATATTGAGTATCGATGAGCCAGGCGGTATTGTCAGCGCTTTCGACAAGCCCCTCCTGGCCGTAAGAACCAACGATATGTACCGGCTGATCCAGGACCTGAGGGAATTCGAATCGGCCCATAGTGCTTTCCCTTTTGGCGAATATGTACACCTGGCGCTCCGCAACTCCATCTGGCCAGAGGCGATACACGCCTACCTCGCCGGAAAGGAGCATACCGGTATTGAAATTAAACCCGCACAAGCCACGATTGAAGATGCTTTTATGGAATTGATGACCCAAGAATAACAACAAATGGTACCTGCCATCACTGCCGAAAAACTGACGAAAAAATTTGGCGACTTCACGGCCGTCAACCAGATCACCTTTGAGGTTCAGAAGGGCGAGATATTCGGCTTTCTCGGCGCCAACGGGGCCGGCAAAACCACCGCTATGCGCATGCTCAACGGCCTGTCTCGGCCTACTTCCGGACAGGCCTCGGTGGCCGGCTTCGACGTATACCGGGAGACGGAGAAGATCAAAAAACACATCGGCTACATGAGTCAGAAATTCTCGCTCTATGAAGACCTGACCGTCCGGGAAAACATACAGTTCTACGGCGGCATCTACGGCCTGCCCGGCCGCGAGATCCGCCATCAGATAAAAGAACTGATCGGCGGGCTGGGCATGCAGGAATATGCTAACACCCTGGTAAAGGCCATCCCTCTGGGCTGGAAACAGAAACTTTCCTTTTCCATCGCCATTATGCACCGCCCCGAGATCGTTTTCCTGGATGAGCCCACCGGCGGGGTGGATCCCATTACCCGGCGGCAATTCTGGGAGATGATCTACAAGGCGGCCTCAGAGGGAATGACCATTTTTGTAACCACCCACTATATGGACGAATCCGAATACTGCGGCCGGGTTTCCATTATGGTCGACGGCCGCATCGCCGCCCTCGATACGCCCCGCGCGCTCAAAGAACAGTTTGGCGCCAGCTCGATGAATGATGTTTTTCTTCAGCTCACCCGGCCCAATCAGAAAGAATCATGAAACAGTTTGGCATCTTTATACGAAAGGAACTTTATCACATTTTTCGGGACCGGCGTACCCTGCTTATCCTTCTGGGGATGCCGATAGTGCTGGTGTTGCTCTTTGGCTTCGCCATCACTAATGAGATCGACAACGCCCGCATCGCCGTCCTGGATCAATCCAAAGGAGAGATGAGCCAGGAGCTCACCCAGCGCCTTGTCGCTTCCGGTTATTTTCTGATCGACGAGAATCTGTGGGAGGTCGCCGAGATAGAGCAGCACTTCCGGGAAGGAAAAACCAAGATGGCCATCGTCTTCCCCCCCGAACTGCAGGAAAACCTGCGCCGCAACCTACCTACTCAGATACAGCTCATCGCTGACGCCACCGACCCCAATACGGCCACCACTCTGATCAATTACGCATCGGCCATCATCGGGCAATATATACAGGAACAGGCCAGGGGGCAGGCGGCGCCCATGCAGATCACCACCGAGGTAAAGATGCTGTACAACCCCCGCCTGAAGAGCGTTTTCATGTTTGTCCCGGGAGTAATGACCGTTATTTTGATGCTGGTTTCTGCTATGATGACCTCCATTGCCATCACCCGGGAGAAGGAAATAGGCACCATGGAAGTGCTGCTGGCTTCTCCCCTAAGGCCTGCCATGATCATTATCGGAAAAGTGATCCCTTACATCCTGTTAGCGCTGGCCAATACGGTAGTGATTCTGATGCTGGGCACCTTCGTCTTCGGTATGCCGATAAAAGGAAGCCTGCTCTTACTTGCACTGGAGTGTCTGTTGTTTGTTATTACGTCTTTGGCCCTGGGCATTCTGATCTCCACCCGCACCGAAAGCCAGCAGGTAGCCATGCTGATTTCTTTGATGATGCTCATGCTGCCGACCATTCTGCTATCGGGCTTTATCTTCCCGATCGAATCGATGCCCCTGGCCTTGCAGGTGATCAGCAACATCATTCCCGCCAAGTGGTTTATTATCATCCTGAAAAACGTCATGCTGAAAGGGACGGGAATGGAATTTGTCTGGAAGGAAAGCCTGATACTGGGGGGTATGGCTTTGTTCTTTATTGGCGCCAGTGTACGCAACTTTAAAATCCGCCTGGAGTAGGGGGAGGGTGAGAGGGGTTCCTTTTGGGAAATTTCTAAAATACAGTCTAATGAGAACGATCCTTTTTATCGTCCGCAAAGAGTTCTTACAGATCTTCCGGCACAAGGTAATGTTGCCGCTGATCTTTCTGATGCCGATCATCCAACTGGTGATCCTGGCGCATGCGGCTGATTTTGAGGTTAAGAATATCAACCTGCATATCGTCGACCAGGATAAGAGTCTGGCGTCCCAGCAGCTGATCAGCAAGTTTCAGGCCTCCCGGAACTTCAATATCGTGGGGTATTCTTTTTCCAGCCGGTTAGCTTTTGACAAGATACAAAGTGGCGACGCCGACCTCTTCCTGGAGATCCCGCCTCACTTTCACCGGGGCCTGATCCGGGACAACAAGGCCAGCCTGCAGCTTTCTGTCAATGCCATCAACGGCGTACAGGCGGGCCTGGCCAATGCCTACGCCAACGCTATCATTCAGGACTTCAACGGCCAGATCCGCACCGAATGGGCCAAGACGAGGGCCGGCGCCGCGCCGGCCGGCCTGAGCATCACCTATTCCAACTGGTTCAACCCCGAAATGAACTACAAGACCTTTATGGTACCTGGCATTCTGGTGCTGCTGGTTACCTTGATCGGGATGTTCCTTTCCGGGATGAATATTGTCAAGGAAAAGGAGATCGGCACCATCGAGCAGATCAACGTAACGCCTATCCGGAAGTACCAGTTCATCATTGGCAAATTGCTGCCTTTCTGGATCATCGCTCTGGTGGAATTATCGATCGGCCTCGTCGTCGGCTGGCTGGTGTTCGATATACCCTTTGTGGGCAGCCTCTGGTTGATCTATAGCTTCGCCGCTATCTACCTGCTGGTCGTCCTCGGATTGGGGCTGCTGGTTTCCACCTTTACGGAAACGCAGCAGCAAGCCATGTTCATCTCCTGGTTCCTGCTCATCATTTTCATTCTGATGAGCGGCCTGTTTACGCCCATCGAAAGCATGCCAGAATGGGCGCAGGCCATCACGCACTTCAATCCGGTCGCCTACTTCGTGGAGGTGATGCGCATGGTGTTGCTGAAAGGCAGTAACTTCATGGATATCCGACTCCACTTTATAGTAATGCTGACGGCGGCCCTGGCGGTGAATGTGCTGGCGGTGGTGAATTACCGGAAGACGAATTGAGGAGAGGATAAACTACTCCCCATACAACCACGCCTCCCTCAACGCCAGTTCCTCTTCCGAAGGCTCGGGCTTGGGATACACCTTATTGTCTCCCCAATCATACTCCATGCCCACCTTGTTGAAGATCTCATTGATCGGTAACGGCTCGGCGCCACCGACATAAGCATCAAGGAATGCTCCGATCTCAGGATAAGTCATTTCAGTAATAACATTAAATAGTTCATCGTCCTTAAAGGACTTGTAGGGGCCGTACTTTCCCGCCAGGTCCTGGACCAGATGTTTAACGCTATATTTTCCTCCAGACAAGGCTCGTAGCTCAATAT
>JAGQXQ010000549.1 GCA_020436535.1 Phaeodactylibacter sp.
GAACGGTCCGTCAGGAGCAGGCGCGCGCCACTGTCCCGCAGCATGTATTCCGTCCGGTTCTCCGGGCAGTCCGGGGCAATGGGCAGGTAAGCCGCGCCGGATTTCATGGTTCCGAGTAGAGCTACCATCATCCAGTCGCTGCGGTCCACTTGTAGGGCGACGATTTCGTCGCCCTTGATGTCGTAATTGTCGCGCAGGTAGTGTGCCAGGGCGTTGGCGCGTTCGTTGAGTACCCGGTAGGATAGTTCCTTATCCTCAAAAACCACTGCTACATTGTCCGGCGTCTTTTCTACCTGTTCTTCAAAGAGCTGGTGAATCGTTTTGTCCAGGTTATAATCGGCAGCAATGAAGCTGAACTCCTGCAGCAGGCGGCTCTGTTCGGCTTTCGGAAGAATGCTTAGCTTTTCAACTGGCTGATTGGAATTGGCCAGCAAGCTTTGGATCAGGCATTCCAGATGTTCGAACATGCGGTGGATGCGTTCGGGCTTGTAAAGGTCCGTGCTGTATTCTATGTCTACGACCAACCCTTTACTGGTTGGAGTAAAACCAAAGCTCAGGTCGAACTTGCTCACCTGCCAGTCGACCGATTCGAGGGCGGCTCTTGAGCCCCCAAACTTCAAAACGGGCGATTCCTCATTTTGGATGGCGATCAGCACGTCGAACAAAGGGGCGCGGCTGGTATCCCGGATCAAGTCGAGTTCCTCCACCAGGCGGTCAAAGGGATAAAGCTCATGGCCTATCGCTTCTACGCTGGTTTGTTTGACCTGAGCGAGGAATTCGATGAAGTTCGTTCCCTCGGCGATGTAGTCCCGCAGGGCCAGCGTATTCACGTAGAAGCCGATCTGGTGCTCTAAATCCGCATGGTTTCTGCCGGCGGATAAAGAGCCAATGATTATATCCCGCTGGCCGGAATAGCGGTACAGCAACGCTTTTACAATTGCCGTCAGGGTTATATACAGGGTAGTGCCCGACGACCGGCTCAGCGCTTCCAAATCATCCAGTAGCTGCGGGCTGAGGGTTGTAGATAAAATGGCGCCCTGGTAAGACTGTACGGCCGGGCGAGGGTAATCGGCCGGCAATTCAAGAATGGGGAATCCTTCTTCTATGGGCGCCAACTTTTGAAACCAGTAATTCCGTAGGTCTTCCATCAGTTCGCTCTGCTCCAGCAATGCATTCTGCCAGGCGGCATAGTCTTTATACTGAATGCGCAGCGCCGGCAGGGCATGGGCTTCCTCTTCGATATATGCGTCGTACAAATGGCTCAATTCCCGGAGCAGAATCTCCATCGACCAGCCGTCGGAAATGATGTGGTGCATGTTCAGGAGCAGGAGAGCCTGTCCCGACTCCTCGGGATGCGCGCCTTCCTGCATTTGGAGCAGTTCCAGGCGCAGCAAAGCGCCGTCCGCCAGGTTGAAAGGCTGCCGGGCAAAGCTGAGGATATACTCAGACAGGGCCTTTTCGCCTTTTTCTTGCCAGGTAGGGAGGTGTATTTCCACTTTTCTTACCGGGTGGATAACCTGCCGTGGCACCCCATTGACTGTAATGATGTTGGTACGCAGGCTCTCATGACGGGCTATCAGATGGTTGAAAGCAGCCTGAAGAGCTTCCACATGGAGTTTTCCTTTCAGCTGTATCACCATCGGCATATTGTAGGCCACCTGATCCTCGTCCATCTGGCCGAGCACCCACAACCGGCGTTGGGCATTGGACAGAGCGTAGTTTTCCTGCGGCTCGGCCGGCTCTATGGCGACCACCTCAATGCGTGCTTTGCCCGAGATTTGCGCCGCCAATGCGGCAACAGTAGGCTGGGCAAACACCTCGCTCAATTTGACGGAAACTAACAATCGCTCCTGGATCAGCGACACCAGCCGAATAACCTTCAGGCTGTGGCCGCCCAGGGCAAAAAAATCGTCGTAGATGCCGATAGAACTTCTTTGTAACACCTCCTCCCATATTCGGGCCAGGGCGGCTTCCGTTCGGGTGCGGGGGGCGACGTAGGGGCCGCCGCTTGCCAGGCTGCTTGCTTCCGGTTCGGGAAGCGCCAGCTTGTTGACCTTGCCACTCGGGGTAAGCGGCAGGGCTTTCATCTCTACAAAGCAGGCGGGGATCATATAATTGGGAAGTTGCTGCGATAAATGGTTGCGCAGGGCTTCCAGGCTGGGCAACTTTCCTTCGCCCGCCACCAGGTAGGCCACAAGCTCTTTGTTGCCCGTTATTTCCTTGCCTACCACTATGGCGGAATGGACAGCGGGATGCTGTAGCAAAACGTCCTCGATTTCCCCCGCTTCAATCCGGTATCCCCGGATTTTCAGCTGGTGGTCGGCCCGGCCGAGGAACTCGATGTTGCCGTCGGGCAGCCAGCGTGCCAGATCTCCGGTTTTGTAGAGCAGTTCACCCGGCTTAAAGGGATGGAGTACAAATTTTTGATGGGTTAACTCCGGATTGTTCAGATAACCCCGGCCTACGCCTTTGCCGCTGATGCACAGCTCGCCCTGCACGCCTACTGGTACGAGGCGCTCGTGTTTATCAAGGATGTAAAGCTGGGTATTGCAGATGGGCTTGCCGATCGGGATCGTCGTCAGGGAGCTGTGTTCAATGGTATAGGCGGACACCACATCCGAGCATTCGGTGGGCCCGTAAGAATTCACCAGTTGGGCCTTGTTATGGGGATTGTTGAACCACTTGTTCAGCTTGCCCAGGTTGATCGGCTCGCCGCCAAGGAAGACGTATTCCAGGGATCGGAGCGATTCAAAACCGTCCGCTGCCGCCTGGTCCACAAAACCGTAGAAGATGGTCGGCGTACAGTTGATATTGGTGATCTGCTGCTCCTGAATCACCTGATTGATGGCCGCCAGGTCGTAGTTCTCCGCGCTGCTCAGGTGCAGGCTGCCCCCCAGTAGCAAGGGCGCGTAGAAGTTCTTTTGGGTCAGGTCGAAGTTGATGGAACTGACCAGTAGAAACTTACTGTCAGCATGGAATTCAAAGTCGTTCAGATACCAGTGCATCAGGTTGAAAAAGCCCTGATGCTTGACGAGGGTACCTTTGGGCTTGCCGGTAGAGCCCGAGGTGAAGATGACGTAGATCAAATCCTGGGGCGATGGCCGGTGGAGCAAATCTCCTTGCAGGCTTGCAATCGCCGGGTTATCCCCCCATTGCTCCGCCAGCTCTACTATGGCAACCTCCACTCCGGCGGTATGCTCGGCCAATGCCGGCTTCAGATGGCTTTGGGTGAGGATGATATTAGCCGAATGGCCGGCATTGCCCACCGCCAGCCCTTCCTGGATCATGTGCACCAACCGCTCTTTCGGGTAGCCCGGGTCGAGCGGCACATAGGCCCCGCCGGCCCGCAGGATGCCCAGGATGGCTACGATCATCTCCACTGAGTGCTCCATGCTGATGCCAACCAGGGTATCGGCTTTTACGCCTTGCGTCTGTAGATAGAGGGCCAACTGACGGCTGCGCTGTTCCAGTTCCTGGTAGCTGAGGGTTGTGTTATCAAATACAATGGCTGGCTTGTCGGGCGTCTTGGCCGCTTGTTCCTCGAAGAGATCGACGACCGTCTGGTCCTCGGGATATGCTGCCGCCGTATCGTTAAAGGTATGCAGTAGTTGATGGTGTTCTCTATCGCCGAGGAAGGAGATATCAACAACCTTGCCGTCCGGTGCCTCGATTATGGCGTCCAGTATCCGCAGGTATTTGTACAGCGTTTCTTTAGCCGAGTACCTTGCCTTCAGTTTGCGGGAGAGCTGTACTTTCAGGGCCAGGTTATGGCCGGTCGTGTTGACCATCAGGTCGAACCAGGTGTTGGTCCGTTCGAAGAAGGTGGGAATGCCCGACAGCCCGGGTTGCATCATCTTTTCCACGCTCAGGCCAATGTCGTCGAGCCCTTCGTAGATGTGGAAATCGATGTAGTTGAAAATGACGTCGAATATCGGGTTGCCCTCTACGGAGTTTTCGCCCAGCAGCCGGGCGATCTCCAGGGCTGTCAGTTGGTCTTTGCCGCGTAGGGATACCATCTTTTTATCCACCTGCCGGATAAAATCAGCGAGAGATGACTGCTGATCTAGCGGTATTCTCAAGGGGACGGAATTCAGGAAACAACCGAGCAGTTGGTCGCCGCCTGCTTCCGGCAACCGGTTGGTGGAAATGGTGCCGATTACCGGCTCGGATTGCGGGTTCAGGTTGTCGAGCAATACAAGATATGCAGACAGCGCCAGCATTTTAACGGATACCTGATATTGGCTCGCCAGGGCTTCCAATTGTTCCAGGTAGGCCTTGCCCAGGTCGATTTCAAATTCGTCATCTGTGTTTTTCTCCGTGAACAGGTCCATACGCTCGTACCCTTCCAGCTCTTTTCGCCAGAAATCCCGAATGGACTCGTCTTTTTTGATAATCAATTCCCGGACGACAAAATCCTTGTAAGTAAGGTTTAGTTTTTCCGGCTGATACGCCGGGTTGGATTGAAGCCGATGATACACCTGCAGCAATTCCGTGTTAAAGGAGGCGAGGCTCCACCCATCGAAAATACTGTGGTGGAATTGAAAAACCAGGATGGGCTTGCTGGCCTCTGCCTGGAAGATTTTCATGCGCCATAGCGGGCCGTTTGCCAGGCCGAAACCTTTTCGCCGTTCGCTTTTCAGAAAATCGCCCAGTTCCAGCTCCAGTTCATCCTTATGGAAGGTTTGAGTTTTATGGTAGCTTAATGGCAGTGGGATGGTTTTAAAAACTACCTGCAGATCCTCTCCATCCTGATCGAGGCGAAAAACGGTGCGCAGGTTGGGGTGTTTGTCTACCATCAACTGCAGGGCCTTTTCAAAGCGGGCCTTTTCAAAACCGATATGCCCCAGGGCGTACACCGCCTGGTCATGATAGACGCCCTGGTTTTCGTACAACAGGTTGCCAAATACCATGCCTTTCTGAATGTCGCTCATGGGATAGACATCCTCTATATTGTCGGCAATGTTTAGCTGTTCTTTTTGAGATAAAAATGCTTCTTTGAGAATAGCTATCTGAGCTTCGATCTCCTGTTTGAATTGATTATAACCGGACTGCTCGACCTCCAGG
>JAGQXQ010000550.1 GCA_020436535.1 Phaeodactylibacter sp.
TTAATTTACAGAGTACTTAGTTTAGATTGTCTATTGATGCCTAGCGGGGGTAGAGGCTTATTTGGGGCCTTATTTGGGGTTTAGAAAGGTTTAGCTTGCCGTTAGAGGGCCTCTTATAGGCTCCCAAGGGGTAAAGAACCTCACGCTCTGCTTACGAAGCAAAATGGATAAAACGATAATTATCCAGGTAGTTAATTCCAGCGTCCCCCATCATCCGGGCCGGGTTCCAGGTCTGGAAAATCAGATAGGAAAAGGCCGTCATTGTCCTCGTCATCCTCATCGTAATCATATTCGTCCTCGTCCTCGTCGTCATAGTACTCATCATCTTCCTCAAAAAAGAAGTCCTCTTCGTCGTCGAAATCCTCCTCGTCGCTATCAAAAAGGAAATCGGGCAAGCGGGGCCTGTCGACTCTGTTTTCCATAGTTTCCTCATCCAGGTTTCCATCCTCATCCAGATGGGTCAGCCATTGTTCGTAAACTTTGCATTGGCAAAAGGCATCACCAAAGGGGCAACTCCGGGGCTCGTACTCACAAAAGTCGATCTGCCAGGCATTGTGCATAAGGATCGGCACTTCCTTGCCCAGCTGAGCAACCAGTACATCATATCGTTTGCCAACGGGAAGGCCGGCGGGAAAGTGAGGAATGAAGTTATAGACATCCAGGCACTGGCTCATAGCGTCGAGTAAATGGGCCATTTGTTCATCATTCAGCCGGTTGGAGGGGGGAAAGAGCTCTTGCCGGAGGCCAATCCACTCTCCGAGAATTTCGCGCCGAGCCATTTTCTCTTCCTCATCCAGAGGAATAAAAGATGGGCCTTCATCAGAGTCCTCGAAAGTGAAAACAGGAACATTAGCCGCCGCGGCGGCAATATCGGTGAGCAGGTAATTGAGATACTTTTTCATAACCCCATTTTTCTCCTGTCGGCAATTTAATAAGTTTTACCGGTCAATGCCAACTGGAGAAGAAATTCCTGCGTTTTTTTGTGCATTCGTGCGTTCGTCAACTTTTATCCTGCCCATCTACGAATGTAGGTATACACAAACTCCCCTACCCCTTCACCAACTCTATAAAACCCTGTATCTTCTCATTGGGTACCAGCACCGCCAGGTTGTATTGGCGGATCTTCCAGCCTTCAGGCGTTTGAGTGAGCACACCGGAGCCCCGGCAGGGGCCCATCCAGGTATCCAGTTTTTCTTCGAACCAGGCCGTTTGTCCGTTTTGGGAGAAGTAAAGCTGGCGGCCGTGAGGCGTGAAAGCCCAGGCGGTGTCTCGCTCGAAAGCGGCCTTTGCCCAGGTGCGCAGCTCGTCACGTAGCCAGCGCTCGGAAGCGTCGGTGCCGAGATAAATACCATCTTCTGTCATGCTCCCGAAGAAGGTGTCTTCGTCAGCGGTGGCGGCCGCCTGGTGCCAGGCGTCCAGCAGGCCATTGATCGCGGCGGCCTGATCGACAGCTTCTGCGGGGCAGCCCTCCCGGCGGCGGGTATCGGTGATGTGGCTGATCTTCCAGCCTTCGGCACTCTTGAAGAGCTGAAAAGCGTTGACGCCACAATGGCTGAGTTGATCCCCCAGGAAGAAGGTGTACTCCGTCCAGGCGGTAGCCAGCAGGCCGTCGATGCGGATATCGTAACTCCAGATCTGTTCGTTGAAGATTTTCTCGTGCGGTGTTCCGATGGCTTTAATAAAATTCTCCGCCTCTTCATCACCCAGTTGGGGCTGCCCGTCCCGCCCGACATAGGCGGTCTGCAGGTGAGCGCCGGGGAGAAAGGCCTGGCGGACCCTGCTGCTGTCACCAGCGCGCATGCCGTCAAACAACAGCTGGATGGGGGCTTTCACGGCGGCCACTTCTTTATCAGTTTGAGCCAGCAGGAAAGCAGGAAGGAGCAGGAACAGGACAAAAATGTTTCTCATGATGGATGATTGATTTCCCCAAAGATCATGCAAATCTTTGAAAAGTCAGGGAGCATTTGAAAGAAGCCTGAAAAAAGTGCGCCGGGCCCGCTCCTGTGCCTTTTCCAATTGGGGCCCGGCGCCTCTGAGTTATGACAAAATAACTTTCCGGGTAAAGATAAAGAAGGCCAGGCGGCGGGAGGTGTGAAATCTTGCTGAATAGCCCTCTTGGGTGTTAGTTTCCGGTTGGCTCCGAATCGCGAACTGGAAAACCTGCACCTCCTGAAGTTTCCCTCCATTTCTCCAACTGTTAAGTTCACCATAAATCTTTACCTTTGAACGTTAAGGAATGAAGCAGCAGGTTATCCCTGCCCATAAAAGTCGTATATGGACATTTACACCAGGAAATCCCGCCTGAAACTATATCTGGCTATCGCCGGGGGCATTATCGTAGCGATATCGATGTTTTACACCAACTACCTGACCGGTAAGCTGGCGGATGAGGAGCGCAAAAAAGTGGCCCTCTACCTGCGAGCTATGGAAGATCTCAGCGATACGGATGATGAAGATGCCCAATTTTGTGATTTTACGCTGCACTTTCAGATCCTGCAGTCCAACACCACCATTCCGGTCATGGTCGTCAACGACCGGGGCGGGATCGATGATTACATCAATATCCGGGGAGATACCAGCACCCTGGCGCTGCAGAAAGAGGTCCAACAGATGAAGGAAGAAGGATTCGAGCCGATCAAGGGCTTTGCCTATTCCATCTATTATAAAGAATCGACGCTGCTCACCCAGTTGCGCTATTTCCCGTTGGTACAGCTCATCCTCATTGCCGCTTTTGTTGGCTTTGGGTATATGGGCTTCAACTCCGCCCGCCGCGCCGAGCAAAACCGGGTGTGGGTGGGCATGGCCAAAGAGACGGCCCACCAGCTGGGCACCCCCATCTCCGCCATCGTAGCCTGGATCGAGCACCTGAAGATCCTTCGGGAGGAGGATGAAGAAACGCAGGAGGTTCTGGGCGAGCTGCGCAACGATGTCAGCCGGCTGGAACTGATCGCCGACCGCTTCTCAAAGATCGGCTCCGCCCCCAAACTGGAGCCCATCGATGTTTATGAAGAACTGGACAAATGCCGGGCCTATATGCAGCGACGGGCTTCCCGAAAGATAGCCTTCGAGTTTCCGGAGCCGGGCAACCAGCCTCCCAAACCAATCCGGATCAACCCCCACCTCTTTGATTGGGTAGTGGAAAATCTGCTGCGCAACGCCCTCGACGCCATGGAAAGCAGCGGCAAGATCAGCGCCGAGATCTATGACGACGCCGATTACATCTATATCGACATCAGCGATACGGGTAAAGGCATACCCGCCAACAAGTTCAAAACGGTCTTCCAGCCGGGCTACACCACCAAAAAGCGAGGCTGGGGCCTGGGGCTTTCCCTGGCCAAAAGGATTGTGGAGGAATACCACTCGGGCAAGATTTTTGTCAAGCGGTCGGAAGAAGGGGAAGGGACGACGTTTACGATACAGATGCCGAGGGGGTCGTAGGAGAGGGGGGACATAGCTGTCCCTTCGACAAGCTCAGGGTAAATTCGACAAACTCAGGATGCAATTGTTGTATCGTTGGCGTGCGGTTTCTTTTTTAAGGCAGGGTAGCTTCATTGGGAAACTGTGAATAGAGCAATACTGAAAAAATCACTTTATCTTTCAAACTTACCCTTTTCTTCGTCTGCTATCGCTCTCAAGATTGCCCGGTGCAGGTGTTCATAAAGTCTTTGATCCCGGGGAGAAGCCAGGCGGGTCAGCGATAACCGATAATTGATTTCTGATTCTTCAAGATAGCCCTTACGCAGTTTTTCATGGTCTATCTGGTAATATCTCCTGAGATAGTACCATCCGAGTGTATCATTGAAGCGCCCCTGCCATTCGATATTTTTATCGTAACTGTGCAGTTCTTCTACCAGGTTTTCCAGTTTAAAAAACTCATCGGGTGAGCCGCATTTAGTAGAATAATAAATGACGTTATTCAGGGCGTAGAGGAAATTCTGTAAGCGGAAATTATGGTGCAGGCCCTCCTCCTTCTTTTTCTTTTTCAAGTAACTAAATGCTTTTCTGGAATATTTCATGGCGCCATTGAGCACATAGCGTTCATAATCTTTGCTATTTCTTTGCCGTTCCGAGACCTTCTTATTCATTTCCGGGAGGTCGGGTTTTAAAGAAGTTTTACTTTCCCACATCTGAAAATACAGATGAGCGACTCCCAGCCATACTTTGTAATTGTTTTTAACCTGTGACAAGATACAATCGATGATCTCCTGTGTCCGCTTGATTCCGGCTGCATTTCTTTTAATTGCGATAAGGGAAGCAGCATATATAAGAGCCGTCTCATATCGTTTCTTCATATCTTCT
>JAGQXQ010000113.1:0-3955 GCA_020436535.1 Phaeodactylibacter sp.
AACCGCCAAAAGCTAACTGCTGAATTAGTTACCTAATAAGCATATATCATCGCCTTTGTGTCATACACTTGTCCATCAATGACCAGGCTGTAGTAATAAGTCCCTCGCTGGTATTGATGCTTTTCATAGCCGTACAAAATTTCGCTCAATCCTGGCCTCAATTCGATGTCATACCGGGCCAGCTCTCTGCCTTGTGTATCTGCCACGCGAATGAAAGCCTTTTGGTAGCGCACCGGCCGCTCCACCAGTACAGAGATAGTGGTAGCTTCGTCAAAAGGATTGGGGCGATTTTGTAAAAGGGTGATCCCCCCATCTGACAGGTAGGCTTGCTCCTCCAAACCGGTAGTGAAGAAATTGAAGGCTTCATTTGTGAACTGGCTTTCTATGTCGTTGCTGTCAACAGTGGCTGCCGTAAGGTAATAGAGGGTGCCAGGCTCCAGGAAGTAGATGGTGTCGATCTTTTTGGTGACGAAAACCAGGGTGTCGAAATAGATGGTAGTATTGGGGCGGATCCCCAGGCGATAAAGGCCATTTTCGGTGGGGTCGACAATCTCGTAACGGAAGCCGTTGTCAACCCGATCGACGATAAAGTCTTCCGGTGTGGGAGGGCCCATAGCGCTCATGGCCATGGAATTGCCGTTGATGATGGCATTTCGGGCGAGGTAGTTGAAATCGACGAAGAAACTGTCTATAACACTGTCTCCATCACTATCTACGCCTAGTACATCTTCCATGCTATGCTGGCGGTCTTCGTAGTTGGCCTGGCCGGGGTTGCCGTCGCCATGTTCGTTGGCTGAGGTGAAACGCATAGCCGGGAAGCCCCGCTCCCGAAAGGGGATATGGTCACCTCCCCGTCCCACCCGGTCTTCGCGGCTCATGATATTCAGCACGGTAGGTACCGGCATTTTGGTTCGTAATTCCTCCTGGTACTCCAGGTGAGCGAAGCGGGCCAGATGGCGCCCCGGGCCGGTAGAGTAGAGGCGGACATTGATGCTGTCGATCTCGTTTAACCCCGGGCACCCGGGAGGGGAGGCGGTCTGTCCGCAGATGATGCCCCCCACGATGTCGTTATTGTAGACCGCTCTCACGGGTATCTGATTTTGGACACAATAAATGGCAAAGGCCTCGGCGCCGAACAACCCCTGTTCTTCTCCGGTGGTAATGAGGAAAACCAGGGTGCGGTCAAAAGCAAAGCGGCTCATTACCCTGGCAAGCTCAAGTACCAGCGCGGTGCCGCTGCCATTGTCTTCCATGCCATGGGCCATACATTGGGTATCGCAGCCGTCTTCGCAACGGCTATCCATGTGGGCTTCTACAAAGACCATTTCCTCTTTGTGAGGGCCGATGCCAGGCAGTACCGCAAAAACGTTGCGGTGTTGCCCCATGCCACAAATGTCCTGGTCAAACTGGAGGTAGGAGACACGCAGGCGGTTTTCCTGGAGCTCACTAAAGGACTCCATTTTGCTGTAGGCCCAACGGCGGGCAGCGCCCATCCCAAATGTAGTGCTACTGGTGTCGGAACCTGTATTGCGGTTCTCAAATGTGGCGAGGGTGAGCAAGTACTGCTTCAAGGAATCCGGTGACACCTCCGCCAAAATGCCATCGGTAATATCATCAGGCTGGTTGATGGTATTAGATGGAAGGTAATCATTTGGATCGTAATTACCCTTGAGGATCAGTCCGACCTCCGGATTGGTTACTGTAATATTTTGTTGAGCGATACCGGGGGAGGTAACCACCAGGAACAAAGCCAAATAGAGGAAGTAGAGTTGTTTCATGCTAGTTATCAGTTTAATTTCCTAACAGAAAATTAACGGTTTTGATGTGTGGAAAAGGAGTATTTTAAAACTCTTTAGGCTGAAACAGTAATTTTATTTCCGAAAAAATGTTAATAATTTCGGATGTAAGGGCATGTTGAATATTTTGTCCACCTAACCTAATATCTCCTCATAATGAAAAACAGCGTCGTTTTTTTCTTTCTTCTTTTTTTGGGCGCCGCCGCCCTGCAAGCTCAGTCGGATTGTTCCTTGTTCTACCCTTTCAAAGCGGGCGTTCAACTAGAGTACACCTACTTTGATAAGAAGGGTAAGCTGGAAAGCAAAACTCAAAGCACCATTAAAAGGATCAAAAACTTGCCTAGCGGAAACGGAGTGGAGGCAGTAGTCGCTAATATCGTGTTTGATAAGAAAGATAAGGAACAGTTTTCCGGCGAGTACGTGGTGCGCTGTGAGGGTGGCGTGATCAAAATGGATGCCAGTTCAATGCTGAATCCCGCCATGCAGCAGTCTTTTTCCAATATGGAAGTGGCCATTGAAGGCGAAGACATCACCATCCCAAAGGACCTGAAGGCAGGCCAGCAATTGCCGGACGCCAGCACCAATATCAAGGCAGGCGCCAATGGCATCAATATCGTCAATATGACGGTCAATATTACCGGCCGGAAAGTCGTTGGACAGGAAACCATCACTACGCCCGCCGGCACTTTCAAATGCTATAAACTCAGCCAAACGACCGAGGTGAAAATGATGCTCGGCAAGACGTTCTCTTCGGTAGAATACTACGCAGAAGGGATTGGGTTGGTGCGCTCCGAGACTTATGATAAAAAGGGGGGGCTCGAAGGGTATATGGAGTTAACCAGGATTGAGAAGTAAGGCTGGCTGTGTGGATATATGGCTGTTCTACGGTTAAAAGGCAGCCAGCAGAGAGCCATCCTAACCATTTAACTTTCTCATCTTCTCACCAGCTGTTCCCAGTGCTCATCCAGATGCAATAGGCTATTCAGGATGAACTCCGCTGCCTGGATGTAAAATGCCGGCAGGATGCGCTCAAAGTCATCCGTTGGCTGGTGGTAGTCTTCGTGGTCTTCTACACCAAAATACAGGAAGGGGATGTTTTTTTGGTGGAATTTACCGTGATCAGAAGCCATAGTCCAGTCATCCGAACGAGTTGGTTCGGGAGATTCATGGCCGAAGGAAATCGTGAGCGGACAGTCTTCGCCCAGCTTTTCCAGAGGGGCCCTGAGAAATGGATTGTAACCGGCGCCCACGATATACAGCTCCTGCCGGGTATTGCGGCTGATCATGTCCATATTCACGTTAAGGATGATATTGTCCAGGGGAACCGGCGGCTCATCCAAAAAATGATCAGCGCCCCGCAATCCCAGTTCTTCCGCATCAAAGGCGGCAAAGATGATGGAGTGGCGGGGTGGATGCTGACCGAGATAACGCGCCATTTCCAGGAGGGCGCCGACGCCGGAGGCATTGTCGTCCGCTCCGTTGTAGATATCACCATCCCGTTTGCCCAAATGGTCGTAGTGGGCGCTCAACACGATGTATTTTTCAGGATATTCCGTTCCCTTGAGGTAGCCGATGACGTTGCGGCCTTCGTAGCCTTGCTTTTGCCAGCGGCTATAGAAGTGAAATGATTGTAAATAAGTGGAGTCGAATTGCTCCAGGCCGAAATTTTCAAAGCGTTGGAGGAGGTATTCGCCGGCCAGCAGGTTGCCCGCCTCCTGAGTGCGGCGGCCTTCGTATTTATCCGAGGAGAGCGTCTGCACATGGGCCAGCAGGCTGTCGGCCAGTAGCTGGGGCTGAGCGGGGAGGGGCGTACTGAGCAGGATGCAAAAAAACAGAGCGAGAATTTTCCATTCCATAATTGAACTGATTGTTGGCCTTTATCCGAAGTGGCAGGCATTCCTCCTGTAGGGCTTTATCCGGCGAGGAATGCCTGCCAAAACTCACCTATCCCACCACGATGTTGATCATGCGGTTGGGCACCACGATCACCTTGCGAATGGTTTTACCATCGATGTATTTTTGCACCGCTTCCAGTTCCCGGGCAGCCTTTTCAAGATCTTCCTTACTGGAATCTGCCGGAAAATCTACAGTAGCCCGGGTCTTCCCGTTGATGGCAATGGGGTAAGTAACGGAGTCTTCTTTCAGGTATTCCGGATTGA
>JAGQXQ010000113.1:4127-8289 GCA_020436535.1 Phaeodactylibacter sp.
GTGTTGAAGTTGAAGCGTTCGATGTCTTCGTTTACCTTTTTGATGGCGCTGTGCAGCACTTTCAGTTCCTCTTTGGAGGGTTGCTCCTCACTTACTTCGAAAGCGCCTTGCTTGTTGAAGAACAGGCCCCAGAACCGGCGCAGGAACTTACTTACCCCATCGATACCCTGGGTATCCCAGGGTTTACCCTGTTCGAGGGGCCCCAGAAACATTTCGTACATCCGGAAACAGTCAGCTCCATAGCGGGCCACAACGTCGTCAGGGTTGACCACATTGAAGTAGCGTTTGGACATTTTGCCCACCTCACTTTTTGTAACCAGTTGCCCCTTTTCATTCGTGAGGAAGGCGGCATTCTGGAAATCCGGCCGCCATTCCCGGAATTGGCCGATGCCCTTCTGGTTCAGATAAGAATGGTCTTTACCGTATTCAGTGACAAAGTCTACATGGACCGGGATCATGGCCCAATCTGCCTCGGGATACTGGCTCACCAGGTCGGCGGAGACGAACCGCTTTTGCGCGGAGTCCGATTTTTCCAGGTAAATAAATTCGATCATCCCCTTTATCATGCCCTGGTTGATCAGTTTTTTGGCGTACTCCCGTTCGGGCGCCAGCCCAAGGTCGTACAGGAAGTGGTTCCAGAATCGGCTGTACAGCAGGTGGCCGACGGCGTGTTCGGAGCCTCCGATGTACAAGTCTACCGCTTGCCAGTATTGAATGGCGTCCTTGCTGGCGAAAGCCTCTGTGTTGTGGGGGTCCATATAGCGATACCAGTACCAGGAGGAGCCTGCCCATCCCGGCATGGTCGACAATTCGTATTCGTACTTGTCTTTGTACTTCCAGCCTTCCGCCCGGGCCAGCGGCGGCTCTCCTGTTTCGGTGGGCAGGTATTTATCGACGGAAGGCAGCACCAGTGGCAGCTCTGACTCTTCGATGAGGTAGGGCACCCCGTCCTTCCAGTATGCCGGTACAGGTTCGCCCCAGTAGCGCTGCCGGCTGAAGACAGCATTGCGCATCCGGTATTGTATCTTGCCTTTGCCCAGGCTGCGTTCTTCCAGCCAATTGGTCAAAGTGGGTATGGCTTCTGCATATTCCATACCGTCAATGATGCCGGAGTTGATATAGCGGCCCTCCTTGGTGTCATCAGCGGCCTCGTCCATGTTTTGCTGAGCATCCAGGATGGGTACGATGGGCAAGCCGAAGTGCTTGGCGAAATTCCAGTCGCGTTGGTCACCCGAAGGAACGGCCATGACCGCTCCAGTGCCATAACCGGCCAGCACGTAGTCGGCAATATAGATTGGCACCTGCTCTCCGTTGAAAGGGTTGATGCAATAGCTACCGGTGAATTCGCCCGTCACCTGTTTCACCTCCGCCATGCGTTCGATCTCAGAACGGGAAGCCGTCCATTTAATGTACTGCTCTACCGCTTCTTTTTGTTCGGGGCGGGTGATGCGGCTGACCAGTTCGTGTTCAGGGGCCAGGCACATGAAGGTGACACCGTAGATAGTATCCACGCGGGTGGTGAACACCTCAATTTGGGTGTTCGGATCAGCTTCTAATGCGAAACGGACGCTGGCGCCCTGCGAGCGGCCGATCCAGTTGCGCTGTTGTTCTTTCAGGCTTTCCGGCCAGTCAATATCATCCAGTCCGTACAGCAGGCGGTCGGCGTAGGCGGTGATGCGCATACTCCACTGCTTCATCAGCTTTCGCTCCACAGGATAACCACCGCGTTCACTGACGCCATCTTTCACTTCATCATTGGATAAGACCGTGCCCAGTGCCGGGCACCAGTTCACATAACTTTCCTCGGGAAAAGTCAGCCGGTATTTCAGCAGGAACAGCTGCTGCGCTGATTCACTCATGGCGTTCCACTCCTCGGCCGTAATGGCGGGGGTGTCCTCATCGCAAACGGCAGGGGCGTTGGCGTTGCCTTTTTTCTCGAATTGCTCCACCAACTGGCTGATGGGCAGCGCTTTGTCGGCTTCCACATCGTAGTAATGCTTATACAACTGCATGAATATCCACTGGGTCCATTTGTAATAACCGGGGTCGCTGGTGCGTACTTCACGACTCCAGTCGAAGGAGAAACCCAGATTTTCCAGTTGCTCCCGGTAACGTTGTATGTTTTTTTCGGTAGAAATGGCCGGATGGATGCCCGTCTGTATGGCGTATTGCTCTGCCGGCAGGCCAAAGGAATCATAACCCATCGGATGTAATACGTTGAAGCCGCTCAGGCGTTTGTAACGGGCAAAGATGTCGGATGCAATATAGCCCAGCGGATGCCCAACGTGCAGCCCCTCCCCGGAAGGATAAGGGAACATATCCAATACATAGTACTTGGGTTTGTCACTTTGGTTACTGACCTTATAGATGTGATTTTCTTCCCAATACTTTTTCCATTTCTTTTCAATCTCTCGTGGGCTATAATCCATGATTGCTGTATTTATTGTCGTTTTCCAAGCGCTTTTTTTCTAAAAAAGTTCAGTTTTGAAGCTGCGAAAATAGACAAAATGTGTTAGAATTAAATAGTTTTCCTTCTTTGACAAATTTCATGGGCCTGCCAAAAGCTGGAACAACCGAGGGGCCCATATCCGACTTTTTCGTAATTTTGAAATAAAATAGAAAACAACATGCTGAGAAGTCTCATTAAACTGGCCATTTTCCTGGTAGCAGGGATTCTGGTGTACAACTACTTTTTCGGAACGCCGGAGGAAAAGGCGCAATCCAAAGAGGTCTTTTCCGATATAAAAGATTTGACCAAGTCAGCAGTCGGCCTGTTAAAATCTGAAAAACAAAAATTCGATGATGGAAAATACGATGATGCTGTAGATAAGATCGGCGGCCTCATCGATAACCTCAAAGGCAAAGCGGAGCAACTGGAAGACAACCGGGATTTACTCGATCAGATCACCGTCCTTCAGCAAAAGAAAAATTCATTGGAAACCAAGTTGGGTAGCCCCGGCGTAGAGTCTTATGGGGAGGAAGGCCAGCGCGTCGTTACGGACAGCGCCCAGCGCCGCGAGATAGAGGAGGACTGGAAAGAGCTGGTGAACAAAACGGAGCAGGTTATGCAGGATATGGAACAACGGGCGGCCCGGGAGCAGTGAGGGAAGGGAAGTGGGAAGTGGGAAGTGGGAATGCGGAAGTCGGAAGGCGGCGGTGCGCAGTCCAAATACAGGCCTTTCCCACTTCCGGCTTCGGCCTTCCCACTTATTCAAGTGATGCCCTCACACATTTTTTAATCGGCGAAATATCGTCGATCAGAACATTGCCCTGGTAAGAGAAGCTGCCATCCTTATAATAAGCTTCGATCAGGATATAGCGGATGTTTTGTTTGGGGACGAACTGCACTTCATGTTCTTCCCATTCAATATTCTTGATCAGGCCGGTTTTGTAGAGGAGCTGGCTTTTTGCGCATTTGGTAGCGCCTCCCCAGATGCGAATGCCCAGCGGCTTATTATACCCTGCGTAGGTATTGGCGTGGGCTAGTTCCAACGTGAAAGTGTAGCATTCCTTGGGTTGGAGCGTTTGGGCCAACCGTTGGCCGATACTTTCCCAGGTACCGTCTTCGCGAGTGATCAGGCCGACATACGTATCGCCCTCCGACGCCTCCTGATAGACGCCCCAGGGGCCGGGCATAATATCGGGGGTGGTGCCGAGTTCGCAGGGAAACCAGCCTGCCGGCACGGTTGCATCCTGTGGGTTGCCTTCAAAAGAAGCATTATTTAAATAGACCTGCCCGTATAACAAGGCAGGGGTTCCTGCTAAGATGATCCAAAAAGTCAGCCGTTTCATAATTTCTTTAGTGTAGTTTTAGCATTAATAACGCATTCAAAAGCAATAAATTGAATGCAAGTGGTATTACGGTACAGGATTAGCGTATATTTTATAATTTTGCGCAGCAATTAAAAAATTATGGCCAGCGGAAACAATATAGGACGGACGAGGCCTAACTACCTCTATTCTATCATTAGTGTAGCATTGGTGCTTTTTGCCCTTGGTTTCTTCGCAATGGCTATTTTCAATGCCCGACAGTTGGTGCGCAGCCTCAAGGAACGGGTGAACCTGATCGTGGAATTGCAGCCCGATGTACAGAAAGCGGAAATTGAAAGTATCAGACAGTGGATGGAACAACGCCCATTTGCTATAGCCGGGTCGGTAGAAT
>JAGQXQ010000113.1:8414-11088 GCA_020436535.1 Phaeodactylibacter sp.
TATGACGTCATCACTTTTAATGTGAAGGCCGCTTATCTGGATTCGGATAGCCTGAAGGCGATCCGCCAGAACCTGGTCGAGCAGGCGGGGGTTATTGATGTGTATTATCAGGAAGGGTTGGTCAATGAGATTGCCGAGAATATCCGGTCGGTTAGCCTCATCGCTATCGTAGTACTGATATTTTTTATTTTTATATCAGTCGCCCTGATTCACAATACCGTGCGCCTGGCCTTATATGCCAACCGCTTCCTTATCAAAAATATGGAGTTGGTAGGCGCCTCCTGGGAATTCATCAGCCATCCCTACATTCGCCGTGGCGCCTGGCATGGAGTGTTCAGCGGCCTGCTAGCTTCCGCAGGGTTATTGTTGCTTTTTCTGTGGATACAAAATGACATTCCCGGCTTGCGGAGCCTGGTTGACTGGGCAGGTATCGGCATGCTCTTTGTACTACTAATGGCGTTGGGCATGGCCATTAATACCCTGAGTACCTATTATGTGGTGCGGAAGTACCTGAAAATGAGATTAGACGATTTGTATTAATACAATCCATAAAATGAGTAAAAGTAAACCACCCAAGAAAAAGGTCGTGGTGACCACCGAGAAAAAAAAGGTAAGCCCGACAACTTCCCGCCGGCGTACTACACTGCCGGAATCTTCCCGAAAGGAAGAACTGGAATTCGGCCGGCAAAATTATCTGCTGATGGGCGCCGGCGCCTTGCTTATCGCCATAGGCCTGTTTCTGATGGCCGGTGGCGCAATGCCCAGCCCGGATGTTTGGGATGACAGTATCATTTACAGTACCCGCCGAACCTTAATTGCCCCCATGGTGATCCTGTTAGGCCTGGTCGTAGAGATCGTTGCTATTTTCAAGCGGGCGTAGATGAATGATCTATTACGGGCGGCTATCCTGGGGATTGTTCAGGGATTTACGGAGTTCCTGCCGGTGAGTAGCAGTGGCCACCTGGAATTGGCGAAGTTCTTCCTGGGGGATACTTCCCTGGCGGAAGAAAGTATGCTGATGACCGTTACCTTGCATGCTGCTACTGCACTGAGTACCATCGTGGTCTTTCGACGGGATATCATTGGGATATTCCGGGGGATATTTCAGTTCCAATGGAATGAGGCAACCCAATTTTCGCTGAAGATCATTCTGTCTATGTTGCCGGCGGTAGCGGTAGGGCTCCTGCTGGAAGATTATCTGGAACAACTCTTTGAGCGCCAGGTGCTTCTGGTAGGAATGATGCTGATCATTACCGGCCTTTTACTCTTTCTGGCTGATCGGGCACGCCTGACCAATAAAACAGTTAGTTTCAGTAATGCCCTGGTTATTGGCATCGCGCAGGCTATTGCTATTCTGCCCGGGATATCGAGGTCGGGCGCCACGATTTCGACCTCCGTGATGCTGGGTATCGACCGGGAGCGGTCCGCTCGCTTTTCTTTTCTCATGGTGGTGCCGCTCATCCTGGGGAAAATGGCCAAAGACCTTCTGGACGGGCAGGTTGCTCATTCAACCATTGGGTTTGCACCCCTGGCCATTGGTTTCACCACTGCTTTTTTCACCGGTACCTTTGCTTGTTTATGGATGATAAAGCTGGTGAAAAATAGCAAGTTGGCTTATTTTTCTATATATTGTTTTATTGTTGCGGCTATTGCGATTGCAGCCTTCTATTTCCAGTTTTAAGCCAAACATCAATTGAATGAATGCCGAAGACAACCCTCTTCCGCGATATGACTTCCTTGCGGGAGCAACCCTTCTGGTCGATAAGCCCCAGGGCTGGACTTCCTTCGATGTAGTCAATAAGATCCGATATAAATTAAAGCACCGCCTTAAAGTGAAAAAGATTAAGGTAGGCCATGCCGGTACCCTCGACCCGATGGCCACCGGCCTGCTAATCATTTGTACGGGCAAGTTTACCAAGAAGCTCGCTGACTTTCAGGGCCTCCCAAAAGAGTATACAGGGACGATGAAACTGGGCGCCACTACTCCTTCCTACGACGCGGAAAGCGATATTGAGGAAACTTTTCCCATCAACCATATTACTCCTGAACTCTTAGAGCAGGCCCGACAGCAATTTCTGGGGGATATTGAGCAGGTGCCCCCCATGTTCAGCGCAATAAAAGTTGACGGCCAGCCCCTTTATAAAAAAGCTCGTAAAGGGGTATTCATGGAAATAGAACCCAGGCCGGTCACAATCAATGAATTTACCTTTACCCGGGTCGAATTGCCCGAAATAGATTTCCGGGTTCGTTGTAGCAAGGGCACCTACATTCGCTCTCTGGCATTTGACTTCGGCAAGGCCGTTCACAGCGGCGCCTATCTTTCTGCTCTCCGGCGAACCCGGATCGGCCAGTTCCGCATTGAAGACGCCTGGAACCTGGAAGAACTGGTGGAATATCTGGAGGAAGTCCCGGCTTAAAGTTTGTTCAAAATTAAATTTTACGGTTCTGAACTAAAAAGCACTTTTGAGATAGCCTCAAAATTCGCCTATGCTTTCCAAACAACTCTGACGCCAATAGAATACGAGCGTAACGGCTGATGCCTGCCTGCGAGGCGGCCGAGCAGGCAGGGAATGAAATGGAATAAATTGGCGACCGAGGTTCATGTCGCCACGCTGCCTGCCCGATCAGCCCTATAGTGCTACTATCCGACATTTCGCTTTCCTGTCTGGCTGCA
>JAGQXQ010000113.1:11139-15081 GCA_020436535.1 Phaeodactylibacter sp.
AAAAATAAACAGCAAAACAACTTTTGGACATGATGAAAAAATACTCAGTGCCAGCCTTCCTGCTTACAGGGCTTTGCGGAATACTCTTCTTCTCTTGTGATCAGAACACTACTGAGAAAGAACCGAAAAAAGGAGGCGCCGCCATCGCTATGGAAGAGTGGGCCCTTTATCGTTCCTATCCCGAAGGCCGCATCTGGCAGCGCAACCTCTCACAAGCCTTTGAGCAGCAACAGTTGGCCGCCAGTTTCCGCGGCGCCAACCCGGAATGGGAAGCTTTGGGCCCCATGAATTTCGGGGGGCGTACCCTCTGCCTCGCTTTCCATCCGGAAGATCCCAATATAATTTATGCGGGTTCTGCGGGGGGAGGACTGTGGAAATCCACCACTGCTGGAGTAGGGGCCCAGGCATGGGAACGCATCCCTTTGGGCCACCCGGTGATCGGCGTCAGTTCTATCGCCATCGACCCTTTCAACCCGGATGTGATGTACATCGGTNNGTACGGGGGAAGTTTATAATTATTCAATCGCTACCCCTGCCGTTTACGACCGACTGACCCGGGGTTCTTATGGGGCCGGGCTACTGAAGACTGCGGACGGGGGCCTGTCCTGGGAAAAATCTATCGACTGGAGTTATGAAGAGATGAAAGGCATCTGGGATGTGGTGATCAACCCGCAGAACAGCCGGACGGTATTCGCCGCCACCACCGAAGGCCTGTTCCGGACTCACAATTCGGGGACGGATTGGGAACTGGTTCATGACTTCCCGATGGGGATTGATATTGAAATGCATCCGGTTGACACCACTATCATTTATGTTTCCCACGGAGGGCACAATAGCCCCGGGGCTGGAATTTTTAAATCTGTAGACGGTGGCAACAGCTTTTCCCTGCTGGAAGGGCTTCCCGATGACTATACCGGCCGGTCGCCGATCTCCATTAGCCCGTCAAACCCGGATATTTTGTATATTTCAATGGCGAATTCTCAATCCGGAATCGGACTGTTCCGCTCCGATGATGGGGGCGGGAGCTGGGAGTTGGTTAATTCCTCTGATGTGGCCAGTTATCAGGGCTGGTACTCGCACGATGTGGCCATCAAGCCGGATAACCCGGAACTATTGATCTGGACGGGGATCGACGTATACAAGTCTACCAACGGCGGCAGTTCCATTCTGCAAAAAACCAATTGGTTTGCCTGGGATTTCGGCCAGACGCCGGTCGGCGGGCCAGAGGGGCCGCCTAACTATGTACACGCCGATATTCACGCCGCCTATTATTCGCCGTTCAACAACGACGCCGTCTTTTTAGTAACAGATGGAGGCATCTTTTATTCCGGCAATAACGGCGATAGTTGGGAAGGCCGCAACGGAGGCTACCAAACTCAACAGTTTTACGCCAATTTTGCCTGTTCAGCGACCAACCCCAACCTGGCTATGGGCGGATTGCAGGATAACGCCTCCGCCATCTACGTTGGTGATGACTCCTGGGTGCGCGTAATCGGGGGCGACGGTATGGGCGCCGCCATTAATCCGGACGATAACGACATTCTATATGGCTCCTGGCAACGACTGAACCTGCTACGCTCCAACAATGGAGGACAGAGTTTTTTCTACGTTACGCCTCCTACTGCCGATAATGAACCCCGAAACTTCAATAGCCCTTTTGTCCTGGACCCACAGGACCCCAATGTGATCTACGTAGGCGCCCAACGCCTGCATCGCTCAACCGATGGGGGTAATTCCTGGAATGCAACCTCGGCTGCTCCGATTGATCCGGATTATGGCAACCCGATCCTCACGATAGCTGTTTCTCATCAGGATAATGATAAAATATTTGTCGGCATATCTCCATTGTTGGGGCCTAGCTCAAAAGTATACCGCAGCAACAATGCCGGCTTATCCTGGGAGGCGATGGATGCTTTGCCGGATCGCGTTCCAATGGACATCGTTTTTCACCCGGAGGATAATGATATCATTTTCGTCGCCTTTTCGGGCTTTGGAACCAACCACGTCTTCAAAACAGAGGATGGAGGGGACACCTGGGCCGCTTCTGATGCCGGCCTGCCCGACCTGCCAACCAATGCTATTGCTATCGACCCGGGCCAGCCTTCCGATATGTACGCTGGCAATGACCTGGGGGTTTACGCTTCCTTCGATGGGGGCGAAAACTGGGAGCCTTACTCCACCGATCTGGCCGAAGCAGTAATGGTTTATGACCTGGTCATTTCGAATTCGGACCGCAAGCTCCGGGCAGCTACCCATGGACTGGGGGTTTATCAAACCAACCTGCGGGAGATCGTTTCCAGTGAGGAACAGCCGATTGCGGGCCTGGTGCTTGGCCAAAACTTCCCCAATCCGGTTCAGGATCAGATAGCCATTCCTTTTGAATTGCCCGAAGCTGCTCAGGTGGATATGAAATTAATGGGAAGCACCGGACAGTTGATCAGAACACTGCAGCAGGGGCGATTTGCCGCCGGCCGGCATCAGGTAGAGGCCCGCCTGGGGGCTTTACCGGCCGGCGTTTACGCCTACGTGCTGGAAGTCCGCTTTGTAGGAAGTCAACAGATGGGAAGGGAGGTAAAGACGTTTGTGAAGCGATAGGGTTCTCTTCTACAGGGTAAGGCTATATGACAGCCTCGAGCGGCAACCCAATCTGTTATTCAAAGCAATTTTTCGCGATTATGGCCTGGAAATGACAGTTTCTGTGCCTGCACAGCCAGTGGTATGCCCTGCATAAACACAGGCGAATGCATGTTTTTCTACCTAGTATTCGGTATCTGCTCCTAACATTGGGTAAACGCCCCTAAAGTTTCGGTATTGGTTTTTTTATCCTGGTATATTAGCTTTGCATAGTCCGTTATTTGGATTTAATCTAATTTAATATACGCTTAACATGAAACCTTTGAAACTAATCGGCTTACTAGCTGTCATTGGCTCTCTGGGGATATCTTCCTGCAACCAGGAAGACGATACGCTGACAATCCCGGATTCCTATAATTTTGAAAATGTGAATTACGATGGTCAGGCCCAGCGCCTGGCTATGCTTTTTGAGATAGAGAACTACCTTAAAACGGCCAATTCGTCCGGGGTTACCCTGGATGCCCAACGCTTGAAGGCGATGTACGCCAACGATGCCGGGTACGCGGGTTGGCAAGGCGCCTATGATACGTCTAAGCAGCTTAAAGGAAAAACCTTCGAATTCCATCAGCAATTGTTCGAACAACTATTGGAAGCTGCTGCCCAGGCCAGCACCTCTACCTCGCCGGGTGGCCCAGGCCAGGCAGGTATTGTATGGAGCCAGGATAGTTCAAAGCAATATCTGCTAAGCGAAAGAGGGCTGGATCTTGCCGAGCTGATCGAGAAGGGTTTGATGGGGGCTTGCTTCTATTACCAGGCTACAGCTGTGTATTTAAGTGATGAAAAGATGAATGTAGACAATGTGACGGCCGATCCGGAAGAAGGAACGGCTATGGAGCATCATTGGGATGAGGCTTTTGGCTATTATGGTGTGCCCCGGAATTTTCCAGCCGTTAGCGACCCATTGTTCTTTTGGGGCGTCTATTCTAATCGCCGGGACGTGCTCTTATCCTGCAACCAAAAGATGATGGACGCTTTTTTGAAAGGCCGGGCTGCCATTTCCGCCAACAACCTGAAAATTCGCGACGAGGCTATTGCTGAGCTCCGTATCAACTGGGAGCTCATTTCCGGAGCTACTGCGATCAGTTACATCAATGTTGCACTAAGGGAGTTTGATGACATGGCCCTGCGCGCCCATGCCCTTTCGGAGGCAATAGGCTTTACTTACGCCTTACAGTTCAATCCCGAGCGCAGCTTTTCAGTGGAAACGATCAATCAGGCCCTAGGCCTGATCGGGGGTGGCTCGGAAGATTTCTTCGAGATGGACCTCTATCAGGTGGAACGTGGCGAATTGGAACAGGCCCGCGGGCT
>JAGQXQ010000113.1:15145-25304 GCA_020436535.1 Phaeodactylibacter sp.
AACTTCCTATGCTATCGAAATACTTTCTATACTCATTGATTGTACTATCAGGTATTCTGCTCTTCTCCGCCTGCGATGAAGACAAAGGCGGTAACCCCTGCCAATCGGATTTTGACCAGGTGAGCCTTTATGCCAATGTTGCCGATAATATCATCATCCCGGGATACAACAGGCTAAGCAGTGAGCTTTTTAACCTTCAGTTGGCTAACGATTTATTTGCTCAAAACCCAGGCCTTTCTCAATTGATCAATCTGCGCAACGCTTTTGTCAGTGCTTATACACAATGGCAATGGGTTGCTCAGTTCGAATTCGGCCCGGCGGAGCAACAAATGCTTCGTTCCCGCTTCAATAATTTCCCCGTCAATGCGCAGGAAGTCGAAGCGAAAGTTCAATTGGGTGATTTCAGCCTTAACAATCCCGATACGTACGATAAAGGGTTTCCCGCCCTGGATTATCTGTTGTACGGCATCGCTGAAACCGATAACCAAATATTGAATTTATTGAGTAATCCCGGACAAATGGGATATCAAAACTATATCTCAGCGATTATTGAGGATATGGAACAACGGAGTTTAGCCGTGTTGAAAGCTTGGCAGGAAGAAGGATACCGGGAATCCTTCATTGAAAATACGGGTACGGCTGCCGGCGCCTCCCTGAGCCTTTTGATCAACAATCTGAACGCTCATTACGAGATTATTAAAAGGGATAAGATCGGTATTCCTTCGGGCGTAACGACCCTGGGAATAACTTTTCCAGAAAAGGTAGAAGGCTTTTATTCCGGCCTTTCCCTGAGCTTGGCGGAAGAGGCCCTCAAAGCAGCGGAAGGCCTGTACCGGGGCCGCAATACCCAAAGCGGCGCCGACGGGCCCGGGCTGGATGATTATCTCCAGGCAGTTAATGCCACTAAAGAAGGACAGAACCTGAGCAGTTTGATCAAAAACCAGTTTCAGAAAGCGCTGGAAGCCCTTGCCCAGGCCGAGCCCCCGCTTTCCACAGCCATTGAAAGCAATAATGAAGTGGTGGTCAATGCGTATAACGAGATCACCCGGCAGTTAGTCAATCTCAAAACCGATATGCCGTCGGTGCTCTGTGTGTCCATCACTTATGTGGACAATGCGAGTGACTCTGACTGAGAGAGTGGGTGAGTGGGTGAGAGAGTGAAGGATGGCCTGGGAGACTGGTCCCTTCAGCCTAACCATATAACCATTCAACCATATAACCATCCACTAAATCAGTTACAGGCTACTTTTTTTCCCTCAATAGGGAATGTTTGACAACCATCCAACCATCCAACAATATAGCCATATAACCATCCAACCATCTAACCATATAGCAGCCACATGCAGCAATATAACCACCCAACCTCCTGGAAACTGCCCACTAAGCCGGTGTCCATAGCCCCCCTCATCACCTTCCGTATCCTCTTTGGTGGATTGATGATGGTGGGGGCGGTTCGTTTTATGCTTAGCGGCTGGGTGGAGCGGCTGTATGTGGAGCCCCGGTTCTTTTTCAAATTCTACGGCTTCGAATGGGTGGAGCCTTTGGGGCAAACGGGTATGTATGTTCTCTACAGCCTGATTGCCATCAGCGCGGCCATGGTCATGTTCGGCTTGTTTTACCGGATGGCGGCGGTGATTTTCTTCCTGTCCTTTACCTATTCCGAGCTGATCGACCTCACCAATTACCTGAACCACTATTACCTGGTTTGCTTACTGGCCTTTCTGATGATCTTTTTGCCGGCGCATCGCCGTTTTTCGCTCGACACCTGGCGCCGCCCTGAGTTGTCGGTAACCCATGTGCCCTCCTGGGTGATACAAATACTGATGCTGCAAGTCGGCCTGGTCTACTTTTTTGCAGGCTACGCCAAGCTCAACCCGGACTGGCTGTTCCGGGCGATGCCGCTGGCGGTATGGTTACCGGCCAAGGCTCACTGGCCGCTGCTGGGGCCCTTGTTCGAGCAACCTTGGCTGGCTTATGCCTTTAGCTGGGCGGGCGCCCTTTACGACCTGACGATCCCCTGTTGGTTGCTTTGGCGCCCCAGCCGCCCTTTTGCCTATCTCGCGGTTGTCGTTTTTCATCTGCTAACCAAATTGCTATTCAATATTGGCCTGTTCCCCTTTATCATGATCTTCAATACGCTGATCTTCTTTCCGGCTGCTTTTCACGAACGGCTGCTGGGAAGGATCGGCTACCGGACGGATAACGAGCAGGTACTGTATAAGTTTCCTACTGCAGGTAGCCAACTGCTGCGCCCTGCCCTGATCTTTTATTTTAGTTTTCAGTTGCTCTTTCCGTTGCGCTATTTGTTCTATCCGGGCGAGGTACTGTGGACCGAGCAGGGATACCGCTTTTCCTGGCGGGTTATGCTGGTGGAAAAGACCGGACAGGCTACGTTCTTTGTACATGATCCGACAACGGGCCATAGCGCCGAGGTGGAAAACCGCCGGTACCTGACTGCCTACCAGGAAAAGCAAATGGCCATACAGCCGGATCTGATCCTGCAGTACGCCCATTTTCTGGAACGGGAATACCGCCGCGAGTACGGCCTCGAATCGGTAAAGATAACGGTGGATTGTTTCGTGGCGCTCAACGGGCGGGCGAGCCGGCGGTTCATTGATCCGGAAGCAGGCCTGACACAATTGAAAGATGGATTTCGAAATAAGGGCTGGATTCTTCCAAACGAGGAAATGGGTTTATCTGATTCTTCCAGGTTAACTGTAACTTCTCAATAAAATGCGAATAAAACCTTTCGTCCTTACAGGACTAAAACAAGGCTATGCGCTATTCCAGGGCCGTGAGGCCCTGGCAACAGGCAGGAACGACAGTAAGACAGGGGGAGGTGCCACTGAGCTTCACCGGGTAGGCCAGCATTGTAAGCTCCTACTTGGCAAAGCCCCCTCTTCTCTCCAGTTCTGGATGTGGTTAAGAGGGGGTTGGGGGAGTTCCAGAACCCTGCTTAAGAAGCATTCCTTCCATTTTCTGTCCTCCAATATTAAACGGGTAGCTGAAAGTGCCTGCGTGATCTCCATATTAGCCGCCTTACTGTTTTTTTCAAATCCTTTGGCGGGCCAAACGGCACTTTCCGGGCTAGTGATAGACATAGGCCAGCAGCCGGTCGCATCGGCTACCATTTTTGTACAGGAGACCGGGCAGATGCTGGAAGTAGATCAAGGCGGGCGCTTTGAATTGCCTCCATCCCTGGAAGATAAGCTAACACTGACGGTTTTTGCCGAAGGGTATACTACTCAGGTTCTGGAAGCGGAAACGAAAAGGGAAGATGTTCTGGAAATAACAATCAGCCCCTTGTCCATTGATATTGAGGCGGTGGAGGTGAACATTGAGGCGGGCAATTATGGCCTGCGCCGTCTCCGAAACGTGGAAGGCACAGCCATCTATGCCGCCAAGAAAAGCGAGGTGATCGAACTGGATAACCTCCTGGGCAACCTGGCTGCCAACAACGCCCGCGAAGTGTACAAAGGCGTCGCCGGCCTGAACGTTTGGGAGAACGACGGCGGGGGCCTGCAACTGGCCATCGGCGCCCGCGGGCTGGATCCCAACCGGACGTCTAATTTCAATACCCGTCAGAATGGGTATGACATCAGCGCCGACGCCCTCGGTTATCCCGAGAGTTACTACACGCCGCCGGCTCAGGCGTTGCAGCGCATAGAGGTCGTACGGGGAGCGGCTTCTCTGCAGTACGGCACGCAGTTTGGGGGCCTGCTCAACTTTGTATTCAAGAGGGGGCCGGAAGACAAACCTTTCGAGTTTACTACCGAAAATACATACGGCTCCTTCGGCCTATTTAATACTTTCAACAGCGTAGGAGGCACCAGGGGGCGGGTCAATTACTATGGCTTGTATCAGAATAAAAGGGGAAACGGCTGGCGGGCTAATTCCGAATTCAATCAACACACGGCTTATGGCAATTTGAATATCAAAGCCTCCGACAAGCTGGATATCAGCCTGGAGTTCACCCACATGAACTACCTGGCGCAGCAGGCGGGAGGATTGGTGGATTTCGAATTCGAAACGGACCCCCGGCAGTCCAAACGGGAGCGCAACTGGTTTCAGGTCGACTGGAACCTGGCGGCGCTGGCCTTTGATTACCGCCTGTCGGATCGCACCCGTTTTAACCTTCGCAACTTTATGCTCATCGCCGGAAGGGACGCCCTGGGAGAGCTCGGCCCTATCAACCGGCCAGACCCTGGCAGGGAACGCGACCTTATCACCGGGCAGTACCGCAATTTCGGAACCGAAGCCCGCATGCTTCACCGTTACACCCTGAATGGGCAGCACTCCACCTTCCTCGTTGGCGCCCGTTTTTACCGCGGCTTTACCCGCAACCGGCAGGGCGATGCGAATGATGGTAGCGGCCCGAGCTTCAGCTTCCTGAACCCCAAAGACCTGGAACGCTCTGATTACGAATTTCCCAGCCGCAACCTGGCGCTTTTTGCCGAAAATCTGTTCAATCTTAGCCCCCGCCTGTCGCTCACTCCGGGCATCCGTATGGAATACATCCGCACCGCATCGGATGGTTACTACAAGCAGCGCGTCTTCTCCGGAGGGCAGGTCATCTTCGAGCAGCGCCTGGAAGACGCTCAGGTCAATGAGCGCTCCTTCCTCCTGATAGGCCTGGGGCTCGGATATCAGGTTAAACAAGGACTGGAAGCCTACGCCAATTTTTCCCAAAACTACCGCGCCATCAACTTCACCGACCTGGCCGTGGTCAACCCCAACCTGGTGGTGGATTCCCTTTTACAGGACGAGCGGGGCTACAATACTGATATCGGCCTTCGGGGGACTTTGCTCGAAGAACGCCTGCGCTTCGACCTCAGTGCGTTCTACCTCCGCTACAACGGCCGCATCGGCTTGTCGGAAATCACCATTCCCGGCCCAGTAACGATAGAACGACAGGTGGCTTACCGGACCAATATTGGCGATGCGCGCATCCTGGGGCTGGAGGCCTACGCCGAGGCGGATCTCTGGCGGCTGGCCTTTGGAGAAAAGGCGGCGCCGTCCCTATCCCTCTTTGTCAACCTGAGCCACCTGAAAGGAGAATACGTGAGTGGGCAACGGCAGTTCGTCGGCAATGAGGTGGAACTCATTCCGCCTATTTCTATCAAAACAGGCTTGTCCTTCCGGCTGAAGGGCCTCCGCCTGAGTTACCTTTACACCTACGTACGCCGCCACTACAGCGACGCTACTAATGCGGAGTTCATCGCCAACGCTACCCGTGGTATCATTCCTTCTTACAGCGTAATGGATGCTTCGGCCAGCTACGAGTTCAGCCGCTTCCGCCTGCAGGCCGGCGTCAACAACCTGATGGACGCCGCCTACTTTACGCGGCGGGCGACGGGTTATCCGGGGCCGGGGATCATTCCGGCGGAGGGGAGGAGGTATTATGTGGGGGTGCAGGTAAGGATTTGATTACTGCGCAGCACAAACTGTTTGGGCTGCCGCTCGCCTTCGGCCTGCACCGAAAGGAAATAGTCGCCGTTGGGCAAGGGGCTACTTATCCAGGTTGAGGTAGATGGAGGGGGCTTTCAAAGTGCCTTCTATCTGGATGCACAATAAGCAATTGAAGTATACGGTATTTATCCTTAAATTTATTTATTTATGGCTCTGGCGTTATCGGAGGAAGAACCTGACAGGGCACTTTATTTAGCAATTCCTGACAGCGCCTATCGTTTCTTATACAAGGACCCAATATCAGTACAGCTTTCAAAGAAAAATGGAGTGAGGTTGATCGTGTATAGCATTGAAAATAGAAATATTAAGTCATGGAAAAAGTAAAGTCATATCGGGAAATAGCAAGGGATATTATCAATAAATTAGGAACAGAGAAGCATTTTGCAACTTCGGTCATAAGATACCAAGTCATCATTGATGATCACTCAGGTAATTATCTACTTTTTCGAAATGGAAGGAAGGGAGAGACTCGAATCTATGGCTGCATCGTACACATCGAGGTGACTGATGACGGTAAGGTTTTGCTCCATCAGGACAGCACCGATTTTATCGTGGCTGATATGATGCTTGAAAAAGGCATCCCAAAACAGGATATTGTATTGGGGTTCCATGCACCTATTATGCGAGCGGATACGGAGTTTTCGGTAGGGTAAATTCAACTGCAAAAACTTTTTTACCTATTTTGGAACGATTAAGTAAGTAGCCTAGCATTTTTAAATTATGGTAAACCGGAGCTCAAGTCGGAGCGCAATGGGAAATTGCACCCCGACAGCGCTGTCTCGGGCGCCAATTTCCCATTGGCGTGCGAGTTATAAAATAAATATGCTACACTACTTACTTAAGTAACTTCCAATAGTTGAAAAAAGCCAGTCATGATGCCATCCGGAAAACTAATGATTTTTAAGGCTACCAGCCTAACGTTGGACACTATTGATGGACAGGAAGTTGCGGAAGGCTCGGTACCATTCCGACTTCCGACTTCCGACTTCCGACTTTTGTCCAACACTGGAACGGTAGCCATTTTCATTCTAATCCTGTCGATGTTTAGTGCTTTGAATGTATTCGGATGTATGGATACCCTGCCGGTTACTGAAATGGGGCGCCGCCACTACGAACTCGCAAAGCAAACGGAATTAGAGAGCATCGTGCTGTTGGAAAACAGGGAGCATACCCTTCCCCTGGATAAGGCCAACCAAAGTAAAATTGCCGTTTTCGGAAACGGCTCATTTGTCCCGACCAATGGCAGCAGTGGGTCGGGGACAGTTTCCGGAGCTTTTACCTACAATTTATTCGAGGGGTTAAAAAGAATGGGTATCGCCTACGATGAGGCGGTGTATAACCATTACAAGGAGAATATATCCGTCAATTACGAATGGGGTGTTTCGGTGAGCGTAAACCATCACTGGGATACCTCCGACAAGGAAAAATGGGGAGAAGCCCGGTTTTCCAACAGTGGTTGGAACAGAGAATCGCCCATTGCAGATCCGGAACTCGGCCTGGAGAGCCAAATGGTGGCTTCCGCTGCAGACTTCAGTAGCGACAAAACCGCCGTCGTTTACATCACCCGTGGGGTGGGAACCGAGGAAATGGACCGGTTTGACCAGCCCAGCGACTGGTACCTGAACCCTTCGGAATATACCCTTTTAAAACAGGTGGCCAGTGCTTTTGATCAGGTTATTGTCATCCTGAATACCTCCGGTTCCATGGATCTGTCATGGATGGATTTTGACTGGCTGGCCAATGACCCTGATTATAACGAGGGAGGCAGCCTTACCCCAGCTTTTGCCAAAGCATGCGCCAATAAGATCAAAGGCCTGATCCTATCCTACGGCTCGGGGTCTTATCACGGCGTAGTGATGGCCGAACTGCTTTACGGAGAAGAGGATTTCAGCGGCAAACTGGCGGATTCAATGACCAAAACCTATAGCCAGCAACCGACAAAAGACAACTTTCACTATGTGACTTATGCGGACAAAGGTTTGAATGACAAGGATTTTAATGCCCTGAACGGCAAAGACGATCCCATCTATCTTTATCAGGAAAGCATCTATACCGGTTACCGGTATTTTGACACCTTTGCGGCGGATGATGTGCTCTATCCTTTTGGCTACGGGCTGTCTTACAACACCTTTGCATTCAAGGATTACAAAGTGGAGGCCGATGAGGCGGAAAATACGATCAGGGTTTCCGCCACTATTGCTAATGTTTCCGATGAAAAGGGGCTGCCCGCAGGAAAAGAAGTGATGGAAGTATATGTCAGCGCGCCGGAAGGAGCACTGGAGCAACCCTATCAAAAATTAGTAGCCTACGCCAAAACCGGGAAATTAGCGCCGGGCGCTGCTGAAACGGTTGCGGTGACTATACCCGTCGCCGATCTTGCCTCCTACCATGAAAAGAAAGCGGCTTATGTGCTGGAAGCGGGAGACTACCTTATCCGCGTCGGCAACAGTTCCCGGAATACCCACATTGCGGGAATGATTACCGTGAACGATGAAATCGTGGCCGGACAACTGTCCAATAAGCTCACCCTGAACGGTGCCGATCCAACGGGAAAGGCCGATAACAAGGCGGTTTACGATTCCATTCGGTTTTCCACCAAAGCCAAACGCCCCGCTGATCCAGCCGTTTACGGATACCAGAACCCGAATGACCGCAAAGAAATAGAGGAAGCCCGGGCATCTGCCCTTCTGATCGATGAGAATTTCGTTGCATTCACCGATAATTCGGGCAATAACACCTCATTTGCCGCGGGCCGCGCACCGGACGACTACGTGGCTACCCTGACGGCAGTTAAAAAAGGGGAAATCAGCAGGGCCGATTTTGTGGCGCAAATGACCAAAGATGAACTGGTGAATTTTCTTTCCGGCGGTTACGGCGCCAGAAATTCAGAGCAGTATTACAGCGACGACCCGGCCTTGCAAATTAACCACCTTACTTCAAAAGACGCCGAAAAGGGCTGGATCGGGGGCGCCGGCTCATCGCGCAACATCAGGCGCCTGGGCATCCCGTCTCTTACCTACGCCGACGGCTCCGCCGGTATCTTCATCAGCGCATCAACAGCAAAACAGCTGGGTATCGATCCAAACCCCGGTTTTGCGCGGGCAGCGGGGATGGCCTGTACCTGGAATCCGGAACTGCAATACCAATGGGGCAAGGCGATCGGCGAGGAGATGAGGGCCATCAATGTCGATATCTGGCTTGCCCCAAGCATCAACCTGCACCGGAACCCGCTCAATGGCCGCAATACCGAATACTACTCCGAAGACCCGGTGCTGAGCGGCAAGATCGCCGCCTACGTGGCAAAGGGGGTAGCGGAGAACGGCGTAAGCGTTTGCCTGAAGCACTTCGCCGGGAATGACCAGGAGTGGTATCGCCGGGGGTTGCATACGCCGGCCTCCGAAGCCCGGGGGGAAAACAAGGATGCTGCCAACACCATCGTCAGCGAAAGGGCCCTGCGGGAAGTCACCCTTAAACCATTTGAAATCGCTGTTAAATCCGGCCAGGTCATGTGCGTGATGTCGGCGTTCAATAAGATCAACGGCAAGTATTGCGCGGCCAGCGACGAGTTGCTTACCGGCATTTTACGGGGAGAGTGGCATTATGAAGGATTTGTGGTAACTGACTGGGGGGACTTTGACGAAATTCCCCATGCGGCGGACGAGATGAGGGCCGGCAACGACATGATCATGTCGGGGTATCATACCCGATACAAGATACCGGACCAAATCTATCAAAATGTGGTGAAATCCTATTCCGGGCAACCTCATACCGTATCACTGGATCAGCTTCGGCGGAATGCGGCGCACGTATTAAATACCATCTTATTCAGCAGAAATGCTTTTACGGAGGATAATGATTACAATCTTGAAAAGCACCTCAGCCATAAACTGGAGATCATGACGACACAGTTGCCGGCAGCCATTGTGGGCATGGACTATGCAAAAATCAAAGTCAACCCCATCGTCGTTGCCGGCAGTGAAGGCGCCACCAGGTATACCTTCTCAATCGGAGCAGGCGGCGACCCGCTGCCGGCGGCCCTGTCCCTGCACGGCAACGGCTCTATTACTGGCATGCCGGCTCCTGAAGACCTGGGAAAATACAAGCTGCTTGTACAGGTCGAAGACGATAGGGGCAACGTTGCCACCAAACCGCTCGAATTAGAGGTGGCCAACCAAAAGGAAAAAGTAAAGGATCAGGAAAATGATGAAACCACAAAGGCGGCCCAGCTTCCTGTTGACAGGGGCCTAATGCTTGACCCGCCCGACAATTCCGAGCTGAAGGCTACTATAGGCAAAGCATTTAGCCGGCGAATAACCGCCAGCGGGGGTACGGTGGAGTCATTCAGTTATACCCTTAGCCCCAACAGTGACGCTTTACCCCAAGGGTTGATTTTTCAGGATGGTTTGATCAGCGGCAAACCCGAGCCTGGCACGGCAGGGGTTTATTCTATCGTGGTTAGGGCCAGTGAAATCGGAGGATCTTTCCGGAGTTCGGAGGCTGGGTATCGGTTGGTTGTTTCTGAATGATCTTATTTATATGTCATTCCATCGCCTTGTCGAGGATGTCTTTGTATAATCTAGTAGTCTGTCAAGCTCAAATTGACGGGTAATCTATGGCGTCTTTTGCGGCTGCTCTTCGTTGAAGAACCGCCTTCCGTCCGTACGGATGGGCGGGAACCTTCGCCTCAATC
>JAGQXQ010000114.1 GCA_020436535.1 Phaeodactylibacter sp.
TGCTGTAAAAGTTTGATCATCAGTTGGTTGGGCTTTTTTTATTCAAAGAAAGCCCGTACCTTTGCACTAAGTGTAAGATATACAATTAGTGGGTTTATTCGGTTCACTTTTTAATAAATACGCAAGGTGAAAGAAACGTATTACAAATGGTATTCTCCAAACCTGAGCAAAGATATTGAAATGCTCGTTTACGGGCACCAGGGTTACCCGGTGATCCTTTTCCCCAGCAGCATGGGGCGCTATTACGAAAGTAAGGATTTTGGCCTTATCCAGACGGCCCATTGGTTTCTGGAGCGGGGTTTTATCCAGATCTATTGCCCGGACAGCGTCGATGTTCATAGCTGGTATAATAAGCATATCCACCCGGCTGACCGGGCTAAAAACCACGCCTGGTACGATAAGATGGTCCTGGAAGAAATTGCCGGCCGCGTGCGCTGGAATACCGGTGCGGGAAAGGTGGCCGTAGCGGGCGCCAGCTTCGGAGGTTACCATGCCGCCAACTTCGCTTTCAAGCACCCCGATGTGGTCAGCCATATGTTTTCCATGAGCGGCGCCTTCGATATAAGGTCCTTTACGGATGGGTATTATGACGATAATGTGTATTTTAACAACCCGGTAGATTTTCTGCCCGGCAGCAACCATCCTGATCTGTGGCGAATGAATATCGTATTGGGTACCTCAGAGTGGGACATTTGCCTGAATGCCAACCAACGGCTTTCTCATTTGCTGAACCAGAAAGGGGTGAACCACTGGATGGATATGAGGGGCTGGAAGGAGCACGATTGGCCGCTGTGGAAGGAAATGTTTCCTCACTATATTTCACTGATTTGAACATCCTAACATCAAAAAGAAACATGAAGAAAATCGGAATCCTCTTTGGACAAGAACGTTCTTTTCCCCAAGCTTTCGTCGAGCGCATCAATTCTAAGAAAGTAGACGGTATCGTTGCAGAGGCGGTATCGATCAGCAAAGTCATTCAGGCGGCGCCCTCAGATTATGCCGTTATCGTCGACCGAATCTCTCAGGACGTTCCTTTCTACCGTGCCTACCTCAAGAATGAGGCGGCCAGCGGCACCGCGGTGATCAACAACCCCTTCTGGTGGAGTGCCGACGAGAAGTTTTTCAACAATACCCTGGCGGAAAAGATCGGTGTGCCGGTTCCCAAAACGGTTCTGCTACCATCCAAAGACCACCCCATCGATACTTCTTCGGACTCCTTCTCCAACCTGGCTTTCCCGCTCGATTGGGAAGGGATCTTTAATTACGTCGGTTTTCCGGCCTTTATGAAACCCTTTGCCGGCGGTGGATGGAAGAACGTCTATAAGCTGAACGACTCCAATGAGTTTTTCGAGAAGCTGAACGAGACCGGACAGTTGGTGATGATGTTGCAGGAAGCTATCGACTTCGAATCCTACTTCCGTTGTTACTGTATCGGCGGCAAGCATGTCCGCATCATGCATTATGAGCCGCGCAACCCGCATCATCTGCGCTACTCCGCCCAGCATAACGTTAGCAGCGAGATGATGAAAACGCTGGAGGATTATGTGCTGAAGCTCAACTATGCCCTGGGGTATGATTTCAATACGGTAGAACTGGCCATCCGCGATGGTATTCCTTACGCTATTGATTTCTGCAATCCGGCTCCCGATGCGGATATCCATTCCGTTGGGCAGGAGAATTTCGAATGGGTCGTGGAAACGTCTGCCAACTACGCTATAGAGCGCGCTCTGGCTCATAAAGAAGGGCAGGATAACCTGACCTGGGGCGCCTTCATCAAAAATGCCGCCGGCAAGCCGGCGCCAAAAGGTGGCAGTAAGAAGACGGTGAAAGCTTAGGAGCGTTGGCCGTCTCTGTAGAGCCGGTGAAATTCGGGATCTGTGCCATTACTATCCTACTTAATTAATGAAACACGGATCTCGAATCAACCAAATTACTACCTTTAGGCCTGAAATTGGACCTGCGAAACAAGCGCTTAAACTCTTTGATGAGGCTGCATGTTTCCTCTGTGTTCCAAAATGAAAATGCGATGCACTCAGTTAAGTTGGCTATACTGGATATGTACGAAGGCACGCCCAATCAGGGAATGCGTTGTATCAAAGACATCATCAAGCGGTATGGGCATGTCCTGGACTGGCAGCTATTCGATGTGAGGGGTAAAGCGGAAGTGCCCGGGCCGGAATTTGATCTGTATATATCCACCGGCGGGCCCGGAAGCCCCCACGACGGCGATGGGATATGGGACGTGAAATACTACGATTGGCTGCAGCAAACCTGGGATTGGAACCTCGTTCCGGGCAATCCAAAGAAGCATGTTTTTTTCATCTGCCACTCTTTCCAGATGGCGGTAAAGCACTTTGGCCTGGCGGAAGTTACCCAACGCAAGTCTATGTCTTTTGGTACTTTCCGTTGCCATATGACCGGCGAGGGAATCTCAGAGCCGCTGTTTGACGGCCTCCCCAACCCTTTTTATATTGCTGATTTCCGACAATGGCAATGCGTGCAACCAGTTGAAGCGCGTTTCGAGCAAATGGGCGCCCAAATACTGGCTTTGGAAAAGATCCGGCCGCACATACCCCTGGAGCGGGCCATTATGGCAATCCGCTTCTCAGATGAGTTTTTCGGTGTGCAGTTTCATCCGGAAGCCGATCCGGACGGGATGCTGGACCATTTTCTGCACCCGGAACGCCGCAAAGATATAATTGACAACCACAGCGAAGAGAAATACCTCCGCATGATCGAACACCTGAATGATGCTGATAAGATAGGCCTGACACATGAGGTCGTCCTGCCTTTGTTTCTCAACCGGGCCATCAGGGCTGTACAAGCGAAAATGGCTATGGCGTAGTCATCATCTAATTACACACACCACAAAGACAACCATGATCACTGAACTCAGAAGGCAGTTCAACGAAAATTTTCGACAGGAAACCTATCAGGGTATGCTCGATCATATTGAGGGGCAATACAATTACAGGCCTCCTTTCCGCATCGCGGAAACACCGGTTTTTATCCCCCGTAAGCTTAAGAAACAACTGATCGAAGCCTGTGAAGAGATTACGGACGTGATCGTCCGCCCGGACTTTAAGGAGCTGTCCCGGGGCGCCTTGCTGGCAGGGCAGGAGGTGCCCGGAGAAACGCCTCATACCACATTTCTTCAGATGGATTTTGGCATCTGCCTGGAGAAGAATGGCGAGCTGAAGCCCCAACTGATAGAGGTGCAGGGCTTCCCTTCCCTCTATTTTTATCAGGATATGGCGGCTCGCGCCTATCGAAAGTTTTATGATATTCCCGATAATTTCAGCCACCTCTTCGGTGGGCTGGACTCGGAGCAATACCTGGAGATGCTTCGCCGGGTGATCCTGGGGGATCACAAACCGGAAAATGTCATCCTACTGGAGGTAGAACCTGAAAAGCAAACGACGGCCATTGATTTTATTGCCGGCAAGCACATGATCGGCCTGGAGCCGGTTTGTGTCAGCCAGCTGAAAGTCCACGGAAGAGAGGTGTTCTACGAAAAAGAAGGCCGCCTGATCCAAGTAGAAAAGATCTATAACCGCGTAATTTTTGACGAGCTCATCAAGCGCGATGACCTCCCCCGCGAATTTTATTTCACCGAAGGCCACGACGTGGAATTCATCGGCCATCCCAACTGGTTCTTTCGCATCAGTAAACATACTTTGCCGCTACTGGATAGTCAGTACGTGCCCAAGTCCTATTTCCTCAATGAAGTGGAAAACATTCCGGAAGATCTGCACAACTACGTACTCAAGCCGCTCTATTCCTTCGCCGGCACCGGGGTGATCATTAACCTCAACCGCCACGACATCGAGGCCATCAGTGACCCGGAGAACTACATTCTGCAGCGCAAGGTAGAGTATGCTCCCGTTATCCTTACTCCCAACGAGCCGGCCAAATGTGAGATCCGCATGCTGATGCTTTGGGAGCAGGGCTGGGAGCGCCCACTCATCGTCAACAACCTGGCGCGCATTAGCAAGGGCCTTATGGTCGGCGTGCGCTACAATAAGGATAAGGACTGGGTTGGAGGGAGTGTGGGTTTCTTTGAGGCAGATTAACTATTCAGCAATTGGCGCTTAGCTGTTGGCCATTGGCGCCCGATGCCCATAAAAATGGGATATAACCTAAAGGGCCGGCATTTGCTAACCGCTAACCGCCAAAAGCTAACTGCTGAATAGTAACAGCCTTTCTACATTATCTTTTCCGGATAATGCTCCAGATAATAGCGCAGCTGTTTCAATTGCTGGTCGCTTCCCAGAACGATATAGCTGGACCCCGGCCCGAGCACGGTGGTTGGCGCGGGGTTGACTTCGTAGTGCCCATCGGGCGCTTTATAGCCGATGATATTGGCGCCGGTACTTTCGCGGATGTTGAGCTGGCTGAGTGAGCGGCCCCGGCATTCCCGGGGCAGATGGTCGAAGGTCACTTCTTCGAAGCCAATGTCGGATCGGTATTCACTGGTGATGAAAGAGAAGAACTCTACGGCGCCCGGTTTGCTGACCAGGGTGGCCATGTAAAAACCGCCGATCTGTTCTGGCATCACTACGTGGTCAGCGCCGGCCATAAATAATTTTTTCTGAGACCGTGGGTCCCGGGCCCGGCTGATGATATTGAGCTTGGGGCTGATCTGCCGGGCCGTGAGCACGACAAATACATTGTCAGAATCATCGGGCAGGGCGGATATGAGTGCTCTGGCCCGCTTGATGCCTGCCTTAATGAGTGCTTCATCGTGAGTGGCGTCTTCTTCCAGGTACAAAGTCTTTTCCTCACTTTTTTGAAGTTGTTCGATCCGCGCCGGGTCCAGGTCCAGGACAACGAAGGGCAGTTTGTGTTTTTCGAAATGAAGGGCGATTTCCCGCCCGTATCTGCCGAAACCACATAGGATGATGTGGCCCTCCAGCTTATCAATGGAGCTATTGATCAGGTTGAGATGCATGTTCTTGAATATTTCTCCTTGAATAACATAATAGGAAAAGGCTGCCAGCACGTAGGCAAAGATACCGATATTAGCGGTAATAAGGACGGAAGTGAATATTCGGCCCAGCGGGCTCAGCGGGTGGACTTCACTGAATCCTACGGTAGATATAGTGATCACCGTCATGTATAAAGCATTGATCAGGCTATAGCCTTCAATAACCATAAAGCCTCCCACACCGATTAGAAATTCTGTCAGCGCCAGCACAATGGCTACCCGAATGCTGAGAAACGAAGACGGGACAGTATAGATATTCCAATTCACTTTTGGTCTGAGCATTCTTTATTTTACTTTCTTCGCCAGTTGATGAAAATCATTTCCTGGCGCTGATCACGATCATTAGAGCTTTGCGGATATCCGGCTATTTTGAGATTGGGTATTTATATTCGCTCTAAAATACGGCCAGGCAGGATAATGCGCAACTCAAATTGCGCATCAATTTAAAAGCCGTTTATCCTTTCTGCTAGATACGCTAAAACTTGGCCCCATGAAACATTTCCCGATCATAATATTACTGTGTTTTACCACTATTGCGGTTGCTCAGTTCCCATCAGGGATAGAAGAGCAGGCTGAAGCCTATATCAGAAAAAGCCGCAACCCGGGCCTGGTTGTCGCCCTTATCGAAGGCGGGCAGGTTCAATATAAAGGCTTTGGGCAAGTTAGCCGGCAGGAAGCAGCAAGGCCAGATGAGCATACTATTTTTGAACTGGGCGCCCTGACCGGTGTTTTCACCACTACCCTGATGGCCAAGCAGGCGATGGATGGAAAATTTGATATGGGGAGCCCGATCAATCCGTATCTTCCCAAAGGGGCCGGCGCGCCTGCATTTCAACCCCAGCGCTGCGTTGAAGTCGCATTGCCGACGAGTTCCTCTCTTCGCCCCGAGCGCATTCTGAGCTGTACGCCGGATCCCTTGAGCGAAGAGGTATGCATTGCTTTTTGTGACCTGGCGACCCACACTTCCGGGCTTCCTAATTCCGGCCATGGCTTGTACGACTGGCACCCTATCGGAACGGCTACTTATCTTCAGGGGCCTACGGAGGGGTTCACGAAACGCGATTTCTATTCTCAAATTGCTGAATATCCACTGAAGACCCAGCCCGGTTCCAGTTTCCACTTCTCCAATATAGGCATTGCCCTGGCTGGCCATCTGCTTGCTGATATGAACGGGCTACCCTTCGAAGGCCTGCTGGAGCAAGAGTTGCTGGGCCCCTTAGGTATTAAAGATACCCGTATCCACCTGTCTCCCGAGCAAAGCAAGCGACTGGCGCAGGGACACGATGCCAAAGGGCGGCCGGCGCCCTGGTGGAACTTCGATGGGCTGGCGCCGGCAGCGGGGCTGAAATCAACGGCAGAAGGGCTGGCCACCTTCGTCCTGGCCAATTTGAAGATAGATGATTCCAGGCAATCAGCCGTTATGGAGCAAGCCCAACAGGCGAGGGTAGATGTAGAATTTCCGGGCTCCCTGCGCCCGACAGAAGCAGGATATGGATGGCTGATCTCCAAACTCAATGCCCAATCCAACCAGCCGGTGGTTTGGATGTACGGCGGAACGGCGGGTTTCCGGGCTTTTATCGGTTTCATCAAAGATACCCGTATCGGGGTCGTGCTCTTATCCAATTCGGCCAATGATGTCCGTGAACTAGGCTTTGAAATGCTGGAAGAACTCTATCGAAATGAGGCAAATAAATAAGGGCTTCCTAAGAAGCCCTTACTGCGGAAAAGAGTAAAAAAGGCGATAAAATCTGATTGTGGATATAAAGGGAATAATAGCACTCTCCGAATACCGTTTTCAGGATTATGGCTCCGAACCGGGAAAAAAGGCAGCGGCGGGATGTGTTGCCTTTGCCCGCCGGCTGCTGGTTTAAACTACTCTCTCAATGGTTCGTGCAAGTTTGTTCTCACTGGTTTAGGCCCTGAACGGCGGCGCAAGGTGCCATTCAGGAAAAGGGGGCCGTGAAGGAGCGCCTCGCAGCGCCCTCCACGGTCTGCCATGAAGTGTGCAGCAAAGCACGACTTCATGGAGGGGGGTAGATGGTTTCAAAAGGTGGTTTGGGTGACAATTGTTTTCTTTGGGGCGTGCCGCTATCCGGCATTAGGCGCCTGGGGCTATGCAGGGAAAACATAGCAAAAAAATAGTGTGCTTTCTCACAGTATACCCTAAAAAAGGGTAGAATTGCCGGCAACAGCATTGCCGTGGAATAATGAAATACAATGGGATAAAAAAACTGCCTCAGTGGGCATTAGAAAGGTAAAAGTATGAGCCATTCAGGGAATTGAAGGTTTTGATCAATCTTAATTTTGGCGTGTAGAATGGTGCTTCGATAAGGAGATTTTGTTGAAAAAAGGGTTTATTGATCAAAAAAGATAACCTATTAACGGAGCCTTTCCCGCAAGTATTGTATATAGTTGAAAAAAAATAATTTTTTTGATAATCTCCGGGAAGCCTTTGCAACGGGCAGGGCGCCAAATGAATGATACCCATACGACAGCGGGCGGGCCATTTTTATGGCCCGCCCGCTGTCGTATTAAGGATCGAATTGGATCAATGCTTTATTCTCTGGACCTTTAGCCGGTCTCCGGGTTTGAGCTTGTGGTTGGGGGGGATGCCATTCAGCCCGATCAGTACAGGTAGGGAAGCGCCGGGGATCTTACGGTAAATCCGCTCCAGGGTTCCTTTGTCTTGGACGATATACACCAATTGATTGAAAGCGTCTTCCCGGGCGTCTTTCCGGGAGGGGTGAATTTGCCGCTCCTCCAGTCTTATGCCTGGCGCGAGGGGCAGTTCTTCCATTTTTTCCAGAGGCTTAAAGCGCTTGAATTCCTTTGGCTGATAGATCAGCAGTTTTTGCCCCTCCTTTAGTTCCGTGGATGGTAACCTGTTCCAGGCAATGATCTGGTGGACAGTGCATTTGAGGTTTTTAGCGATCTTTTTCAGGCTTTCCCCTTTCTTGACCACATAAGTTTGCCGGATGTATTTTTCCTTCCAGTTTTCCTTTTGCTTTAGAACAAGGACCGGAGAGTCGTCGAAGAAGTGATCAGCCAGTTGATCGGGCCGTTGTGCTTCCAGGTAATCTTTGAATGCCGGCATAACCCTTTTGGGCAAAATGAGGTAGTTGCCCGTCTGATTGTCGGGAATGATTCCCTTTTTATAGGCCGGGTTCAGCATTTCAATAACTTCCAGTGAAAGGCCTGTGACCTGAGCAATGCGATTAAAGCTGAATTGGTCATAGACCTTAATGGTTTCAGTGATCTGATAATCCAGCACCGGGTACTCGGGTACGATCTCATGTTCCTTATAAAATTCCATCAGGTAGGTTGCTGCAATGTAGGCTGGCACGTAGTTGCGGGTCTCACGAGGCATATAGCGCCGGATGCGCCAGAAATTCTTGCTGCGGCCTCGCTTGATGGCGCGGCTAACCCGGCCGGAGCCGCTATTGTAAGCTGCCAGAGCGAGTGCCCAGTCTCCGTATTTTTCATACTGACGGGACAGATAATCCAGGGCAGCCTGGGTAGATTTGTTGGGATCCTTGCGCTCGTCCACAAACTCATTGATCTCCAGTCCATATTCCTTACCCGTTTCAGGCATGAATTGCCACAGGCCAACGGCGCCCACCCGGGAAACGGCGTGGGGATAGAGCGCTGATTCCACCACTGACAGGTATTTGAGCTTATCCGGCATGTTCCGCTTGCTCAGGTATTCTTCCATTAGCGGGAAGTACATAACCGTGCGGCCCAGAATGCGTTCTGCCTTGTCCCGGTTCCAGAACAGGTATCCTTTGATGTACCCTTTGACTATGGAATTATAGCGGTTTTCTACCAGTGGATCTTCGATAGATTTTAGCCGCTCAATGACCACCGCTTCATCGTAGGTAGGGTCGTCAGCAGCTTGCAGGAGGAGGGGGAGGAAAAGAAACAAACTAAGGCCTGCTGCCAGAGAAAAAAAATTTCTCATGGTATGTGGTTCCATCATACTGGAGTTAGTTAGAAAATAATACCAGCTAGGCTAAAAGAGCTTACTGATATTTCCGCCACCGCACCAAATTGGTTATACGGTAGGAACCGGCTTTAGTTTCATGGCCGGTTGCCATGAGGTTTTTCAAAAAAGAAAATACCCATTTTACAAATTTAAGCATTCCTTTTGGCAACCTATTCCAATCTTATCATTTTATTACCAACATTTTAGCTTGGCCTGAAAATGAAAACCCATACTACTGGACATTTTTGAGTCAGTCTTGACCGTCCCGGGAAGCATAAACTACATCGGGAATACCCAATGTCCAGGAGTAGATGAAAATCACTACTCTTTCTCTTTTTTCAAAGATAATACCGCCTGCCCAAAAGCCAGGAGCCTCGCCTCCTCGAATTTGGGCGCCATGAACTGAATGCCGGCCGGCATCCCACCGGCATCTTGCCCTATCGGCAGCGCAATTGCCGGAATACCTGCCATATTGGCCTGGACCGTAAAAATGTCGGCCAGGTACATCGCTACCGGATCGTCCATTTTTTCACCCAGGTTCCAGGCGCCGCCGGGTGCGGCAGGCATCAGGATAAAGTCGTAATCTTCAAAGATCTCATCCGTTTTTTCTTTGATGAGGCGGCGCACTTTCTGGGCTTTGGAGTAGTAGGCATCGTAGTAGCCGGAGCTCAATACGAAAGTACCCAGCATGATCCGGCGTTTGACCTCCGTGCCGAAGCCTTCGGTTCTTGATTTTTTGTAGGTGCTCATCAGGTCGGTGGCGTTGGGGCTGCGGTAGCCATAGCGAATGCCGTCGTAGCGGGAGAGGTTGGTAGAGGCCTCCGCGGTAGTCAGCACGTAGTAAGCGGGTATGATGTAGTCGAGGTATTCAAAATCGACGCCCTCTACCTCGTGGCCGGCTTCGCGCAGTTGCCCGATGAGCGCCTGACACTGCTCTCTAATACTTTCATCCAGGCTGGGATGCTCCAGCGCGGTTTTGAAGTAGGCAATCCTTGCTTTTTTTCCAAAATCTGAAGCCTGGGAGTAGGCCGGCACTGGTTTTTGACTGGCGGTACTGTCCATACCATCGGCCCCTGCCATTATTTCCAGCAGCAAAGCCGTATCCTCAATGGAATGAGCCAGGATGCCGATCTGGTCGAAAGAAGAGCCGTAAGCCAATAGGCCGTAGCGGGAGATGCGGCCGTAGGTCGGCTTAAAGCCGATCACCCCACAGAAGGCTGCCGGCTGCCGTACCGAACCGCCAGTGTCGGACCCGAGAGAGGCCAGGCAGGTATCGGCCTGTACCGCTACCGCCGATCCGCCCGAAGATCCGCCCGGTACCTTGCCGGGGTTGGCGGCATTTCGGGTGGGGCCGTATATGGAGGTCTCATTGCTGGACCCCATGGCGAACTCGTCGCAGTTGACCCTGCCGATCAGGATGGCGTCTTCCTCCAGCAGGCGTTCGATAGCAGTAGCGGAGAAAAGCGAAGTGAAGCCCTCCAGGATCTTTGAGCCGGCGGTCACGCCGTGGTCTTTATAGCAGATCACATCTTTATGAGAAAGCACCATGCCGAAGAGCCGCCCCATCGCCGCCGGGTTGTCCCGATAACGGGCATCCAGCCGCCGGGCGCGCTCCAGCGCTTCTTCGGTGTAGACCTCTACGTAGGCGTTGAGGTGCTTTGTGGCTTCGATCCGGGAGAGGTAGTATCGCACCGCGCCTTCGCAGCTTTCCTGGCCCGCGTGGATGGCTTCCTGAACTTGCTGTAGTCTTGAATATTTTGTCATGCTTATTTTTCTATTACCCAAAGCTTCTTGCTGGCCGCCTGGCCGGGGCGTTGTATATCGAAACGGCGCTTTTTGCTACCGATGAGCAGAGCGGCGCCTACTCCAGTAACGCCCAGGCTATAGCCCGCTAAACGAAAATACTGGCTGGAATTGAATGTGCCCTTGCTGTAGTCGATGCTCAGCAGAGGTGCAACAACCAGCGTGCTCAGGGCGCCCAAGGTAGTGAGGATCCCTCCTATATTCGTCCAGCCTTCCGCTCCCTTGTTGCGGTAGGTGAGGCGGTCAATATCCGGAATTGCATAGGAAATAGGCCGCAACGCTTTTATGTTCTGATAACTGACCTCTTCTTTCTTTGCCAGCCCGTTATTGAACGTCATCGTTTTTACTTCGCCTTCCGGCAATACCCGGATCACTCCTTTTTGGGTGTCCTGTAGCTTACCTTTCAGCATGCGGTAGCCGCAGTTAAGCTCCGGCCCCTCGATGGGGATGCCCAGGCCGATCTGCCCTTCTGCCTTGAGAGTCCTGGTTTTATTGGTGAGGGAATTGCGGAGCACTACCTGCCCGGAAAGGGTAGAGATTCCAAGGAGGAGGGCCAGGGTGGTTAGTAAAATAGCTTTCATAGCGGTAGGAGATGGTTTCTAAGTTAAATGACTATACCGTCTCTTCGAGCCGGTTAAAATTGTTAAATAATTATATTGTTCCTGGGCCCATCATCGCCAGGTTTTGTATATCGAAAGAGCCTCTTAGTACTCTGTAAATTAAGTA
>JAGQXQ010000551.1 GCA_020436535.1 Phaeodactylibacter sp.
CACTTCATTTTTTTGAATGGGTTCCCGGGAAATGTCATTGACAATAGAATAGTCAAAGGCGTATTCAGCGCAAAACTTCTCAAATCCGGCCAGGATTTCCCTGGGATGATAACTATAGGGCGGAAAGATGAGTTTGAGCTTCCCATATTTTTCCAATAAACTCAGCGCCTCGGTGAGGACGCGGTAAATATCTTCTTCAAATTCCTGGAAAACAGCTGCATATTCTCCGTCGATACCCTCTACCTTTTTGTCCAGAAGGATTAATTTATGCTTGGGTAAATGATTGATAAATTCCGAGGCATTTTCTCCGCCTTCGAGAAAGTGAGGGATGATTACGAAGTGAGTATAGTTGTCATCCTTGTGATCCAGGATGATGTTCTTGAAAAGCCGAAAGTCATTATTGTAAATAAAAAAGTCGATCGCGGCCTGATCCCCCAAAGTTCGGGAAAAAGCATCGTAAATGATCTTCTTATGTACGCTGAGCTTGTTGAATAAGAGGAATACTTTGGCCTTTTGCCGGAAATTATTGCTTTTGATGTAGTAGCCTTTCCCTGGTATGGAATCAATAATGCCGATCTGCTTCAGATGCTCATAAGCTTTGACGATCGTATCCCGGGAAATATCGAATTTGATCAGGAGATTGTTTACGGAAGGCAGCTGGTCCCCTACTTTCAACACCTCTTTTTCTACGCCGGAAATGATCGAATTAATGATCTGTTTATACTTAGGAGTTTTGGAATATTCATTTATTTTAATAACGCAACCCATTGTATGTTTTTTTTATTTTTATTTGGTCGTACAGAAAAAAAGGGCAATAAGATTTGCTAATCAACCTTAAAAGTAATGAATAGTAGCAAGCTTCTCTATTCTTTATTTCACAAGGGGTGCGCAAAATTATCAGCAGAACAGTACAGAACACTTTTTTAAAGAAGCCAGTATAGTACAGAATGGAAGTCCAAAAACTTTAACCTAGATTTGGTCAACGCCCACATAAATCAAACTGATAAAATCATTCGTCATGAAAGTCAAAGCATTTGAACATGTTAAATATTTATGGGATGAAAAAAAAGCAGCAGAGCTGGAAGACGATGAAGTAGCATTGTTCCTCTACCGGTCCAACATCCTGGGCGCCGACCTACGCATTACGAACTACGGCGGCGGCAATACCAGCTGCAAGACCATTGAAAAGGACCCATTAACCGGCAAGGAGGTGGAGGTGATGTGGGTCAAGGGTTCCGGAGGAGATATCGGCACCCTTACCCGCAAAGGGATTGCAGGTTTGTATGTCGGCCGCCTTCAGTCCTTGAAGCAGGTATACCGCGGCCTGGATTATGAAGATGAGATGGTGGCCCTGTTCAATCATTGCATTTTCGATCTGGATAGCCGTGCTCCGTCGATCGATACGCCCTTGCACGGCCTGCTGCCTTTCAAACACATCGACCACCTCCATCCTGATGCTTTGATCGCCGTAGCCGCCGCAAAAGACAGCCAGGCGATTACCAAAGAGATCTGGGGAGATAGCATGGGCTGGGTACCCTGGCAGCGGCCCGGTTTTGACCTGGGGCTACAACTGGAACAATGCCTGAAGGACAACCCTGGTATCCGCGGCATAGTGCTGGGCAGCCACGGCCTGTTCACCTGGGGGGATACTGCTTATGAATGCTATTTGAACAGCCTGGAGGTAATCGAACAGGCCTCTCATTATATTGAAGAACGGCTGGGCAAAAAACGGCCTGTTTTCGGCGGCCAAATCCTGGATAGTTTGCCAGCGGAAAAACGGCAAACCCAGGCTACCCGGATTGCTCCCGTTTTGAGGGGCCTCTGCTCCAGCTACAAAAAAATGATCGGCCATTTTACGGATGATAACCGGGTGCTGGAATTCATCAATAGTAAAGACCTGCCCAAACTGGCGCCTCTGGGCACTTCCTGCCCGGATCACTTTCTGCGCACCAAGATCATGCCGCTGGTGCTTAACCTGGCCCCCGATGCGGACTTATCCGATTATAAGGCCGTACGAGAACAGCTCGAACCGCTTTTTGAACAATATCGCAAGGAGTACACCGAATATTACGAAAGCTGCAAACACCCCAACAGCCCCGCCATACGCGACCCCAACCCGGTGGTCATCCTGTATCCGGGGGTGGGCATGTTCACCTTTTCGAAAGACAAACAAACGGCCCGGGTGGCCAGCGAGTTTTACATCAACGCCATCAACGTCATGCGTGGCGCCGAAGCCATTTCGGAATATACAGCCCTTCCGCGCCAGGAAGCTTTCAACATAGAGTACTGGCTCCTGGAAGAAGCTAAATTGCAGCGGCAACCTCCGGAAAAACCACTATCCCGGCGGGTGGCCGTTATCACCGGCGCAGGTGGAGGTATCGGCAAAGCCATCGCCGACAAACTGGCCGCCGAGGGCGCTAATGTGGTCCTTACGGATGTGGCCGAAGAAAGGCTAAAAGAAGCGCATGACACCTTTGTTAAAGATGTAGCAGCTTACGCAGTTTGTGATGTTACCAGCGCCGATTCCGTAAATAAGGCTTATGAAAAAGCCTGCCTGGAATTTGGCGGCATAGACATCATTGTGCACAGCGCCGGGCTGGCCATTTCCAAATCACTGGAAGAAACCTCGCTCAAAGACTGGGACCTGTTGCAGAATGTATTGGTCAAAGGCCAGTTCCTAATGGCTAAGGCCGGCGTTGAAGTCATGCGCAAACAAGGTTTAGAGGGGGATATCATCAACATCGCCAGCAAGAACGGCCTGGTGGCCGGGCCTAATAATGTTGCCTATGGCACAGCCAAGGCCGCCCAGCAACACATGGCCCGCTTACTGGCCGCCGAACTTGGAACAGAGAAGATCCGTGTCAACACGGTCAATCCTGATGGTGTCATCGTCGGTAGCAAAATATGGGAAGGCGAATGGGCGGAGGGCCGGGCGAAAGCCTATGGCATCAAGGTGGAAGACCTTCCGGCGCATTATGCCAAACGCAACTTACTCAACGAGATCATTTTACCCGAAGATATCGCCAATGGAGTATTTGCTCTGGTGGCCATCCTGAATAAAAGCACCGGAAATATCCTAAATGTGGATGGAGGGGTTGCAGCCGCCTTTGTCCGGTAAAGAATTCATACTTTATTTGGTTAGGGCTGTGGCGGCATCTTACAAAGGATGCCGCCACCTTTAAATCAGCAGGCAATGAAAATTGAAGCATCTCAGATATCCGATCACAATAAACAATTCCGGGAAAGCCATCAGGAATCCTTTGCTTTCCTCCGGCAACAACTCGGAAAGCAGGGCAGGAATGCAAATGAAATAGTCGAACAAGTGAAAAGCCTGCAAATTGCCATCCCGAGCTGGGCGCTAGGCGCAGGCGGCACCCGCTTCGGCCGCTTTTCCACCGGTGGAGAGCCGGGCAGCCTGGAGCAAAAGATCGACGATATCGGACTCCTTCATGCCCTTACCCGGTCGGCCGGGGCTGTTTCTCTACACATTCCCTGGGATATCCCCGAAGACGTTCGCGCTGTAAAGGAGTTGGCGGCAACTCACGGCATCACCTTCGACGCGGTTAATTCCAACACCTTTCAGGACCAGTCCGGGCAGGAACACAGTTATAAATTCGGTTCGCTCTGCCACAGCGACAACGCGGTTCGGGAGCAAGCCATCCAACACAATCTGGAAGTAATAGAGGCTGGCAAAGCGCTGGGCTCCCAAAGTATTACCGTCTGGCTGGCCGATGGGGCTTCCTTCCCGGGCCAGAACAATCTGCGAGGGGCCCTTCAAAACACCATGGATAGCCTTAAAACCATTTATCGCCATCTGCCTGATGACTGGAAGATGTACATCGAGTACAAACCGTACGAACCGAATTTTTACAGCACGGTCATACAGGATTGGGGGACTTCCTACCTGCTGGCAACGGAATGCGGCAGCCAGGCCTATACACTGGTCGACCTGGGACACCACCTTCCCAACACCAATATCGAGCAGATCGTCGCCACCCTGATGATAAAAGGCAAACTGGGGGGCTTCCATTTTAATGACAGCAAATACGGTGACGACGACCTGACGGTGGGCAGCATCAAACCCTACCA
>JAGQXQ010000115.1 GCA_020436535.1 Phaeodactylibacter sp.
AAAAGAGAAAAAAAGTACTTCATTTTTATTTTAACGCTGGTAGGAACATTATTGTGCGGATAATACCACCATTCACCTTTTATTAACTCCCTTATCCGGGAATGGGGAATGGGCAATGGGGAATGAAGTGGGAGAAACCTGCCAGGTTTACAGCCCGGAATCGTAGGGAAACCTGGCAGGTTTAGACCCTCTTTAGTCCTCCAATCGTTCCAGCAATTCATTCAGTTCATCCACTGAATTGAAAGAGAGGACCACCTGCCCTTTACCCTTTTCTTTCAGCTTGAGTTTTACCTGGTTCTTGGCGCCGAAGAACTCCTGGAAAGTCTGTTCCACGAGGCGGTATTCATCGGGCAGCTTTTGGGCGCCGCCGCTGCTCTTTTTTGTTTTGGGTTGCTTGTAATCGCTGACCTGTTTTTCCAGCGCCCGTACCGACATACCCTCCTTAATTATCTTGTCCAGCAGGTACTTTTGCACGGCAAAATCATCCAGCCCTGCCAGGGCGCGGGCATGCCCCATTGAAATGTCTCCCTCTTTGACGGCCTCCTGCACCACCGGCGGCAGTTCGAGCAGGCGCAGAAAGTTGGTGATGGTGGCTCGTTTTTTGCCGACGCGCACCGCCAGGTCCTCATGGCGCAGGCTGAATTCTTCGATCAGCCGCTGGTAAGTGATGGCCACTTCCATGGCGTTGAGGTCTTCCCGCTGTATATTTTCCACCAGGGCCATCTCCATCATTTCCTGGTCGTTGGCCAGGCGGACGTAGGCGGGGATCTCTTCCAACCCTGCCAGTTGAGAGGCCTTCCAGCGCCGCTCTCCGGAAATGAGCTGATAGGCGTCGGGGCTAAGGCGCCGAACCGTTACCGGTTGGATCAGGCCGTAAACTTTCAGGGAGTCCGCCAATTCCTGCAGCGCTTCTTCATCAAAGTCTTTACGGGGCTGGTCGGGATTGGGAGCGATCTGCCGGACGGGGATCATCGCTACAGTATGAGACAACTCTCTGACAACTTGTTCCGGATTCTGCTCGATATCTTCTTCGCTGATATTGAAATACGCCAGGCGGCTGCTCTTTTTTACGCTGCGCAGGGAATCCCTTAAGTCGTTTGAGCTGACGTTCTTTTTACTGATTCTCTTGGCCATAACACATTTGGTTTTGGATCGGCTGAAAAGCCTAGTTCATACTCGCCCCACTCTTAGGCTTGATCTTGTCATTATTATTTTTCAGGAACTCCTTGGCAAGGTTGAGAAAGTTGATGCTGCCCCGGCTGCTGGCGTTGATCATAACCACCGGCAGATGAAGGTTGGGCGCTTCCCCCAGTTTGGAATTTCGATGGATGATGGTATCAAGCACTTCCCCCTTAAACAACTCCCTGACTTCTTCGACGACAATATTGGCCAGCCGAAGGCGGCTGTCGTACATCGACAACAAAATGCCTTCGATCTTCAAGCCCGGGTTGAGCTTGGCCTGCACCAGTTCGATGGTCTCGCGGAGCCGGGATAAACCTTCCAGCGCGAAGAACTCGCACTGCACCGGCACCAGGACCGAATCGGCGGCAGTCAGGGCATTGATGGTAATCAGCCCCAGAGAAGGCAGACAGTCAATGAAAATATAATCGTAGTCTTCGCGCACCTGCTCCACCGCGTCCCGCAGTAAAAACTCGCGTTTCATGCGGCTGACCAGTTCGATTTCGGCGCCGACCAGGTCGACTGTCGAGGGGATGATGTGGAGGTTGGGGGTATCCGTTTCGTAGATACACTCTATGGTGTCCATATCGCCGACCATACAGTCGTAGAGGCTGGTTTCCACATCATCCGGCATCACGCCCACCCCGGAGGAAGCGTTGGACTGCGGGTCGGCATCGATGAGCAGTACCTTTTTCTCCAGGATGGCCAGGCTGGCTGCCAGGTTGATGGCTGTAGTGGTCTTACCGACTCCTCCTTTCTGGTTGGCGATAGCTATTACTTTTCCCATGGCGAAGATTGATTTTTAAAACAATACAGGGTGAAGTAGAAGCCCTGCCGTATTGTGATCGATTCACAGGCTTCTACTTCACCCTGCCAAGTTAGCTGTTACAGATCGAGGCTTTCGCCGATCGGCAGCAAAATTAACTCTTTTCCTTTATCCGCAAAAGCTTTTTTGGCCGCATCGTGGTCAATTTTTATATAACCGAAGGTATCGTAGTGACAACCAATGACTTTATCGCAGCCGATATAGTCACTAGCGACCACAGCATCCTCGTAACCCATCGTGAAATTATCGCCGATGGGCAGGATGGCGAAATCCAGCTTCGGGCAGATGAGCGGAAGGAGCTTCATGTCCATAGTCAGGGCCGTATCACCTGCGTTGTAAAAACAGATATCCTCGTTCCAGATCACAAAACCGCCCGGGTTGCCGCCGTAGGTGCCGTCGGGCAGCACACTCGAGTGCACGGCGTTGACGTATTTCACTGTGCCGAATTCAAAGGCCACTTTGCCGCCGTGGTTCATTGGGTGGCCGGCCAGGCCCTTCTTCTCGAACCAACTGACGATCTCGAAATTGGAAACGACTTTGGCATGGTTCTTTTTTCCAATGTTTTCCGCATCGGCAACGTGATCGCCATGCCCGTGCGTGATGAGCAGATAATCAGCTTTGAGTTGATCGACAACAATATCCTTGGCCAGTTCATTGGGCGTGATGAAGGGGTCAAAGAGGAGGTGTTTTCCTTTTATCTCAACGGCAAAGGTAGAGTGGCCGTAGTAGGTTAGTTTCATATCTGGTTGATTTTGGTCCTGAACAAATAAAAGCAGAATGCGGCTTTCGGTTTGGACGGCTGAATATAGGGAATTTGGAAGCCATTTCCTGAGTATTTTTATAGAAAATTGCTGATAAAACCGGATTGCATAGCTGTCCTGAAGAGGGCAACTAGAGCCCTTGAATTTATTTGGGCCGAAGACGCTTCACCGGCCAACTGGGGAGAGGATGAGGTTATCGTCTTCAACGCCAAAAAATTAAAGAGGAAATATAGACAAGTAATTTTCCCAAAAGATGAACAATTCCCGGTTGCAAAGTGTGTAGTAGCCGGTATTATTATTTCATTAGTATTCTATTCACTAAACCGGCCAAGCGTCAATGATCACCGTAATTTCCGGAACCAACCGCTCCAACAGCGAATGCCTGAAGTTCGCAACCCTGTACTTCGAAATGCTTCGGGAAAGTACCGAAGAAGAAGTAAGGCTACTCGCGCTGGAGCATCTTCCGTACGATTGGTTCCACTCGGAGATGTACACCCGGCAGGCAGAGAGCCTGACTCGCATACAGGATGAGTACATCCTGCCCGCCACCAAGTTCGTCTTTGTTATTCCGGAATACAACGGCGGTTTTCCCGGCTCCGTGAAGCTCTTTATCGACGCCTGCACCGTCCGGAAGTATACTTCCAACTTTAAGGGCAAGAAGGCAGCTCTGGTTGGCATCGCCACCGGCCGGGCCGGCAACTTGCGCGGCATGGAGCATCTCACCGGGGTGCTCAATTTCCTGGGCACCATCGTGATGCCTAACAAACTGCCCATTTCTCGTATCTCGGAGCTCAAAGATGGTAAAGGCGAGGTGATCGATGAGGAAACCCTAGAGGCAATGCGGGCGCAGGCCTTGGAATTGCTGGCGTTTTAGGGACTTCTTCCCTAATTAACTTTTAATACGCATACCAATAGCCCTCGGCCCCGGTATTCTCTATTCGAATCTTTTCTTCGGCTACCGATTCGGCAATGGCCCTCTTACTATTTTTTAAATTTCTCGCTTCATCGGAAAGCAGTTGGGAGAACACCAGCCAGAATCCGGGTTGTGCCTGTTGTTGCCGTTCCAATATCTCCCCGAGGTTGCTGTCCCAACTCAGAAGGATAGAATTTGGCAACTGATACCTTTGCTTTTGATCGTGCCATTGACTGTAGTACCGGTAAGCCGGCGTTGCCGCAACGTCGATATAAACAGGCCCGGCCATGCCCTTTTCCTTGACCTCCACCAGGACGGTTTTCAGGTTTTCGATCTCAGTAGGATTGCTCAGCCTGTTTATCGAATTGGCGAAGGGAGCGACTTCCAGAATCAGCAGGGCCAGTAGGGCCAGCCGTACAGCCGGGCCGCCGGTTCTCCAGGCCTCCGAGGCGCCGTAGGCCGCCAGGAGCAGAAATAGCGGCATCAGGAAAAGGGATACTCTCGGTATGAGGGAGAAGAGTTGGCAGGCAGCGGCGACAAAACAAGCCAGCATGGGCAACACGATCAGTATGAAAAGCCCGGTTTTCTGCTGAAACATTCGATAGCTGCCCCATAGCAGCAGGCCTATACCCGTGATAAGGCCAGCCGTAGTAAACCCCAGGGCCGGGCTGAGCAGGCCGTAGAAGATACCGCCCAATTGTTTCCAGGCGCCCGCCTCCCAAAGCCGGACCGGAAAGAAATAAGCCGCGTGGTAGTTTTGCAGTACCGGCCGCTCGATCCCGGCTTTCAAAACAGTGATATACAATACGGCAAAGGAACAGGCCCAAACGGCGCCTGTCAGCCCCAGAGCGAACAAGGCTTTTCCATTTCTTAGCTTCATGAAATGGTAGAAATAATAAGCCCCCACTCCGCAAAGCATAAATACAACCGGCATGGAAAACCATATACTTATCCCACCTGCCGCCGCCCATAGCCGAAAGTGTCTGCTTTTTATCGATTCTGGTGGGATCTCCAGGGCCAGCAGAACCATGCCCAGCGCCATCGCGCCATCGGTGCTGTATTGTTTCAGTTCGGTGCTGAAGCGAAGTAGAAAGGGCGACAGCGCGAGTAACGCCATTGGAAACCAACGAATTGCCGGCGCTAAATGGAGCTTTTTATTCAGGTGCAGAAAGGCAAAAAGCATAAGAATTCCACCCGTTAACGGCCAGAGGCGAAGGGCCCACTCCTGGTTGCCCAGCAGTTGGACACACACTTTTGAAAAAACCATAAACAGGGGCGGGGCATATTGATCGTAAAGGAGAGGCTGGAAGAAACCGCTATAGGAAAGTTCGGAAATATTCAGCGCCAGGTTGGCTTCATCGATGAACAGAGAACGGGCATCCAGGTAATACCACAAACGCAGAGCGATACCCAAAGCCAGGAATAGCAGGGCCAAAATGGTAGGCATTCTTTTCATTAGGGCAAAATAAAAAAAGATTTTCCAGATCGCTGAGATCTGGAAAATCTTTCACTCCAAGCGCCACTTTTACTAATTAAACGGTATCCACACCGGCAGCCGGGCCTGGAAGCCCTTGGAGTTTTTAAGTTCCTGCACGAAGTGCAGGTACGGATAATATTCGCCCAGTTCAGATTTCAATACTGCGTTGGCGCGTACATTTTCTTCTCCGAACCATTGTTCAATCAATTGTTGGATGGGGTCTTTAACCCGTGGATATTCCGTCAGGCGGTATTCGTCCAGTTCCGCCAGCGTAGCAGCAGATGCAAGGGCATCCTCCAGCCCGCCGATCCGGTCGGCCAGCCCGATGGCCAGGGCCCGCTCTCCGGTCCATACGCGGCCCTGGGCAATGGCGTTCACCGAATCGCGGCTCATTTTTCTGCCTTCGCTCACACGCGCCAGGAAGGTCTCATACATATCATCTGTCCTTTTTTGCAGGATGCGGGACTCCCCGGAAGACAGGGGGTAGAACGGCGTAATGCCGGTGGCAAAAGGGCCGGTTTTTACCGAATCGAAGTGAATGCCGGCCTTGTCGTCCAGCAATTCACTAGCGTCCGGTATGGCCAGTACAACGCCGATGGAGCCGGTCAGGGTGTTGGGCTCGACAAATATCGAATCGGCCATAGCGGAGATGTAATAGCCGCCGGACGCAGCATAGTCACCCATACTGACCACCACCTGTTTGCCTTCGGCTTTGGCCAGGCTTAGTTCTTTCCAGATATTCTCCGAAGCCATTGCGCTGCCTCCCGGGGAGTTGACCCGAAGGACGATGGCCTTGATGTTATCATCACGGCGGATCTGCTGGATATATTCGGTATATTTCTCATCACCAATACTCCCGGGGCCGCCTTTCCCGTCAACGATGGTGCCTTCTGCGTAGACAACAGCGATCTTGTTTTTGATCCGGTAGTTCTTTTTGCCCGGGTTAGATTGGTTATAGTCTTCCAGGCTGGCCATTGAGACCTTCTCCTTCTCTTCCAGCCCCAAACGGCTGCGCAATTCATTCAGGGCATCTTCGCGATGGGCCACCTTGTCAATCAGGCCGGACTGAGCCGCCGCCTCGGGGTCCATACCTACATAATCGACTGCCATCTGATGAAGGCGCTCGGTACTGAGGTTGCGGGAATCGCTCACATCCTGAAGGAAATTGCTGTAAATATCATCGATGTATTCCCGGATCTGCATGCGGTTTTCATCGCTCATCTTATTGAGGCGATAGGGCTCGCTGGCGCCTTTGAATTTACCGGCGTAATAGACCTGCATGTTTACACCGACCTTGTCCAGCATATCTTTAAAGAAAGGCATCTGGGCCGCAAAACCCCGGAAGTCGACCATGCCAAGAGGGTTGACTATTATCTGGTCGGCGGCGCTGGCCAGGTAATAGGCGCCCTGAGAATAATATTTGGAGTAAGTAATGATGAATTTACCCTCTTCTTTGAAATCAAGAAGTGCGTCCCGAACAACTGCCGAGGTGGCCAGGCCGCCGCTGGCCAGGCCGTCCACTTCCAGGAAAATGCCTTTTATATTGTCGTCACTTTTTGCCCTTTCCAGGGTGTTTATCAATTCCTGCAGGCCAAGGACCTTCCTGTTATTGAGGTCAAAAGGATCCAGTTCCAGATTGTTGGTCTGTTCGGGAATGGGGTTGTCGAAAGTGAGGTGGAGGACCGTATTTGGATTGATGTCCTTGGGTTTGTCCGCTTGCTTGGCAATCTGGGTAATCACCAGGCCGCTAATACCCAATATTAAAAAAAAAGCAATAAAAATGCCGAGGCACGAAGCGAATAAGAACTTAAAGAATTGACCCATTTTATGTATTTAGTTTTTGTGTTTCAAAAATACGCCACACTGGGTGGATACGATAAAAATTTAGATCAATGCAGCTTTTTCAGAGAAAAGAGGAGGGCAATACAGCAATAACGGATTTTTATCAAAATGTTCCCAGGGAATGTACAGCGATGAACAAAGATGGATATTTTGCCGGTTTAAATGCAGTTTTTTCGATGAAGCCCCTAATTTTAATCGGCGAAAAGCGGAGGGAAGGAAAGAACGTTTATCTTTACCGGACAAGCTCTGATCAAAGGTTTGCCGGCCCGTCCAGCCTATATCTGGCGCTTTACAGTTTTGCATGATCATCAATGAAAAAATTTATGAAGACAGCCTTGACAACAGATTGGAAACTTGCTTTGTTCATAGTCATCCTTGCTTCCCCCCTCTTATTGTTCGGCCAACCACTGGAAGTAAATAATGCTCCTCCCATTACCCCCGACAACCTGATCACCAATATTTTCCTCGGGGAAGGGGTTGAAGTGTTGAATGTGCAGTTTCAGGGATCATCTGCATCAGTCGGCTTTTTCCAGAACGGACAAGACGAAATCGGCCTGGGCCGGGGCATTGTCATGTCGACCGGCTTTGCCGTTTCTGCCCCGGGGCAGATAGGAGTGGATGCATCGGGAAGCGTCCAATCGAGCGAAGCTGCTTCCGGAGTTGCTTCCGACCCCGATATGGAAGCCCTTGCCAATACGGCCGATATCCAGGACCTGGTGGCATATACCATTACCTTTATTCCCATCTCGGACACGCTTCGGTTTCGGTACGTTTTTGCTTCTGAGGAATACCCTGAATATGCCTGTTCTGATTTCAATGACGTCTTCGGTTTTTTCATCAGTGGCCCGGGTATCAACGGCCCCTATTCGAATAATGCAGAAAATATTGCCCTTATCCCCGAAACCAATTTGCCGGTGGCGATCAATAACGTAAATCCGGGAGTCGTTGGTTCCAATGGAACCAGCATCAATTGTACCCCGCCAAACGGCTCTCTAAGCTACGCTCAATACTACAATAGCAACAACGGCAGCCCCAACCGCCCGGTATTCGATGGCCTGACGGATGTTTTTACGGCGGAGGCAGTCGTCTACCCCTGCAGTACATATACCATCAAACTGGTGATCTGTGATGTAACCGATGACCTCTTTGATTCCGGAGTTTTTCTCGAGGCCAAAAGCTTTGGCACGGGTTCCCTTGATGTAGAAGCGGCCACCATCAGCCTCGATGGTTCGGTCGCGGAAGGATGTACTGCCGGCGAACTGATCTTCTCTCTCCCCGTACCTACTGAGTCAGATTACCCGATTGACTATAACATCCTGGGAACAGCCGATAATGGGGTCGATTACCAATTTATCCCCCCCGGTTTGTTTATCCCGGCCGGAGACAGCATACTGTCCATCCCGATTATCGCCTTTGAAGACGGACTGGCGGAAGGAACGGAAACTATCATTATTGACGTTCAACGCGACCCCTGTAACCGGGATACCATCATTATTCCAATAAAGGAGAATATTTTACTGGAGCCGGCATTGCGGCCGGATACGTCAATTTGCCAGGGCGATTCGGTCATGTTGGACGGTACGGTGGCGGTGCCACTACCTGCTCCTCCTACCTTCTATAATGAAGATACCCTTATCATTAGCCCTAACAACGTTACTTTTTATTCCGATATTGATGTTTTTGGAGTACTGCCTGCTACCCTGGGGCCAGGGGCTATCCGTTCCGTTTGTATCGAAGACCTTCAGACCACCTGGGTGGATGACCTGCGCATTTTCCTGATCGCTCCCGGAGGCCAGTTTATGGAACTGGTGACGGATATAGGTAATGCCGGCGACAACTTCATCGGCACCTGTTTTACTCCTGTGGCTACCACGCCTATCACCAGCCTGGGCGCAGCAGATCAGCCTTTTACCGGGGAGTATGCCCCCGAAGGTGTCTGGGAAGACCTTTACGGGGACAACAGCCCTACCAATGGAACCTGGCAGCTGGCCCTCTTTGATAAATTCACTGCGGATACACCTGTATTGAATCGCTGGTCCATAACTTTCACTCCCTTATATGAGATCAAATATTCATGGCAGCCAGCCACCGGGCTTAGCTGTTTGGACTGCCCCAACCCGGTGGCCCGGCCGGACACCACTACCACTTATACGCTTACGGCTACGGATTCTTATGGTTGTGAATCCTATGACACCATTACGATAGAGATTTTATCCAGCCTGGAAGCACCTCAGTTGGCCTGTGCTGCCATAACAAACAATAGTATTACGGTGTCATGGCCCGATGTTCCCGGCGCTCTGGGATACGAGGTGAATATCGACAGCACCGGCTGGATTCCCGCCAATGGCCCGAATGCGCATACCGTCAACGGCCTCTCCCTGTCAACGACGGTACATTTTCAGGTGCGGGCCATTGGGCAATGTGAAAGCCTTATTGCATCTATTGAATGTGCTACTCCTGGTTGTGTGCCTCCTTCGGCTCAGGTGATGGGCACGACGGACGCTTCGTGTTTCGGAGGTGCGGACGGGAGCATTACGCTGGCGGCCAGTGGCGGTGTTGCGCCTTACCAGTTCGTCGTCAATGGACAAACCAACGCTTCCGGACTATTTACAGGGTTGGCTGCCGGCACTTATTCGGTGCAGGTTATCGACGATACCGGATGCCCGGCTTCTCTGCAGGTTGCCATCCGCCAGCCCGATTCATTGCAGGCCACCGAACTCATCGATTCTGTGAGTTGTAATGGACTGGCTGATGGAAGTGCGACACTTGCCATTACAGGAGGCGATGGCCCGTTTGCCTTCAGCTGGAGCAACGGGCAAACTGATTCTGTGGCGGTAGGCCTGGCGGCAGGAACGTATCAATTAGCCGTTGTGGATGCCAATGCCTGTACTTTTGCTTATGAATTGGTAGTGGGGGAGGGCGCCCCTTTGAACCTGGAGGTTGCTACGGATTCGGTTCAGTGCGCCGGCGCCGCCAATGGACGGGCAACTGCTTCAGCGGCCGGAGGTTCAGGACCCTATACCTATAATTTTGGCACGGGGGCTATTATTGGTACTATTCCCAATCAGGTTGTCGGCCTGTTGGCAGGTAGTTATCAAGTCACTGTGACGGATAATAACGGCTGTGAGGCGGTGTCTGATTATTTTGTTTACGAGCCGCCCGCCCTGCAGGCTCAGTTTTCGGCTACCGATGCTTTGTGTGCGGACAGCTTGAATGCGACGGTTTCTGCAATCGTATCAGGTGGGTCTGGCGATTATTCCTATACCTGGCGGAATGCCTCCATGACTATAGTGGGGAATACTGCCGGGGTGTCCAACCTGCCGGCAGGCCAGTATTTTCTGGAAGTAGTGGATGAAAATGGTTGTGTTTTTTCCGGCGATATCACCGCTGCCGAGCCGGCGCCGCTTATTTATGGCCTGGATGTCCAACCGGCCAGCTGTCCCGGTGTTGCCGATGGCAGCGCCAGCCTTCAGCTTTCTGGTGGATTGCCGGCCTACTCTTATACCTGGAGTGATATTGGAGCCGGCCCGGCCATCCGCAACGGAATGGCTACCGGCAATTATACCGTAACGGTCTCCGACCTTAACGGCTGTTCTCTTGAAATTCAGCTGGAGATAGAAAGCCCGCAACCCTTAACTCTTGATTTTGCCACTTCGCCTACTTCCTGTGCAGGCAGTGCCGATGGGCAGGCTACCGCAATGCCTTCCGGAGGCGCCGGTGCTTATACCTTTGCGTGGACAGATGGGCAAAATACGCCCATGGCAACAGGCCTGGCGGCAGGGCCTGTTTCAGTAACAGTGACGGATGGGAATGGTTGCCAGGTGACGGACATGGTTGTAATCGAAGAAGCAACGGCCCTTGTTTCGGCAGTTGAAGGTACAGGCCCGGGTTGCTTTGACGGCAGTAATGGCAGTGCTTTCGCCACTGCTCAGGGCGGGGCGGGTAATTACGGTTACCTGTGGAGTAACGGGCAGTCCGGAGCCATCGCCAGCGGGCTGCCGGCGGGTATTTACTTCGTTACCATTACGGATGGGAACGGCTGTACGGCAGTAGACTCCCTGTTGCTGGCAGAACCTGCTGCCCTCGAAAGTACGGTTGAAACGGAGGCCGCTACCTGCAACCCGGAGCCGGATGGTTCCGCTGTGGCCAGCGTTCAGGGAGGGACTCCTCCCTACAGTTATTCCTGGAGTGACGGACAAAGCCAGTCCAACGCTCTGAATCTCGCAACGGGTGTATATATTTTGACCGTTACCGATGCCAATGGTTGTGCTTTGGCCGATACAGCTGTTGTGGACGGTATTGCAGCAGTAAACCTGAGCCTGGAGAAAAACGACGTCACCTGTAATGGTGGTGCCGACGGTTCCATCACAGCAACTGTAGAAGGAGGCGACGGTAATTATTCCTTTAGTTGGGCCAGCGGGCTTTCCGCCGGCGCACAGGCCACTAATCTCAGCGCCGGCTCTTATTCTGTAACGGTAACGGATGGCCTGGGCTGCATGGCGACAGCTTCCATTCTGATCAGTGAACCTGCCGCGCTGGTATTGGAAACCGTTGCCGGCCGGGTATCCTGTTCCGGGGATACGGATGGGAGGCTTTCGCTTTCGGTGTCTGGCGGGACATCCCCTTACCGCATAAGATGGAGTACGGGAGATACCACTTTGGTTGCCGATGGACTGGGCGTAGGGGCCTATTCCGTGACGGTTACAGATGCCAGTGGCTGCCAGGCTACCCGCAATGAGCAGGTTGTAGAGTCCAGCCCCATTGGGGTCTCTATGGAAATAGAAGACCCCAATTGTTACGGCGAAGCTACCGGTTCTGTTTCCATACAGGCCAGTGGTGGTTTACCTCCCTTTACCTATCGTTGGCCTAACGGGCAAACAACTCCTGTGCTCGGGAATATGGTGGCGGGCATTTATGCTTTGTCGATCACGGATGCCGCAGGTTGTGAGATAGTAGAAGAAGTGGTGGTCAGCCAGCCATCGGCGCCGTTGGAGGCGGCTGTTACTCCGGTTGATGTCAGCTGTTTTGGTAAACAAGATGGAGGTATAGATATTGCGGCCTCCGGAGGCACGCCTTTTTATCGCTATAGCCTGGATGGAGACTTTTTCTCCGGGAGTAGCAGTTTCATAGGGCTGGAACCAGGAACGTATACCGTACATATCCGCGACGCCAATGGCTGTACTTTCCGTTCCGCTGCTGTAATGGTGGGTGAACCCGCTCCTGTAATTGTGGAACTCGGGGAAACCAAAGCTGTCAATTTCGGAGCAGCCATTCAACTGCAGCCGGAGATCACCGGTGGAGTAGGGGTGTTCAGCTATGATTGGGAACCACGGGATTCCAGCCTTTTGAGCTGTTTCGATTGCAGCGCTCCACAAGCGACTGTCACCGAACAGGTGAGTATTAAGGTCACGGTTACCGATGAAGACGGGTGTACCGGAGAGGATATCGTTACTGTCTACCCCCAAAAGGAACGGCCCATTTTTGTGCCGACCGGTTTTACCCCCAATGAGGATGGCAGAAACGACCGCCTGCTGGTCCACGCCAAAGAAGATATTGAGATCCTGGTTTTATACTTCAGGCTATATGACCGTTGGGGCGAGTTGCTTTTTGAAGCAAACCAGTTTAAGCCCAACGATGAAAATTACAGCTGGGATGGGGCCTTTCGGGGCCAGCCGGCGCAAGGAGGCGTCTATATCTGGCATATTGGAGTAGAATTTGTCGACGGCAACCAGGAAGAATTCACCGGCCAAACAACTTTGATACGGTAAGGGCTTTGAATTAAGCGGGGGGTAAACCGGGAGGACGGCCCCTGGGGATGTGGGGGGAAACACAAAAGCTCCGGCCAGCGGCCGGAGCTTTTGTGTAAAAGTAAATAACGGTTGCCGGTAGCATGCCGGCCCTACCGGTCAAAACTGAAGGATCGCTCTGACTTCTTCTTCATTGAGGATCTCCTTATCGATTAGCTTGAGTTGTAAGGTATAGGTATCTTTTTCTGCGTTGACTTTTTCAAAATCTTCGGGCCGCAACACAGCAATTTTTTGTTCATCCGTAACGATCCAGAGCAAGTTATCAGAATCGGCATTGAAGTGTAGCGGCGTTTTATCGGTCGCATAAAGGCGGAAGATCGTATTCATGGTCCTGTCCACGAGAAAGGCGGTATGGTTGCGATAGAAATTGCCATGCTGATCCCGGAAAGCGGCTTGTATGCGCTGTTCGGAGGGTGGGATGAGCCGGTCGCAGTTCCAGAACCCGAAGCCGGTAGCTTTAAAACGATTGATGACTTTACGCTTAACGAGATACTGAGTGGCCTTTCCAAATTCCAGGCCTTTGGCCCGCTGTTCTTCCAGTTGGTTGTCGTAGGCACGGAGCGCTTCTGCCTTTTGTCGTTCCACCCTTACCTGCAGGGTTTCTTTTTGCTCTTTGAGCTTAGCTTCCCATTCGGACCTGGCGGTTTCAAAATCGCGGTATTCCCCTTCGTATCGTTGCAGGGCTTTTTCGTAATCGTTGCCGGTCAGCACCGGGCTCACGACGAGGGTTAGCTGATTTTGGGGGTGGATGAGTGTCAACTCATAGTCCCGGTTATTGACGGGCCGGATGCGCACGGACTCCCAGTTTACGCTGAAGGCCCGTTCGTCAAAAGCAGGGCTGCTAGGAGAGATCTGCCAGATCACCCCTTTATACATCTGTTGCAGTTTGGCCAGTTCGTTCTGTACCTCTCCATTTTGCGTATCTTCGACATTGAGGCTTCCATCGAGGAAATTGAGCTCCAGTGTTGGCCGGCCCGGATCGGCCCGATAGGGGCGGAGCGGCTCGACGGGCTTTGGAATGCTCGACTCGATAGCCTGTAGTTCTTCGGTGGCTCTTGATTCGATGGCATCGTACTGTTTCAGTAGTTCCTGCTTGTATTGGAACAGGGGGTCGGCCTTATCCAGAATTTCATCTTCGACAAATTGGATCTTGTCAATATCCTGGTAGAGCCATTCTCTGGAAAAAGTATCCAGTTGATAAATATTGTAGCGAGGAATGACATGGAGGTTAAAGCTGGAAACGATGATTTCAGAGACCAATTCAACATCAATGTTTTTTCCGGGTACCAGTTGTACTCGTTTGCCATCCTTTTCGGCATAGATCTCAATCATGCCAGCAGACTCCAGTTGATACTGAACCCCGGCAGAGTCATAAGTAAGCGGGATGCCCGCGAGGAAAAAGTCTACATAGTCATGCATCTCCCGGTAACGGATATCCACTTCGCCTTCGATCAGCTTACCGCGGTCATCGGCAAAGGCAGCGGCCGGTACGACCAGGCGGGAGCCACTAGGGTATTCATAGACGCCACCCTGGCTGGCGTCTACCCGAAAATTGGTGAACTGCGGCTGAATATCTTTGGATAGCGGCGGTTTAATAAATTCCTGTTGAGCGAAGTATTGCTCAGCAGTTAGCACGGGCTTATCCGGGGCGGAGAACACCCCTCCCAGAACAATAGCAATTGCAGCTACGGCAGCAGCTACAGCGCTTCCGATAGAGAGCACTCTAAGCCGGCGAATCTTTCGAACGCGCCGCCCCGCTTGTTGGCCCCTGAACCGTTGGAGCAGTGCACCAAAGTCTTTATGGCGCTGTATCTCCTCGTTGGAAGGCAGCCGGGGGTTAAATTTAAAGTTGTAATTGTTGCCCATATCTTCTGTGGTTTACAGGCTGAGAAACAGCCTTATTCAACCATCAACTCATCTTTTTTTTCATTCTGTTCAGGATCCGGAAAGTCTTTACTTTGGCATTATTTTCTGTAATGCCGAGTATATCTGCAATTTCTTTATAAGGCCGTTCTTCGAAAAAACGGAGTTCGATCAATTGCAGGTCATCTTCTTTTAAACCATCTAATGTTTCAAGTAGTAGTTGCCGGTAGTCTTCACCATCGTGTTCTTCCATTTCTTCAAACAGGCCCGAAACGTTGCTTTCCTCAACGCTCACCACTCTGTTCTTCTTGGTCTTGCGGTAGTGTTGTGCCACTTCATTGCTGGCTATACGATACAGCCATGCCGAAAAGGGCACGCCTTTATACTGATAGTCTTTGATTCGTTGTAGAGCCTTTAGGAAAACCTGGGAACAGAGGTCAGCGGTCAACGCTTCATCGGTGGTCCGGCGAAAGACAAAGAGGAAAATATCTTCATAATACCTTTCATAGAGCGGCCGGAACAAGGCGGGGTCACCTTGAGC
>JAGQXQ010000552.1 GCA_020436535.1 Phaeodactylibacter sp.
CAGCGGTTCTGTTCGTATTTGTCGAAATGTTCCAAAATTGTGTACAACTTACTATTGTACATATTGAGTTTTTTTTAGTATTTTAGCGCTACATTAGCAATGAATACTCCCCAACGGGCGTCAAAGCCCAAATTTAGGTAATTTTTTTCTTCAGTTACGAAGCTCCCCCCGGCCTTTGTTACTGGATAACTCAGTTTTAGTGGGCCTGATACTTTAAAAATTATCCACATTCGTGAAACTGGGTGTAAAAATTATCGTAATTATCGAGAATTGTTTTATTTTAGTGGGCGAAATAGCAATGATACGCCCCAGTGAATTAGCAATGAGTTAAAAATCCACGAACATGAATGTATCTCTACGCAAGCAAATTCTATTCACCCTGCTTCTGGCACTCGGCATTCCGCTGGTGTTATGGGGGCAGATAGAACGCCCCACTATATTTGAAGGGCAGGCCTACGAATACTCGTTCAGGTCAGAGCCCAACCCTCCCGGTATCCCTCTTCAACCTCAAAATGGCAATGCTTATTGGGTTTCTGCCGGACAGAGCTTTGAGTACATACTCAGATATACCCCTGACGATGGCTTTATCGGTTATGATACGATGCGGCTGTCTTATTTTAAAAGGATTGGCAGTTCTGCCTTTTTACCCCGGACGGTAACTTTTTACATTACAGTTGATACGGCTCAGGTTTTTGCCCGCCCTGATTATGCCACTACACCGGTCGGGCAAAGCGTAACCCTGAATGTTGTTGAAAACGATTCTACGACCAACGGAGGGCTTTTACTAAAGAATATTCCACTTGTCAATAACGGCGCAGCTACCATAACCGGCGATTCTTCAATTACTTTCACACCGGCTCCCGGCTTCGAAGGGGTTGCTTACCTCAACTATGTCGTATGTGATGCAGTTGGGATCTGTGATAATGGCACTGCCAGCTTTTTCGTGATCGGGCCATCTGCCAGCCAGCCGGATACGGTTCGCATCTTTACCAGAAAAAACAGGCCGCAGGCGGTGTTTGTACCCTACGATTATGTACTGGTAGGAAGCCCTTCCAATGGTATTTACGACGAAAGTGGAGACTATCCGGTTTATACGCCAAATACTAACTATATCGGCCTGGATTACATCAGCTTTGACTATAACGGAGTGAGCAAAGTTGTGGAAATCAAGGTCCTCGATATTCGGGATAATAAATTTGCCATCGATGACCGGGCCTACATGACTCCCTACGACGGTACGAAAGAGATCAATGTCCTGACTAACGATCTGTATGGCTCCAGTTCCAGTTGCTTTCAATTGGTGGGGGCTGCCCAGTACGGCTCCGCCGAATGGGTGTCCGGACAGGATGCCAGAGGGGTCGTTCGTTATACGCCGCCCGCGGGTTTTACCGGCGTAGATTGGTTCACCTATTCTATTTGTGAGCCCGGCTCTCCCGGTAATGTCGAATCAGCTACCGTTTATGTTTTCGTCAGTAACTTTGAACCTTCTTCCAGCCTGTTCCGTATGAGTACGCCCAAAGTAACCCCTTTGGTAGTCGGTTACAGTGTGCCCATTCAGCAGTTTTCCTTTTCTATTGAGGCACAGCCCAACCTGGGAACGGTCGAATTCCTTTCCGGGCAGGTGGATACCACCATCTATGGCCGGCAGGTGACTGGTTACAACCTGATCCTCTATATTCCCGGAGCAAACGTCAATAGCGGCCTGGATGATTTCGAATTGAAGTACTGCGTTTTGGATAATGGCGGCTGCAGCTATGAAAAAACCGTTAAGGTTGAAGTGGAAATCCTGGATATTGGCGATGGCTCCGAGCCTATGTGTTTTGACGATTGCGTGTGGTCGGGAGATACCAACTTTGATGGTGTGGTGGATATGAAAGACTTGCTTCCACTTGGCTTGTGTATGGGCGAGGTGGGAATCCCCAGGTCAGAAGTTAACCTTGCTCAATGGTACGGCCAATATGGCGACGATTGGCAGGCGCCCTTCCAGCAAGCCCCTATTGACCTCAAACACCTGGACACCGATGGTGACAGCATCATCACCGCTCTCGACACATTTGCCATCAGCAGCTTTTATGGGCGGACCCACTCTTTAACAGCAGTAGATGTTCCTTTCTTTGAACACCAGATCGTCCTGAGCGGCAATCTGTTCGCTCAACCGGGCGACTACATTGAACTGCCCATGCTGATGGGAGAATCTACCGATCCCGCTAAAAATGTCTACGGTTTTACTTTCCCGTTTCAATACAACCCGAATGTAATTATTCCGGGCAGCGTAAGCCTGGATTTTGAAACCAATAGCTGGCTGGCCTATAATTCACCTATTCTGTATATGTCAAAAAATGACCAAAGCGGAATACTGGAGGCTGGCTTCACTCGTACCAATGGCATCGCCGCAGATGGATATGGAAGGATTGGTAAGGTCGGCTTTATTATTTCTGATGACATCGACGGATTCCGTCCCGGCGCTGAAGGCCTGAGCTTTGATGTTGGTGGAGGTGTAGCCACGGTGATGAACAGCGCGGGCATGACTTATGGTGTCAATATTCAAAGCACCACCATTCACATTGTGCCGCCACCGGAAGAAAAAACAGGCCTCGACCCCGATCAACTCAAGTTGTATCCCAACCCCACGGATCTGGGCTTCATTAATGTACATATGAACGGAGGCCTGGAATTTGAAAGGGTGCTGATGTACGACCTTACCGGCCGGCAAGTATTCGATACCGGCAATGTGCTGGCTCGCCGGATGCAATTGCCCGTCCACCAACTAAACAGCGGAATGTACTTCCTGAGCGTTTATACAAAGGAAGGAGTGATCAACAAGAAATTTGAAGTGCTTCGGTAGAGGTAGTATAAGATAGCCTGACAGCATTGAAAAGGAGTGCTGCCAGGCTATCAATAAAACAAATTAACCTTTAAAAATTTCTTATATTACTGATTATTCAGTAATATTGTTACGTTAAATTTCGTTAATAGTAGACATTCATTGCTTTTTAATA
>JAGQXQ010000553.1 GCA_020436535.1 Phaeodactylibacter sp.
TGCTTCCACTTGGCTTGTGTATGGGTGAGGTGGGAATCCCCAGGTCAGAAGTCAACCTTGCTCAATGGTACGGCCAATATGGCGACGATTGGCAGGCTCCTTTCCAGCAGGCCCCAATTGACCTCAAACACCTGGACACCGACGGTGACAGCATCATCACCGCTCTCGACACATTTGCCATCAGCAGCTTTTATGGGAGGACCCACTCTTTAACTGCAGTAGATGTTCCTTTCTTTGAGCATCAGATCGTCCTGAGCGGCAACCTGTTCGCTCAACCGGGCGACTACATTGAACTGCCCATGCTGATGGGAGAATCCAACGATCCCGCTAAAAATGTTTACGGTTTTACTTTTCCATTTCAATACAACCCGAATGTAATTATTCCGGGTAGCGTAAGCCTGGATTTTGAAACCAACAGCTGGCTGGCCTATAATTCTCCTATTCTGTATATGTCAAAAAATGACCAAAGTGGAATACTGGAGGCTGGCTTCACTCGTACCAATGGTATCGCCGCAGATGGATATGGGCGGATTGGTAAGGTCGGTTTTATTATTTCTGATGACATCGACGGATTCCGCCCCGGTGCTGAAGGCCTGAGCTTTGATGTCGGTGGAGGTGTGGCCACTGTGATGAACAGCGCGGGTATGACATATGGTGTCAATATTCAAAGCACTACCATTCATATTGTACCGCCGCCGGAAGAAAAAACAAGCCTGGATCCCGATCAGCTCAAGTTGTATCCCAACCCCACGGATCTTGGCTTCATTAATGTACACATGAACGGAGGCCTGGAATTTGAAAGGGTACTGATGTACGACCTTACCGGCCGGCAAGTGTTCGATACCGGCAATGTGCTGGCTCGCCGGATGCAATTGCCAGTCCGCCAGCTAAACAGCGGAATGTACTTCCTGAGCGTTTATACAAAGGAAGGTGTGATCAACAAGAAATTTGAAGTGCTTCGGTAGAAGCAATAAAGGATAGCCTGACAGCATTGAAATGCAGTGCTGTCAAGCTATCAATAAAACAAATTAACCTTTAAAAATTTCTTATATTACTGATTATTCAGTAATATTGTTATGTTAAATTTCGTTAACAGTAGACATTCATTGCTTTTTAATATTCGTGGAATTATAATCATTGCTAGTGAGTCGCACATAAAATGTGCGACTTTTTTTTTGCCTGCCTCCATCTTTTTACAAAAAAAAGTATCATTTTAATTAAAAATACATCTGTAAGTAATTGTTTTAAAGATTGTTTGAAGTGCCGAACTATTTTGTCTTCTTAATTTTTTTTTCACAATGTGAAGTTTTTGTCCTTGTTCATTCATCAAAAAGTTTGAATATTTGTACTGTGAGAGAGAGAAAAGAGGTAGAAAGATTAAGTCAGGCAACTAAAAGCGGTTGCTAAAAAGAATTAGGATATGTTCATGGGATTATAATTTGTTAGTAGTGAGTCGCCCGCGAAAACGGGCGGCTCCCTATTCTAACTTGAATCTCAGGATCAAGCAGCGGAAAGAAAGAGCGTTCAGAAAAGCGGAGTTGCTCCTAAGTATTGCAGATTATTCATTTTGGATATGTTCATGGGATTATAATTATTGTACGGGCCCTGATGAAAACATCAGGGCCTTTTTTATTTTCAATGAAAGAATCTGTAATTAATTTTAATACCCATACCACTCTTTCCACAACTGCCGAAGCCGCTTTCTGATGTTTTCCTCCGGCGGGTTAGCCTGCGGATCGAATAGTTTGGTCTTACTGATGTCATCAGGCAGAAATTCCTGCTCGACAAAGTTGCCGGAGTAGTCGTGGGCATATTTATATCCCTTGCCGTAATCGAGCTGTTTCATCAATTGGGTGGGAGCGTTACGAAGGTGGAGCGGGACCGGTAAGTTGCCAGTTTGCCGCACCAGGGCCTGCGCCTCGTTGATGGCCTTGTAGGTGGAATTGCTTTTAGGAGAGGTGGCCAGGTATACGGCCGCCTGAGACAGAATGATCCGCCCTTCCGGAAACCCGACTGCCTGAACCGCCTGCAGAGCAGTAGTAGCCATGAGCAAGGCATTGGGATTAGCCAGGCCGATGTCTTCCGAAGCAGCAATGATCATCCGGCGGGCAATAAATTTGATATCTTCACCTCCTTCGATCATCCGGGCCAGCCAGTAGACGGCGGCGTTAGGGTCGCTGCCGCGAATGGACTTGATGAAGGCGGAGGCAATGTCGTAGTGTTGTTCACCCGCCTTATCGTAGCGGGCAATATTCTGCTGCACTCTTTGGGCTACCATATCGTTGTCGATACGTAAAGGCTGGCCTTCTTCACCGTAATTGGCGACCAATTCCAATATGTTGTACAGTTTGCGGGCGTCGCCGCCGGAAAATTGGAGCATCGCGTCGTATTCCAGGACTTCGATCTCCTGCTTCTTCAGATATTCATCCTTTGCCAGGGCTTGTTCGACCAGAAAGATCAGTTCTTCTTTACTGAGGTACTCCAGAACGTATACCTGGCAGCGGGAAAGCAAGGCCGGGATGACCTCGAAGGAAGGGTTCTCGGTAGTGGCGCCGATCAGGGTGACTACCCCTTGCTCTACCGCCCCCAGCAAAGAATCCTGTTGCGACTTGCTGAACCGATGGATCTCATCGATGAAGAGGATGGGGTTGGGGCTGTTGAAAAAGTGCTGGCTTCTGGCTTTTTGGATCACCTCCCGCACATCTTTCACTCCTGAGCTGACTGCCGACAAGGTATGAAAGGGGCGCTCCAGTTCATTGGCGATAATTCGGGCCAGAGTAGTTTTTCCTACTCCCGGCGGCCCCCAAAGAATAAATGAAGGTATCTTTCCCGATTGAATAGCCTGTCGCAGCACAGCTCCTGCGCCAACCAGGTGCTTTTGCCCTACATAATCATCCAGCTTTTTCGGCCGCATTCTTTCTGCCAGTGGTTGCATACGTCAAATGTCATTTATCCTGGGTTGAGTACAAATACAAAGGTAAGAGTTTGGAGCGGGTTCGTTATGAAAATCAAGGAGTTGTGGTTCTGGCTAAGCTTATTGTTGCGCGTTTGGCGGGTCAAATAAGTAACAAAAAGCGACGCCAGAGCTTGCACCGCAGAATTGCGGGGTTCATAAGTCCTTGATTTGCAGTAGGAGCAAGCTCCAAATATACTCTAAGGTTGAAAAAAAAATTAATTCCACCCAACCTTATACCAAAAGCTTGCGTGTATGGCAGTGAAAGTAATGATTTAGGCTTTGAGAAATGGTGCAGGCCGGGAAAGAGGCCTCTAACCGAAAACACTGCATCAAGACTCGAAGTAATCCAATTTCAAAAACAAAGATGAATCCAATGAAACAATTTTTATCCTCTTTATTTTTTGTGTGCTTCGTTTGGGGGCTTCAGGCCCAAACCACCGATGTTACGGTCAGCGGCACGGTGATCAATACTGATGGAGGCCCGGTTGAGGATGTAACGATCCTGATCTTTACGGACTCCTTACCCAGTAACTTTATCTACTCCAACGCTGTGACAACCGATGCTCAGGGGCAGTACAGCGATGCTTTTTCTCTGCCCGATAACTTCACTCAGGGCGCTTTATTCGTTTCGATGGCAGACTGCAATGGGTACTATATCACGCAAACTATTTTCTGGAACCCGGGCAATACAGATCTCACCGTAGATTTTATCTATTGTGACGTCCAGGATTTTTGTGATGTTTACGTTTCTGCCAGTGGCAGTGGACTGCTTCTGGCCAATCCCACCGGTGTGGCTCCTTACAGCTACCAATGGAGTAACGGGGCTACTACCCAGGAGATTGCTCCCAATGCTCCCGGCTTGTACTGCGTAACGGTGGCTGACGCATCGGGGTGTACGGCTGTCTCCTGTTATGACTCGAGCTACCCGATCGATTCCCTTTGCTCGGTTTACATTTCTCTGGAAGGTAATACTGGGGCTGGCCTGCTGGTAGAGGCGGTTGCCTCTGGTACACTACCCTACACTTATGCCTGGAGTACCGGGGAAACAACCAATACTATTGTGATCACTACTTCCGGGCAGTATTGCGTGACGGTAACGGACAGTGAAGGCTGCACGGCTTCTTCTTGTGCACAGGCTAATGTTCTCCCCTGTGAGGTAGATATTCTGGCAGATTCTTCCAGCCTTGTTGCCATTCCAACCGGTGAGGCGCCGTTTGACTACAATTGGAGCAATGGCAGCACCGGCGCTTCAGTCACGCCGGATACCGATGGCCAGTATTGCGTTACCATTACAGATGCCGGCGGTTGCCAATCCTCTGCCTGCTACTATTGGAGTACGGCGATTGATACTTCCTGCAATGTTTACATTGTCCCAGTGCAAGGAGGCGCCTTACTGGAAGCAGTTGCCGATGGAACTTTTCCCTTCGCTTATTCCTGGAATACCGGTGCGACTACTCAATGGCTACCCATCAATGCTGCCGGAGGCGTTTATTGCGTGACGGTAACCGATGCCATTGGCTGCCAGTCTTCTGCCTGTTATCCTGCTGCTCCGGTGGAAAACTACCGAGTTCAGGGGTACGTATACCTGGTGGATAGTACTTCCAGTGGGCCATTGCAAGGCGATGTTTATCTAATTCAGTACGACGATGGAGCAGGAACGCTCACGGCGCTGGATACTGTGCCGTTATTGTCCAATGCTTTTGGATCCGGCAGTTATGACTTTGGAGATGTTCCGGCCGGTGAGTACCTAATCAAAGCGGCTCTTTCACCTAACTCAATGGGCTACGCAGATAACCTGCCCACCTATTACGGCAATAGCCTGTGGTGGGACGAGGCCACCACCGTATCCACCCCTTTTAGTGGAACAGGGTATTTCAATATTGTACTGGTGGAAGGAGACAATCCCGGTGGCCCTGGCTTTATTGGGGGCCTGGTCACCGATGGGGCCAACCTTTCCTCCGGCCAGTTGCCCAACCGGAGCGGCGGCCCGCTGGTTGGGGCCTCCATCATCCTGCTGGATGAGTTTGACCAGCCGGTAACCTACGCCTATACTAACGAGAACGGTGAATTTGAATTTCCCAGCCTGGCTTGGGGGACGTACAAAGTTGTCCTGGAAATTCCTGGCCACAACCAGGCGCATTATCTGGTAACACTAGGGCCGGACAACCCGGCTATCAACGGGCTCAATTTTGAGGTTACAGAAGCCGGCATACTGAACGTAGATGTGGAGGAACTGACAGCCAGCCTGAGCCTCTTTCCCGTTCCCGCCCAGGATCGGCTTGCGGTTCAGTTCAAATCACAAAACCGGGGCGAGGCCTTGCTTTTCATCAGCGACTACTCCGGGCGTATCCTGCAACAACAGCAACTCGATGTGCAACAGGGCGCACAACAATTCACCCTGAACATCAGCGGGCTGCCGGCCGGGATTTACACACTCGGCATTAGTGCGAAAGATGGCGTTACCGGGAAGCAATTCCTCAAAGAGTAACTAATTTTGCAAATGTAGTTTACAGTGTAGTATGTTTAAGGCGCCTTCGCAACCGTGCTTCTGCCTTCCCAATTGGTACTTGAG
>JAGQXQ010000116.1:0-1942 GCA_020436535.1 Phaeodactylibacter sp.
ACCCGGTCGGCCAGCAGGATGTAAGCCCGATGGTACGCGTCTGGAGACGCATCTATTTCCAGCAACAGGGATTCAGTTATTTTACTGGCGTCCAGGCGCTGTGCAAGGAGACTGCTGCCACCAAGCAGGCAGCATAAAAGGATCAGCAGAGATAACTGGGTACTATTTTTTTTCATAAGTCAGAAATGGTGTTATTTCAATGATATTTATCTTATTGCGAAATTAAAGAATCTTAAATTTTCTGTGGACTCCTCTTTGTCGGCAAGAAGGCAAAGGGAGCTAGTAGTCTGTCAAGCTCAAATTGACCGGTAATCTGTGGCGTCTTTTGCCCCAGCTCTGCGTCGCCTCCTCGCCTTGGTAGCTATGGCTACCAGGCTCCGGGGGCTTCTTGATCTGAACCAAAATTCGCTAACACCTTACCAGTCATTTAAACATTGACAGACTACTAGGATTGCCAGATTTATCTGGTGCGTAGCAACCGCCTCTACCGATGAACCACAACCCTACGCCCGACCTGTGCCCCATCCAGGCGGACAACAACGGAGTACAGTCCTTCCGGGAGACCGCTTACCGGAATCTCCATCGCCTCATTCGGCAACAATTCCAGACGTTGACGCCATACCGGCCGCCCTAGCATATCAGACAGGAATACCTCCGCTTCGCGGGGCCTGGGAATATCCAGGGATAGATAGAACAAGCCGTTGGCGGGGTTGGGGAAAACTTTCATGCCGTATTCACGAGCCAGGTGTCCCACAGCGGTCACGTCGGTTTCTGTGACGGTTACTGTTCCGGTTACGCTACTGGCGCAGCCGTCCTGTCCAATTACAGTCAGGATAACCTGGTACTGGCCGGTATCGGAATAAACATGAGTGGGATTGCGCTCCGTCCCGATGGTTCCGTCGCCAAAATCCCACAGCCAGGAAATGGCGCCTTCGGACTCCTCCGTGAAGGACACTTCATTGATGCCGCTGGAAAGGTCTATTTCAACATCCATCGGGCTGTAAGCCGGCTGGGGTGTATTTTCAGTGGGCAGTACTTCCACCGCTACCGGCGTACGGCCGCAGAAATAGGGAAATTCTACCTCCCAATCGTAGAAATAATGATAAAAGGCCACGCTCTGGGTAGAGCGGTTAATAGACAGGACATTGGGTATAACGTAGGGGAAATCCGAACCGCCCAGGTTGAGTCCAAGCGGCTTGCCTGCCCTCAATTCCAGGCTATAACCTTCTCCGGGATTGATGTCCAGGTCCAGCAGTATGCGATGCTCGCCTGCCGGTATAGGAACTACTTTAGTGATTGAAAGGCCAGCGGGCCCTCTGAGGACGAGCAACCGGGAGCCCGATTCCTCGGCGTAGACTTTTACTGATTTAATAGTAAAAGCGGTGTAGGCATCAAAGGCCAGACCCTGTCCTTCGTCATCGAATTGCAGGATCCCCTCTTCGTTATCCACCCTTCCTCCCTTTTGCACCGGGGACACTTCCATGTAAACGGTAAAGGGCTCGTCGCCCACCGGCAACAAGGCGTTATCACCTTCGGCCAACAGGTTGCCATCGATTGGTTCACCATACCAATGTACTGTTGCCGGGCCTTCATAAAGGCTTTGCAACAGGGCTTGTCCTCCCTGACACACGGTGCTGTTATCCGAAACCCGGCCTTCAAGAAATTCATCGGCGATGATGCGGACGTTTATTTTGAGCTGGTTGTTGAGGCTGCGGGCGTCGGCCTCACCATTGGCCTGAAAAATTTCGGCAACATATTCGAAGTCGCCGGGTTCAGAGGGCAAAGGCGGCATCTGTACGTATTTTCGCTCGCCGGGTTCAATCAGGCCCTCCCAGTGGTAAGTAAAATAAGTTGGTTCTTCCCCGGATAACAAAGCCTGCCGGATATCCAGGGAGGTGACCGCCTGTATGCCGTTGTTTTCCACCAGCAGGCGGGTACTGGC
>JAGQXQ010000116.1:2023-2267 GCA_020436535.1 Phaeodactylibacter sp.
CCTGATCGATAAGGTATTGGTAAGCAGCCGGCACATTGATGAGGCCCATGCCATAGTTATTATCTTCACCAGGAGCGCCCAGGTCGGTACAAGAGAAATACAGGGCCAGCATGAGTTCCTCGCCGGGCAGGTAGGGGAAAGCTTCTTTAAGCAGCAGTACAGCGCCGGTAACGTGAGGCGCAGCCATGGAGGTGCCGTCCCAGGAAGCATACCCGCCACCCGCCAGACAGGAGCGGATCGAAGT
>JAGQXQ010000116.1:2394-9063 GCA_020436535.1 Phaeodactylibacter sp.
CGGACCAGGTCGTAATTGTTCATCGCCGGAGACCGAATGGTAGAGGCTCCGGGGCCTTCATTGCCGGCGGCAAAGATCACCGCGATACCCGCTGCCATCAGTGCATCGTATATCTCCACATCATCCGGCTGGCCGCAATCACCAGAATTTGGAGAAAGCCCTCCCCAGGAGTTATTAATGGCATCTGGCATATCGTCTATCGTGGAGGGATTGCCATCGGGGTTCAGAGCCCACTGAAAAGTCTGGAAAATATTGAGCACAGTACCCGGATAATCACAATCCCCCAGCCGCACCGGCCCTCCGAGCCATTGCCCATCGAAGGCTACCCCGATCGTGTCCGCATTCAGGCGGTCCAGTCCAACAATGGTGCCGGTAACATGCGTACCATGGGAATCACAATATTGAGTGGCGCCCGGACTGGCCCAGGATTCAGAGAACTCCCGAGTGTGATAGGCAAACTGGTTGTAAATAGCAGGGTGGCCGGCATCTTCTCCGGTATCGATGATCATTGCTTTTCTTCCATATCCAGTATAGCCCATGGCCCACATCTGCTGAGCGCCGATGGCCAACAGGCCCCGTTCTGCACTGTTCAACCGTATCGGAGCTACGGCCGGGCTCATCCCGTTATCCAGGACCTCTATTTCGTGGTTATCCAGTATCAGGCCGATCGTTTTATCCTGACTCAATTTGACGATAGCCGCAGCAGTAGCTTCTGCAAAAATAGCGTTGGTGATCCAGAAAGGATGGATACTGCCTTCCTTGATCCCATCGAAATTTTCCAGGCGGCTGAGCAGGGGGGGCTGAGTGGCTTCCGCTTTTGTCTGTAGGGCAGTGATCACCTCGTAGGCCCGCTCTTCCAGGCTGGCTTTACGCGACAGGAGATCGTTCTCCAATGCCCGTATATCGACGCGGTTGTCCAGCATCAGGATTACCGGATGGTAGGCTTCCGGCGCCTCCATCATTGCCCTAAGGACCTCAGGGGCTATTTTATGCTCATCGATGCCCTGGGTAAAGGCGCTACAGCTGGCCACAACTGATAAAAAAATGATGAGCCAGCGTTTTTTCCACACATGTTCCATTCCTTTCAGGATTTTATGGTTTATTACGTTAACCGATAGCTGGAGGCTATTCACCTTGCAAAAAATAGTTTTTGGAGATGTTTTCTGGTTTGTTTAAGAGGAAGGGGGTTATTCGGGCGAAAGATGATCGGCTAAGATAAGTATTTCCCGTTTTATTACTGGACATCAGCCGACAGAACAACTTTATTTCCGTTTTTTACGCTCCAGCTCGTCCACCACTGCTTCCAGGCAGGTGTGGAATTCTTTTTTGAGTTTGTGCTCCCAAAAACGGAAGACGGTCCAACCCTTAGCCTGCAGGGCTTCGGTATTCTGCCGGTCGCGTTGCATATTGCGCTCGATCTTGGGAATCCAATACTCCCGGTTGCGTCGAATTCGGGGCTTTTTTTCCGCCCAATTATAACCGTGCCAGAATTCGCCATCCACGAAAACCGCCACCTTGTATTTCTTGATGGCAATATCGGGCTTGCCAGGTAAATCCTTGACGTCTTTCCGGTAACGGTAACCCAATGCCCACAAGGCCCGCCGCAGCTTCAGCTCTGGCTTGGTGTCCGTTGAGCGGATCCTGCTCATTAGCCGGGAGCGCTGCTCAGGGGTGTAACGGCTCTGCTCTTCGGTAAAGGCAGGGACTTTGATGGGGTCTTCTTTCATGGTTTCTGTGTTGCATGGATGGATTGCGATAGGGCTAAATTGTTGAGGCTGCATTTGTCAGCCTGCGATGGACACAGCCCCTCATGGCTGGGGAGTGTTCGGAATTCGGCGTTCGTTCGCAAATCACTAAAATCAGGATGCGCTTCTTTAAAGACACAGAAAATTGAACTATCCCCATGGCTGGATGGTTGAATGGTTTGCAGTTGGGCGCCCCTCAATGCAACCATTCCCACAAGCACCGCCTGAGCCAACAATATAACAATTTAACCTCCCGTTTCACCTCCCTGCTCCGTTATACCTATCAAAGCCTGGCCCAACAATACAACCATTCCCACAAGCACCGCCAGAGTCAACAATATAACAATTTAACCCTTAGAGCTTGTCGAAGGAAAAACCTCACATTATTTATCCACATTTCCAACACCACCCGCTTTAATCGGTTTAATCAGTAAATACCAAACCACATGGAAAAACATATTGCATTAGGTGACATCCTCAAGATGGAGCCCGCCTACCGGCGCAACCTGATGAACAGCATCTCTGGTTTCAAAGCCTGTAACCTCATCGGCACGGCCAGCTACCGCAAGGTGGCCAATGTAGCCATTTTCAACTCTGTCGTCCACATCGGCGCCACCCCTCCCCTGCTGGGCTTCGTCATGCGTCCGCTGACGGTGCCCCGGCAAACCTATCACAACATCAGGGCCCGGGGATTCTTTACGGTCAATGCCGTCACAAAAAACTTTTACGAACGAGCCCATCAGACTTCCGCCAAGTACGCCGAAGACACCTCCGAGTTTGAAGCCTGCGGGCTGACGCCCCAGTATACGGAAACTCATCCGGCGCCTTACGTGGGCGAAAGCCCGGTGAAACTCGGCCTTCAGTTTGAAGAGGAACATCACATTCGGGCCAACGGGACGATCTTTATCATCGGCAAAGTCGTGGAAGTGCTCTTCGATGATAGCCTGCTCGCCCCCGACGGCCACCTCAACCTGGTCCAGGCGGGCGTCCTGGCTGTAGGAGGGCTGGACAGCTACTTCGAACCGGAACTGCTGGGCAGGCTGGGCTATGCGAGGCCGTGAAAAGAGCCTATACACGCCAATAGTTACGATCAAACCATATAACCGTGCAACTATTCCCCCCCAAAGTTTGTACTAATTCTTACTTCACCCTATATTAGGCGTGAAAAGCAACAAGCAAGCGGATTGGAATACGCTAGGCCAATTCCCAAAATCACTTAATTCACGAAAATGAGTAGAAGAAAAGGCTTTTTACAGTCGCATAACCCCGTAATGAAAGAATCGGCCTATCAGCAGGCAGCACATGAGGTGCTGGACGGTGATATGGCCCGCACTGCCGGCGGCATTGTTGAACGAATGACTGTTCAGGGTGCAATCAACAAGTCTCTCATTCTGGGAGCGATCATGCTGCTGACCGCGGCTATCAGTTTTTCCATGCCCAGCCAGTTGTTTCTCTGGGGAGGCGCCATCGGCGGGCTAATCGTAGTCGTCATCGCTTCCATGAAGCCACAGATGTCGCCAACCCTGGCGCCCGTTTACGCCGGGCTGGAAGGGCTCTTTGTCGGAGCCGTCTCCGCCATCTACGCCAGTATGTTCAACGGCATTATCTTCCAGGCCGTTACGCTGACCATGGCTGTCTTTTTCCTGATGTTGTTCTTTTACAAGTCGGGAATCATCAAAGTGACCGGCAAATTGCGCAGCGGCATCATCATGGCCACCGGAGCCATCTTTGTGTTCTACCTGCTCAACTGGATCCTGTCCATGTTCGGCGTCAATATGCCCTACCTGCATCAGGGAGGCTGGATGAGCATCGGTATCAGCCTGGTGATCGTTGGAGTGGCCTCTCTTAACCTGCTGCTGGATTTTGACAATTTCGAAAAAGGTGAAAAATACGGTGCGCCGGCCTATATGGAGTGGTTTTCCGCCATGGGCCTGCTCATTACGCTGGTCTGGCTTTACGTTGAGATCCTCCGCCTGATCGCCCTTTTTTCTTCGAACGATTAAGAAAGAACGTTTCAAACATACGACAGGCGCGGATGTGCACCTCAAGAGGCGCCATCCGCGCTTTGCGTTCATGTCCATTTCGCGTTAGGTTTATTAAAAAAGCCCTATCCATCATGACCGGCCAGGAAAGACAAGCACTCAAGAAGAAGATCGCAGCAATGATCCCCACCATGGAGCACGAGGTGGAGCGCCTGGAAGATGCCACTCAACCCATCTCACCGGAAAATGCCATTGGCCGCGTCAGCCGAATGGATGCCATCAACAACAAGGGGGTATCCGAAGCGGCCCTGCGCTCTGCCCGCCGTAAACTGTCCAGCCTGCGCCTGGCTCTTTCCAAGATAGACAGCCCTGATTTTGGTATCTGTAGCCGCTGCAAAAAACCCATCCCGCCTGCCCGCCTGATGTACCTGCCGGAAAGTACCCGATGCGTAAGGTGTGCTGATCGATGAGTAATTCGTAAATGAGGAGATAGGATGGACGGAGGCAAAAAAAACAGGGCGACTATACCGAAGTATAGCACCCTGTATAACCCCAAAAAACCAAATGAAAACAATCTACATATGAATGCTCTTTATCGAAGAGAATCGATATCAGTATCTTTAAAAAACAGTTGGAAGAATTAATAGTTCTCCCTTAGTGTTAGGTTAACGCAAAGTTAATAGATATTTTCAATTTCAATAGCATAACAACGATTTTTTGCTGCAGAAACTGAAATTTAACTTTTACATTCGGCAGATAATAGTTTATTGTATCTGCATATTTGGGCGCTGCGCTTTTGCAATGCCCCGTATGTCTAGGCAATTTAGAAATTTTTTTTTAAACCTCCAACCACTTTTTTAATCTGTTTAAATTTTATGCCGGTATTGAAAACCCGTCTTATTGTCCGACTGTTGGAGTAGAGTTCCCTTTTCAGGTTCAGAATATTAATGGGTAGAATTCAACCTTAAACAATTAAAGCATTATAAAGTTGGCAAAAGTTAAAAAAATATTTGCATGTACCAGTTGCGGAGCGACCTCCCCAAAGTGGATGGGAAAATGCCCTCACTGCGGTGAATGGAACACTTACATCGAGGAGATCATTGCTAAAGAAACTACACAGGAAACCAAGCATAAGGCATGGAAAAGTGAAGGGGCCAAAGGGGGGGCGCGGCCGGTGGCCTTACCGGATATTCAGGCCGGCAATACCCCGCGCCTGGCCACCCCAGATGCGGAACTCAACCGAGTGTTGGGAGGCGGTATCGTACCCGGCAGCCTGGTGTTGATCGGTGGGCAGCCCGGCATCGGAAAATCCACACTGCTGCTACAATTGGCCCTTCACCTGCCGGCCACCGTTCTCTATGTGTCCGGCGAGGAAAGCGGCGAACAGATCAAGATGCGCAGCGACCGTATCGGCGGCAACCCGGAGCATTGCTACATCCTGGCCGAAACCAACACCAATAAGATCCTTAAACACGCTCAGGAGCTGGCGCCCAGCTTAATTATTATCGACTCCATTCAAACACTTTCCAGCCCGCACATTGAATCTATGCCGGGTAGTGTTTCCCAGGTTCGGGAATGTGCCGGCGAACTCCAGCGCTTTGCCAAAGAGAGCAATATTCCCGTCTTCATCATCGGCCATATCACCAAGGATGGATCGATCGCCGGGCCGAAATTACTTGAGCACATTGTTGATGCCGTACTTCAATTTGAAGGGGATCGCAATTACACTTATCGCATACTGCGCACCATAAAAAACCGCTTTGGCAGCACCGACGAACTGGGTATCTACGAGATGGAGGGCAGCGGCCTGCGGGAGGTAGCCAACCCTTCCGAACTACTGCTTTCTCAAAAGGACGAAGACCTTTCCGGCAGCGCCATCGCCGCTACCATCGAAGGGTTGCGCCCGATGCTGATCGAGGCCCAGGCCCTGGTCAGCACTTCCGTATACAGCGCCCCCCAGCGGTCGGCCACTGGTTTTGACCTGCGCCGGTTGAGTATGCTGCTGGCCGTGCTCGAAAAGCGCAACGGGCTGCCCTATGCCATGAATGACGTTTTCCTGAATATCGCCGGCGGCATCCGCGTCGATGACCCCGCCATAGACCTGGCTATCGTCAGCGCCCTGATCTCTTCCCTGGAGGATGTGTCCATCCCAACCAATGTATGCTTCGCCGGCGAGGTGGGCCTGTCCGGAGAGATCCGCGCCGTCAACCGGATAGAACAACGGGTCCAGGAAGCCAACCGGCTCGGCTTTCGGGAGATCTATATCTCTAAATACAATACCAAAGGATTGGACCCCGGCCGGTATGACATCAAAATTCGTACGGTGGGTAAGATACAGGAGTTGTATTCGGCTTTGTTTGAGTAAGAAGGAACGATTGAATGGCTGTTCCCCTTCATTCCTTCAACAAATCGTAAAAAGCCACCATACTGTCCAGCATATTGGCGCGCACCACCGGGTCGGTCACCCAACGGGGCATCGAAGGTTTTTCCAGAGTAAGCATGGAGTAGGTCACTTTGGTTTGTCCATCCCCCAATTCCTGCAGGCGCCATAGCCCTTGTATGCCCTCCAGGCGCTTTACCCCATCTTTGGGAGGAACGCGGCGGTCGTCAACCGATCGAAAGTAGACAGAAGCGCGGCCCTGCTCCCGGGTCAACTGATAGCGCATCAAACAGTCCTGGTCATTTAAGGGCCAGGGCACGTCGTAGCGAATATAGGACACCCACTGGGAGGCGCCCTGCCCTTCAACGGCCTTCACCTCGCCCACTGCTTTCATCCATTTTACTACCTTATCGGGCTGCCGGATCTGCGACAGGATCACATCGATACTGGCGGATACCTTAAATTCAGACTTGAGTTCCCGGGTCTCCCGGCCTTCCCCTTCCACCTCAAACCAACGCTCGTAGACGTGGATGTCTCTGTGGTTTTTCACCACTTTAAAGGT
>JAGQXQ010000116.1:9121-10193 GCA_020436535.1 Phaeodactylibacter sp.
TAAAGCAAAAGGGCGGAGGAAAAAGCCAAGAGGGTACGATTCATATATTCAGTTTTTGGGCGTTCAAATTAAAAAAAACTTTGTCTTTATAAAAACGGCCTCAACAATAATATAGATGCAGGCTGCTTACGAATACCCCCATTTATTTTTTCACATTAACAAATTAAAAAATAATAATTCCGAGTTGCTTCGCCTCATTGAAATTGGCCAGGGGGTAAGAGGGGAAGCCCGGCCCCTTCTCCAATTATCACGGGCCAGTAAAAAGTTGCCTTTCAAAAAACAGGAGTCGTCCCGGATATGGAACGACTCCTGTTTCACTGATTTACCAAATTACCTTTATACTCCCCGATTAGAGCGTAAAGATCAAACGGGCGAAAGCGTACCGCCCCATGAAGCCGAACTGCTGAGCCCGGCGGGAGTAGAGAAACTGCCCGGATCCCTGGTTGGCTTCAATATTCTCATCCGGATATATATCCAGCAGATTATTGGCGCCAACCGTCAGGTTGACGGCTTTGGCCAGCTGATATCCGACACTCAGGTCCGTAATCACTTTGCCGGAGAATACCTGCTGGTTGGCGACCGTATTGGTCGCTTCGGTAACTTCCCCAAAGTAGACATTGCGCAGGAATACGTTAAATTTCCCGGCGCTCAGGTTGAAGGTCAGGTTGACTTTGGTTCTTGGAACCGCCTCTTCCAGATATATGCGGCTGGTCTCATCGAAGTAGACATCTTCCAGCCCTTCCAGTTCCGGTGAGGTTTGAACATCCCCTACCTTTTCCGTTTTGGAGAAAACGCCAGCCAGGCTGGTTTTCAGACTACCACCGCTGAAGCGCAGATTGTGGGTAAGCACGATATCGATGCCCTGAGAACGGGTATCAATAGAGTTGGCAAAGAAGTTGGCCTGCTCGGCATTGGCCTGAGCGAAAAGCCTTGCCAGTTCTTCCTTCTGGGCGTCAGTTTTGCCATCGCCGGGGTCAAACGTACCGGTGAGGACTACCCGGTTGTCGATATCTACCTGGAAGGCGTCGACGGTCAGGCTGAGGTTGGCGGCCGGTATCCGGCTGGTGAAACC
>JAGQXQ010000117.1 GCA_020436535.1 Phaeodactylibacter sp.
AGCTGTGCAATTTGGGATACACACCGCTAAAGTCGGAAATGCGATTTCGGAATTCGGAATCGGGTTCGGAATGAGCGCCAAACGCCCGTTTTTCCGACTTCCGGTGGCCTCTACTGAAAAACGTCCTTTGATTTTCAGGAACGTGCGAACGGCGAATTGCGAACAGGCCCCCGATACTAATCGAGGGGCCTCACTTCACCAGCGGTTCCTGCATAAACTTCCTTCAGGCTAATGGGGTTCCCACTTACCAAAAACGCATCCTCCGGCTTATCATAGGCGCTTTCCAGCCATTTGTCTTCTCCCTCCAGCCGTTCCATGACCGAGATGCGGGCCCGTTCGCTTTCGACGTAGAGGATTTGCAGCAGGGAAGGAATCTGCTTGTAGCACGGTAGTTTTTCCCCCCAGCCGCGCACGCGGGTGCTGTTGGAGAGGACTTGGAATTTTCTGGATACCCTTATTCCTTCACTACCCTGAATACGGTATGCCCCGCTGTCGTAACCGTCTCAATGAGATAGACGCCCCGCTGCCAGCCACTAAGGTCTAATCTGCCGCCGCCCGGGAGTTTTGACCGGTGGACAAGCTGCCCAAAAGCATTAAAAACAGTTACCTCAACCGGCCCAACCGGCCCTTCGAACTGAAGCATTCCTGAAGTAGGATTCGGATACACGCGAAAGCGGGGCGTAGTCCCGGCTTCTCCGGCAGCGGAAGGCGTTCCACTCAATGTAAACCGATTGAAGAACCGCCAGATTTCCACGCTGGCGTTGATATCCTGGTTGGTACCCCCGAGGTCGAAGATGCTGCCCGGCCAGGTGTGTTCCCCACCATTGATCCGGATAAGCGAAACCTGATGGCCGCCGGTACAGTCGTTGTAGTCGATCCGGGTGGCGGTGGAGCCATCGTTGGGGGCGGTGTCCGGCAATTGCTGTATCTCGGGGCTGAGGTTGCAGGCGTTGTTGGATGCCCAGAAATAGACGACTGTATCGATATTTATGCTCAGTCCTGCCTGCCCCAGATAGGGTACCACATCGTCGGCAGTTCCGTGAACCTCCAGGACAGGAACTGCCCGGCCGGGAGCGCAGCTGCCAATATAGCTGGGCACCATGCTACCCGTTACCGAAGCAATGGCGGCAACCTTATTATTGAGCTCGCAGGCCAGCCGGTAGCTCATAAAACCGCCGTTGGACATGCCGCAGGCATAAATGCGCTGGGGGTCGATGTTATAGGTTCCCGATAACTCATCGATCAGCGCATTGGTGAAGCCGACGTCATCGGCGGTGCTGCCAAACTCCCAGCCTACGTTCCAGGCGTTGCTCACACCGTTGGGGTAGCAGACGAAAAAGCCCGCGGTATCCGCCACCATGTTCATACCGGAGTAAAATTCCTGTTGGGCTGCATTGGAACCAAAGCCGTGAAAGTTGAACACCAGGGGCAGCGCCTCGCCCGTCGTATTGGCAGAAGGAATATACAGGCGGTAGTTTCTTTCCAGCCCGTCGTAACTGAGGGTGCCGGTGATGACGTCTTGCCCGGCCAGGAGGAAGGGGAGGAAGAAAAGAGCAAAAAAAGTGTGGATGTATTTCATATTGCTATAATTTACGTTTTACTTATCGTTTTCCGGAAGGGATAGCGTCTTATCCATACTCAACAGCAGGAGGGCGTAAAAAGTGTAAAGAAATTGCATAAAAAGTATCTTGGCCCTTGAAAGAAAGTGATGGTTTATTTATTCTTAGGCGCCTTATACCGGATCAACTAATAATTCATGAAAGCAGCGAGTATAAAAGAACTGAAACAGGCAATGGCCAACCGCACCTCCGGCGAATTGTCGGACCTATGCCTTCGGTTGGCCAGGTTCAAAAAAGAAAACAAAGAGCTGCTGACCTATCTTTTGCTTGAACTTCCAGATGAAGCCTCGTATATAGAAAGTGTAAAAGCGGAAATATCCGGCGAATTTGAGCAGATCAATACCAGCAGCTATTATTACATAAAAAAGAGCGTACGCAAAATCCTGCGCGCCACTAAAAAGTATATCCGTTACTCCCAAAAAAAGGAAACGGAGGTGGAGTTACTGCTTCACTTCTGTTTCCTGATGAAAGCCCTCCGGCCTTCTATTTTTCGGAATACGGTGCTCCGCAACCTGTACGACCGGCAGTTGTCTGGTATCCGGAAGGTAATATCCACTTTGCACGAAGACCTCCAATACGATTATCAGATGGAAGTAGGCCGGCTCCGGGAGTTGGATGGAGGATGATTCGAACCCAAAGGGTGCCTTTTCAACGATGCCCAAAGTAATTCAGGCCCCCATGGCAGGGCTTCGCACTGAGACGAGCTCCGCATCTGTCCACGACGGTAAACAGATACGCCAAAGGCAGGCAGGTGGGCGGCTGAGCGCTTGGAAGTGCATTTCCTATACCGGCATCCCATTTCCAGCAAAAGCCTGTATTGCAGCCTGAGCTTTCTGCTGTCCGTGTTTCATCCGGCGGTGGATGAGGGCCTCATTGGCGCAAAGCATATCGCCGAGAATGTCTTCGGCAGGCTGGATCAGTATGGTTTTGAACTCCTGCAGTGGGCAGTTCTGATCTTTATATAACTCAACACCGGCGGCCTTGGCCTGGCAGACAATCTCGTTGATGCGCAGGAAGTGCCGGATATCGTTGTCGAATATCTCGCTCATGGTGATCTCTTCCAGGGAGCGCAGAGCGATCTGGAATATATTGGAACGGCTGAAGTCCTTATTCTTGACGGAACCGGTCCCGCAGTTGATGATGACAACGGTGTATTCTACATCCTTCTCCGGGTCATCCTGGATGGCCTGGATCACATCGCCCAGAGGCGAATTGTTGCGAATGCCCCCATCTACCGAGTTGCGGATGCGCTTATTGGCAGTACGGATGTCCGGCACTGGTTTCCAAACGATCGGCATGGCGGTAGAAGCCAGTACGCCATTAATGAAATCCTCGTTTTCAAGGAATTGGGTGCTCGGGATAGATGAATAGTTGCCGTCATCCAGGGAGACAAAACCGCATAGATACTGGCAATCGGTAATGGCGTTTTTGTCCATGATCCGTTGCAGCTTTTTATAGAGGGGGGTATTGTCCGCCACATTCTGGAAGTTGGCAATCCGGGAGCCAATGCTGTTGGCGGCATCTTCCATCGTCTTTTTGATGAATTTCTGGCGCGCTTTTTTGGAAAACAGCATTTTGATGCCATCCCACAGTTTGGCATTGACCGTAAAATCGGGTAAGAAATGTTCTTTGAGCACTTCCGCATTGAAATGGAACTTGGGCTCATCTTCCTGGGCTTTGGTATCGATGAAGGGAGAGGTGTAGATCTCCTCGACGCCGTTTTGGGCGACTTGTTCCCAAAGTTCATTCAGTTCCTTCTGTTTATTCATGGCCATCATGGCCCCATTGAGGGCGCCGACAGAAACGCCGGCAATGATGTCGAAGTGCATGGCGCCGCTGTTGGGAGCGATCTGCTTCCACTTATCTTTAAGATAATTCAATGCTCCTACCTGGAAAGCGCCTTTGAATCCGCCGCCACTTAGCACTAAAGCAAATTTTCTCTTTTTCATGATAAAGGTATTTTTGGGTTCAGTTAATCTGGCTGAAAATAAAATTCGCTAAGCTGCAGGAGTGTCCTTATTAAGAACAACAAATTTGGCCGGAAGAAATATTAATGGGAAGGGCAGATTTTTGGAGGCGGTATGGGGAAGTTCGGGAACTGAGGACTGGTATACCTTTTAGAAAAAAAATGCCGGAGCTCTGTAAAGCAACTCCGGCACTTACCTATTACTCAAACTGTATTTTCCGTATTTATGGGAAATGCGCTGTGGATTACCAGCAACCGCATTTCAAGAGCAAGTATAGGGCAAATAAGGGTTTCAGTCGTTGCATATTATAACTTGGGCGCTATTGGGGGCTTTATTTCGCTGTTGGATGTCGGATAATTGTCAGTTGTTGGAGAACAACAAACAACCATCAAATATTCGGCGACCAAACCGTATAGCTTTTAGGCGGGCACTGAATTTCCACCCAACCTCCTCCCTGTGTCGTGGGATGCCAGTTGGAGTGGCCGGTAAAATCTTTGATCTGAGTATTGTTCCAGTTAGTTGGTACCCATCTCTGTTGCCAGTTGTCGGAATTGTTCAGGTAAACGATCAGGCCCGGGCCGTTGTAGCCGTTCCTGCGGGCCACGTATTCATCATTGTCGGCATAGAGGATGGAGGTCGTTCCGGTAGCCTTATTGTTGTGTATCCAGATCAGGTTGTTCAGCCTTTCCTTATTCAGCCATTCTTCATAGTCCCGGTAAAAGATGGTGGGGTATCCTTCGTGGGTTAGAATATAGGCGTAGGCCAGCATCTTATTCCAGATCTCATCCGTATCGTGGTTAGCTACAAAGGTGACTGCTTTGTACGGGTTTCTCTTCCACATCATATCATCGTAAAGGACACTGAGGTTGTTCCCGTCAAAGGCGTCATTCATTTTATAGTAGCAGGCAAAATCGAACACACTACTGTTGGCTTCATTAGCCCACCAGTTCAGATAATCGACATTGCCGTCCCAGAGTTCGCCGACCGAAAATCCACCTACGTTGCTATTCCATTCACTTACGACCCAAGGGGCAAAACCTTTCACGTAATCAAAGCGCCATCCGTCAAAGCCGATGACATTTTTGTAGTATTTGCCAACGCCATCAGCCCTTTTCCATAGCCAGTCCTGAACGAAAGGCACCTCATGGCACAGGTCCGGGAAACCTCCGAAATACCCTTCGTCGTTGGAATGCACCCAGTTGGCGTGGAAGTCGTGTTGGGTCCGCAGAAACTTACCGGACGCCACCTGGGTGAAGTCCGTCCAGGTCTGGCCGCCGCTGTATTGGTTGTTTTCCAGCAGGCCGCCGCTATTGTGGTTGAGTACGATATCGGCGTACACCTTCATATTCTGGGCGTGAGCCTCGCTGATCAGGCCGGCCAGTTCCGTTTTTGACCCAAAGCGGGTTTCAACGGTTCCGTTCTGATTGTAGTCCCCCAGGTCAAAATAGTCGGTTGGGTCATAACCCATGGAGGTGGCGCCTCCCTGGGCTTTGGAGGCGGGTGGTAGCCAGATAGATTCTATCCCGGCGGCGGACCAGTCTTCCAGTTTGCTGCTGATGGTGTCCCACCATACGCCACCGGCGGGGGGGTCCCAGTAGAAAGCCTGCATCATGACTCCACCACCGGGGCCGCTGGAAAAGGTCCGGGTGGATACTTCCTGCCCGTTGGCTTCCGTGCTGAAAGGGGCGCCATCGTGCTGGGTTACATGGACGATATTCAGTTCGCGTTCTTCAGTAAGGCCGTCCTGCAGGTTATCTTTTTTACAGGAAAAGAGAAAAAGAACCAGAAATAAGAGGTAGGGCGTAAAGTTTTTCATCGTTTTACTGTCTAAGTGGATTCGGAAAGTTTTGATTATTCACATTGCAATATTATCTGGAATACATCTAAAAATCGCCGCAGATTATAATTTGAGGCAAGATTCTCCAAATTTTCAGGTTGCAGATCATGAAATGCCACTTGCTCGGGGCTGTCCGGAATTTGGTGTTCGTCGCCGACGAACCCGATCAACCAACCACTCCTTTCAAATACTCTCTCGGAGTACAATCCTCCAGCTTTTTAAAGGAGCGGTTGAAGGCTGATTTGGAATTGAAGCCGACGATGAAGGCGATGGCCAGGAGGGTATGGTTTTGATAATCTTCCTGTTGGGCGAGCCGCTTGAATTCCTCGATGCGGTAGGAGTTGACGAAGTCGTTGAAGTTCATGCCATAGCCTTCATTAATGACCCTGGACAGAGAATGGGGGCTGGTGCCGGCCATTTCGGCCAGGGAATTGAGGTTGAGGCCCGGGTTGCGGTAGGGTTGGCTTTTGTCCATGGCCTGTTCCAACTGTTCTTTGATCTCTTTCATTTCTTGTTCTCCCATGGAGGCCGCTCTTTCTTCTTCTTCCTGCCCTTGTTCGGACGGAGGCGCATCGGGGGCCGGAAGCTTGAAGATCTCGGGTTGCCGCATAGTGTAGTAGCCCAGGAAGAATGCCGTCAGGGCAAAAGCGACCCAGAGCGTGTCGGTGGTCTTTTCGGTGATAAAGCTCAGGTCTCTTTCCATTATCAGGCCCAGTCCGCCAACGAGGTAAGTGGCCGCCCAGATGGCCAGGCAAGCAAATTTGAGCCACATCACCACCCGAAGAAACTCCAGGTTGGGTTCAAACGCGAGGGTGTCGCCAGATTCGCGCTCGTATTGTTGAATGGTGCGCCGGCACAGGAACCAGTACACGGTATTAAATACCAGGGCCAATCCGCCGGACCAGGCAAAGAAGGGTTTAAACTCCTGGTTGACCACCTTGGCGATAAATTCCTCTTTGTGCATCAGGATCAGCGGCAGATAAAAAGCTGCCTGCAGCAGGAAAGGAACGAAATGCCACCAGCTGATACCGGGTGTATTCCGGGCGGGCGTTCTCAGCAGCCGGTTGATGTACAGTAAAAAAATGGGTGCATAGAGGAAATAGATGAAATCGGGAAGCACCAGCAGGCGAGGGATCCAGTTGAAAATATCCCGGTCGTAGGTAGACACCCTTCCGGCTAAAGCCACGGACAGCATGAGCAGCAGGATCGACAATATTCGGTTAGCTGCACGGTTGTTGTCTTGCAGCGTGTTGATCGCCAGTATCAGCAACAGGCCCTGGATAGCCGCCAGCAGCAAAAAAAAAGTGTATAGGTTGATCGGGTTGCCGGCCAGGTCTTCCCAGGATTCTATGTTGGCCGTTATGCTCCTTGAAACTCCTTCATGGAGTATAAACTGGCGGTTGATGCGCGCCCGGCCATTGCGCCGGCCCTCGATGGTCTCCCAACTGCCACGGGTAAACTTGTAATAGGTGGTGTCTTCCAGGAGCGGGATGCGGACCTGAAATACGCCGTTGTCCAGTTCCTCCAATTGGTAGTCGGGATCGCCGGGGTGCCAGTCATTGAACGCCCCCACTGCAAACAGGGATGCGTCTGGAGGCGTATTTTTCGGCACCTTCTCTAAGGTGATGGTGGCCCACCCGTAGCGGGGGGTAACTGGAAGGTCATCCCAGCTTTGTATCTTCAGGTAAACGGTATCGCCTTTGCCGCCGCCTTTGTAATGGCGGTTGTTGATAAATTGGCCGAAGTCATTGGTTTCCACCCGCTTCCAGGCGCCGCGCGTGATCTTGTACTCGAAGGGCTGTTTCCCGGGAAGGGTGAGGAATTGCCGCCCGGAACTGTCCGGTTGAAACAAAAAATCGGGATTGTTTGGAACCCAGTTGTTGATGGAGCCACTCAGGAACAGGGAGTCGGAATGGGGCGTGTTTGGCGGAAATACGTCCACAATAAAAGTAACCTGGGCCCTTATGGACAGCGCCAGCAGGAAACACCCCAAGATCGCAAAGCTTTTTAGCATAGGTTCATTACTCCGTTCCGGCTAAAATTAAACATTTAATAATTAAGCTGGAGCGGATGCGATGCGAAAAGTCACCGCCTTTGATGGCATCGGTCATTCGCCCGCCCTTTTCCAGGTATTATCTTAGGATCAGGAAGGAGAGGGCCACCCGCCACCTCAATTGTTAATAAAAAATGATAATATGTTACTCTATGTCCAATTATGGAAGCCAAAGCCCGAATGGAATAACCTGCCTTGCGAACAGCGGGAAGAATTTTTGGGGATGTTCTCTCCGGGCGTTCGCCGGATGCAAGGCCTGAATGTAGAATTGGTAGGGTTCGCCGTCTGTGACGAAACGGCGCCCCTGGACTCAGCGTATCGTTATCTGGCTGTTTGGAAAATGCCCAATATGGGCCATGTGCATATGCTGGAAAAGGCAGTGCGCGATGAAGGATGGGGCAATTACTTCGATATTACCAATGCCCGCGGCCGGATGATCTCCGTCGACGAATTTGCCGGCGATATGGTTAAGATTTAGTTACTCCCTACGCCAAAAAAACAACGGCCGCAGTGCAAGCTGGGAACCGTACTCGTCGATGATCGGTATGGCCGGCCCGACGGCAAGGGTGCTGCATTGCAGGCTAGTGTGCGAGGGAGCGAAAAACCAGTTTTGCTGGACGCGGAAATCGGCAATATCTATCGGGCCGAATTCCAGGCGGACGACCTGCACTTTTTCCTCATAAGTCTCAGGGTCGAAGGTGATAATCGTATCCTTCTGTATGAAAATATCCTGGGCGGAAGCGGGCTCCAGGGGTTCTCGCTTTTGATTGTATCCCATTAACTCTCCAGCCTTAAAACGCTCAATAAGGATTT
>JAGQXQ010000554.1 GCA_020436535.1 Phaeodactylibacter sp.
CCGCACGTCCAAAGTCTAGTAAAGTATAAGAACTTGCCAAAAGAATTACATCAATTCAGGTGAGCAAACTTGGTAAAAGGCAGTCATTGGGCATAAGGGAAGTGAGGAAAGCTAGTTTAGAATATCTTTCTGCATATTATTCTAAGTTACCATAATAATCAATCCTGAATAATGAGGATTTTTTTCAAACAAAAAAGTCATCTTATTCAAACCAAAATATTTTAGATGCTTTTTTAATTAATTCGGCGGTGTTGCGTGCCTGAAATTTTTGCATAAGATTCTTTCGGTGAGTAACGACTGTCGTTTCGCTGATAAATAGCTGACCGGCAATTTCTTTGGAAGATAAACCCTCTCCAATAGCATTTAAAACTTCTCGTTCTCTATGGGAGATGTTGAGGGACTCATAAGGTTGAAAAGCAATTTCCAGTAATCTCTTCCCTGCCGGGGATTCCATTCCGTTTTCCGGCGATCGCTTCAGATACCTGCTTAGCGTAGATAAATTTGCTGGAGGGTGGCTTTCCCGGAATTTCTTAGCGACCAGGTTTATTTTTTTACTAAATTCCGGTATAAACTTTGGATTTACAAGTTTCAAAATACCCAAACCGGTTTGGGGCTTTTGGTTTTCATCATAATCGAGAATGAAGGCACTATTTTCCACCCAGGTCCAGTTCCTGTCAAATGACTGGATTCTAAAGAAATGTTTGAATATACACAATGGCCTTTTGTCGCTATTTTCACTTGCTGTCTTTTCCAGATTATTGGCATAATCTGTCAATAATCTGGGATAATCTTTCTCATGGATCTTGCGAAAGAAGAAAGGAGGGCCTTTTTCATAGATTTCCTGTGGCGAGTAACCGAGCAACTGTTGGATAGAAGCGCCAATATAGGAGAAGGCTCCTAAACTAAAATCAACAATGTAGACGACAACTTCTCGGGCATCATTTACTGCTGCGAAGTTGGGGGTATCGCGAAGCGAGGTTTTGGAATTTTCATTCTTTGAGGTAGGCCACATAGGAAAAAAATTATGTTGAAGAAACCGTTTTGTCCTCCAATAATGGGAATTGGCCCCATTAATTTAAATTGACCTGTTAAGTAGTTCAGGAAATTCGGAATGCTCGGCCAACGAATTGAGTATTAGCGAGGTTGTTGACAATTAATAATAGTTTCAATATAAGGAAAAAATTAAATAATTCAATAGTTTCCATTTAACCTCCTAGATTTCAAAATCAGGCAATACGCCCTATTTTGCAACAAACAACCACCAAAAACACCCCCGATTGGGTAGTCCACAGAGTGCTGGGATTTCTGAACAGCGCCAAAAACGCAAGAGAAATCACCGAAGGCGTGCAGGATGACCCGCGCAACGGAAAAGGGCCGGCCATTGGCATGACGGTAGCCAGGAGGATCATGGAAGCCCGAGGCCGTTCGCGGTTCCGCAGGTTCCGCGACATCCAGGAGCTGGCCGAAGTGCAGGGCTTCGGGCAAGACAAAATGGACGACCTCGTGACGGTTACCACAACAGCAGCCCGGAAGCCTCCTACGCCTTCGCTCTGTGGTGGTACCGTTTCGATGCCGACAACTGGTTCAGTTGGGAGCGTATTCAGAAAGAAACCGAAGGCTACTTCAGCTACTACCGGGAGTTCCCCTGGGAAATGGAGATTCGGTTCTTCAAAGGCTTCAGCCACAGCAGTATCCTGCGCGGCATAGCCCCGAAAGACCTGCCGGTGGTAGCCAACTATCCGGAACGAGCGGTTACGATATGGATCACTGCGTTATTTGACTGAGCCTTTCAGTCCATCAAAAAGGCGTACCCCCAATACGCCCTGGCCGGAGCCTTGGCGGTGTATATAGCCGGCATCCACCTGGTGGATGTTTTTAAATGAGGCCTATAATCCCTATTTTTACTTTCATGGACACAACCCACGACAACATCCTGGCCTACCTGAAGAGCCGCTCCATCGAGCTGCCGGAGGCGGGCTTGCAGGAAGCCCTGCTAGATACTGTCACCTTGCAGGCACCTATGGACTTCTCCGGCCTGGATTACAAATGGGTTTCCCTGCGCCGCAAAGAGGACGGCAGCGTAGAAGCCCTGAGCCTGAAGCCCTACAATATGCTGCAAGCCAACCAGCGGGAGTTGAGGCGCAAGCTGTTGTCCATCGGCGCGCAAGGCGTTTTGCTGACAAGCGTATCCGGCTTGCTGTCGGTAGCAGCCAGCCTGCTGCTGCTCATTTTGGAATTTGAAGAAGTGATGGCCCATGACTTCTCCGAAGAGCAGGCACGGGTGCTGCTCGCTGTCTATTTTGCCGATGAGCGGCTCGCTGAAGACGATATCCAGCAGGCCTACCGGCGTTGTCATGGCAAGGGAATTGAGCAGGATGCCCTCCAGGAAAACCTGGCTATCCTGGAGCGCATCCGGACGATCCGCCGGAAAGGAAAAGGCAGGTGGGAACTATTGGAAACCATTATTTTCCGGCGCGATGGCTGAGCCGTTCCAATTCCCGAAGGCCTACAACCAGTTGCTGGAAGAAGCGCCACTGGGGCGTTTCGACTTTCAGAGTATGCCCGTCATCCATCCCGAAGCCCACACCGCCTATGAAGATGCCACGCTGAACCGCCTGCACCTGCTGGCCACCGCCGAACACGAGCAAATCCACGACATGTTGGCTCGGCAAACCACCCACGGATACATGATCCTGCTGGCCATCCGCTATTTTAAAAAATTGCCCGAAGCCGAGAAAGATGCCCAGCTATATCGGCAGATCATCCAGCTCCATGAAGAAGGGCGAAAGATGCACGAAGCATACGCCGTCTTCGGCACCCTTTGCGTCAACCGCGCCTTTCAGCCCCTGCTGGAGGCCCTGACGCCCGAATACCAGTCCTACCTGGCCGAAGCCGAAGCCATGATCCCGGCGGCCATCCGGCAAAAGCGGATGGGCCGCTTGTCGCTTTACGCTGCCGTGCTCGCCACTTTGAGCCCCGCTCTGCCCGTTCCCCAAGGCGGCGACAAAAGGCAGGTATTACAAGCTGCTTTCAGGCAGATATCCGGATGCGAAGAGCGCTGGGCGGCCATCCGGCACTGGCAAGAAGCGCACCAGCCGGCCATTTTGGCTTGGATGGAGCAGTGCGCCAAAGAAATAGGATATACCGAAAAAGAACGGCAAGCCCCCATCTACTTCGAAGACATCAACGCCCTTTTGCCAGGCGAGCAGGAATACCTCGCCTTTGAAGACAAAGAAAGGCAATTCACCGAGCAGCTCGTCCAGTACATAGGGCAGGAAGCCCTGGCACCCGAAGCGCAGCCCATAACCGTCTCGGAACTCAAGCCTCTCATCCGCGCTTACGGCCAGCTTCTGGCGCCCCAATACCGGCTGGACCCGATGCTGGCCGAAACCTTCGGCTGGGACGAGGCTACTTACGGCCTACTCGACCGTCTATTCCAGGAAAACATCCACTCCACATACCTTCCCGGCCCGGTGACGACGATCCACCGCCTGGCCACCGATGTCGCCGCCGTCAACCGCCTGGCGAAGCACTGCGCAGAGCAGCAGTTCCCCCTGCGCATCATCGGCTACCTCACCGGCCAGCTGGCCGACAGCACCTTTCAGAAATTCCAGCAGCACCTGCCGCTGGCAAGCCGCCTCCACATCCAGTGGAACTTTCTGTACAACGGCCTGTCTGCCTACCGCCAAGGCGAAAAGCTGGAGATTCTCTTTTCCTTTGAGCAGCGTGATTTCAGCCAGCTGGAGCCCGAAGCTGCCGCCCACCTCAGCCTGTTCGCCTCGCCCGCCGATTACTACCACAAGCCTGCCCTGCGAGGCATTGCCGAAGCCCTGGCAGCAAAAGGCGTTAAGCTCTACCTCATGCAGCCCCTCAACTTCCTCGCCTTTCTGGAGTGGCGGCAAGAGCGGGGCCTGCCCGTGCAGCCCTTCACAGTAGAGCTGGCGGCGCTGCCCGACAACGGCTTATACCTGATGAAAGCCTGGTTTGAAGACGCAGCGCACACTTACGTCCGACTAGTAGCGCAGTCCACCTATGCCGCCGTCCTGAAGCTATACAGCCTGGAACAGCCGCGCTTTAGCCTAAACCTGCGGGAGCAGGCCAGCGAACAAGATGGAGGGATTGTAAATTTTTTGAAAGTGTATTGGAAGTGATGGTAGGGTATCTATTCCTCCTCCCGGATCAACTCCACCCACACCTTTTTGGGCTTTAATCCGGTTCGATATCGTTTACTTCAATTTTCCTAAATCTTCTATATCCAGCACTTCTTTTCCTAAAGAGCCATACTCTTTCAGTATATCCAATGCGTACTTTTCCGATACGCGAATTCGCGCATCGGCTGAAAGCCAGGAAGGCTACCGAATCACCACAACCAAAATATCCTCATGATAAGTGCGGACCTTGCCAAACCGTTCATCATGAGCCGTACCGGTAGGGACATTTCGTTCCCGGCACAACCTGGTAGCCAATTTCCCCCATTCCTTGGCCTTATCCAGGGGGCAAGGTATCTTTTTCAATGAGCAATAGCCGGCGATGGTGTAGTAATGATCGTCCACGCTGGTGATCTTGGCTTCCAACTCATCAATCCTTTCAGCTATGAAGTCAATATCCTGCCTAACCTCCGCGTTAATTTTTTCCTGTTCCTCCAACTGCTCAACGATTAAGCGGAGGCTCTTTAACAAGTTAGCCGGCTGATATTCCCTGATTTCCGTTTTGCCTGTTGTCAAAAGCTCGTAGACCTTATCATATACCCAAAGCTCAAACCTGGGCGCCAGCCAAGCAGCGAATTTCAGGGCAAGCTTTTCATCCATCCAGGTACCTTGCAATTCCGGCTCTCCGCCTTTTACTACTCTCAACACTTCCCGCTTTAGCTCAGCGGCATATCTTTCCTCCAGTAGGAGAATGTATTCCTGAGTAGATCGTTGTCGGAGGAAATCATTGATACGCTTACCAAAAGGTTTGGCCATTTCCGATGCATTGACCATTTTATTGCCATCGGAGAACTCAAAGGAAATATTTTGCCCTTTGTAATCAAACTTAACAACTTCATTCATATTAAACATTTTTCCGATACGGGAATTCCCGCATCGGCTGATAACCAATTACTTATACGGAAAAATTAGGTTGTTGCTATAAAAAACACCTTTCATTTAAGGGCGGAAGAGCAAATTGGAGCATATAAACAAGTCAAAACAAAAGTATGCAAAAACATTAAAACATAGAAATGTTTTGGTTTTTATGTTGTGGAGATTGTGATTTTTTTACGGCTTTATTTCCCTTGCCCCACCACCACCAACCCCCTTGCCTTTCTGCAAACAAAACCGATTAGCAAAGGCAGTTGAGTGATTAGGGGAGCCAATAACTGGACTTTGGACGGGTCCCTGTTTTAAGTCGGAAGTGCGAAATCGGAAAGCCTGTCCCGGCCTTCGTGCCGGGGTCGGAATGCAGCCACAAATGAGCGTTCGTTGCCTATTTTTCCGCTCTCCACCTTCCGATTTACTCCGTCAGTCGCTTCGCTCGTGTCCGACTTCAACGCTAGACCGTCCAAAGTCCAGCAATAAAGGAAAGTCAGAAAAAAGAAAGAGCCTTCAATAGCATTATACCTTTTATATGCTATATTTGGATAAGTTATCCAACAATTGCAAATAAAAAACCATGCTGCTCGAATTTAGCATAGAAAATTACCGTTCCTTCCGGGACAAGCAAACGCTTTCCATGGTGCCCGACGAAGGCAAAAAGGAGGAAGCTGGCCATATCATTGAAACCGACGGCCAGTATAAGGCATTGAGGTCCGCCATCATATACGGTGCCAACGCCTCCGGAAAAAGCAACCTCATGAAGGCCATGCAGGCATTGCGCAACCTGGTGCTTTCCTCTGCCGGCCGGGCTCCGGATAAACCATTTGGGGAATACGAGCCATTTCTATTCAACCCGCGGACAGCCTCCGCGCCGGTAAGCTTTGAAGTCAATTTTCTTCAGGAAGAGGTGCGGTACAATTACCGGGTATCCATCCTGAGAGAACAAGTAGTAGAAGAGCAACTGCTTTTCTATCCCGAGGGAAGGGAGTCCAAACTATTCAGGCGGATTGGCCAAGAATTCGAATTTGGCGATTACCTCAAAGGGCAGAAGGTAGTCGTATCCAGGCTCACCGGGAGCAACCAGTTGTACCTGTCGAAGGCCGCCCACAACAATATAGAACAACTGGTTAAAATATATCAGTTTTTCGTCCAGGACTACATGCCCATACCCTTTTTGGACAGCTGGGTGGATAGCTATTACCTCCGCCGGATTGCCCAAGAGTTGGAAAAAGCGAAGAAAAACGAACGCTTCATCAACAATTTCAAAACCCTCTTAAAAAGTTTTGACACCGGCGTCGTCGATTTCCAGATTGAAAAGCCGGAATTGCCTGCTGTAGAAAACGAGTATGAAATATCCGTCGAGCACCTCGTATTTGACGACGGCGGCAAAGAAGCCGGCACGGCTTTCTATCCCCTTGCCGAAGAATCGGCCGGCACCCAGAAGCTATTTGTGTTGGGAGGCCTCCTCCTCCGGGCCCTGATGAACGGCCGGGCGATCCTGGTAGATGAATTCGAGCGCAGCCTGCACCCGTTGATCTGCCAATATCTTATCGAGTTATTTCACGACCCGAAGACCAACACCAAGGGCGCCCAGTTGCTCCTAGCCACCCACGACACCAACCTGCTAACCAGCGTCAACTTCCGGAGAGACCAGGTTTGGATCATCGAGAAAGATCAAGCCGGCGCATCAGAGCTATACTCTCTCGCAGAAATAACCGGCATCCTCAAGGGCGCTCCCTACGAAAAATGGTATCTCTCCGGCCGCCTGGGCGGCATTCCCGGCATACGGAGCTTAGATTTTGAACTGAACTACGCTGCTGATGAAAAGGAGTAGAGGGAAAGGCAGGCAGAAGAAAAGCATATCACGGAATATAGAGCCTGGACGGATGTTGGCCTATTGGTGATTGCTTTGACATCTGGGAAATAAATAGAGGCAATCAAGCCAGGACTAAGCCAGGAGCCCCGAGGAGGAGCTTCTGGCTTTGTTGTATGAAGGGATAAGGTTGCTGCCTCTGCTGTGCCAAGCACCATTTTACCCCCCCCTTACACGCAGCAAAATCGGCAAACAAAGAACATAACACCTATACATTTAAACAATATTGTTTTAAATAAGCGATTTTCCATTCGGCTTAAGATTATTTGTTTTATTTTCCCCGCTCAAACATACTGTGAACAACCATGGACTATCCTACCCAAAACCCCGGGAAGGCAGAAGGAGGCCTCGTGCCTGTCATCCCCTTAGGCCGGCTCACCCTCGAACTGCCGTTCTGCGGCACGGTGGCCGCCGGGTTTCCAAGCCCGGCAGATGATTACCTGGAAGAAAGGCTAAGCCTCGACAAGTACATCATCAAGAACCCCTCCTCCACCTTTTTTCTAAAAGTAGAAGGGCTGTCCATGAAAGGCGCCGGCATCTACCCGGACGATATTTTAGTCGTAGACCGCTCCTTAGAACCACAACCAGGGGATGTAATCGTAGCCGTGCTGGAAGGAGAGTTTACCGTCAAGCGTTTCGTCAAAGAAGGAGGGCATTATTATTTGAAGCCGGAGAACACAGAATACACGCCAATCCTATTGCATGCCGATTTGGACTTCATGGCCTGGGGCGTAGTCACCCACGTCATCCACAAACCCTATGAACTATGAAATACTACGCCCTGGTAGACTGCAACAATTTCTACGCCTCCTGCGAGCGCGCCTTCCAGCCCCGGCTCCTCAACCGCCCGGTGATCGTGCTGTCGAACAACGACGGGTGCATCATAGCCCGCAGCAACGAAGCGAAAGCATTAGGCATTGAAATGGGCGTGCCATACTGGGAAGTACGCTCCCTGCTTGCGGAACACAACGTGCAGGTATTTTCCAGCAACTATGCCCTGTATGGAGACATGTCCGCCAGAGTCATGGACACCCTGCAGCAACACTGCATAGAAGTAGAAGTATACTCCATCGACGAAGCCTTTCTGCAGCTATCATATTGCAAACAGGGCTTACAACAATACGGAGAGCAGCTGCGCCAGGTCGTCCACCAAAACACAGGCATCCCGGTAAGCGTTGGCATAGCCAGGACAAAAACCCTCGCCAAGCTAGCCAACCACATCGCCAAGCAGCAAACACCCGGCGGCGTCTACCTGCTCCATCCCGCCGACCCCAGGCTCTCATCGCTTTCCATCAGCAAAGTATGGGGCATCGGCAAAGCCTATGAGCAGAAGCTGGGCGAAATCGGCATACAAACAGTTGCCGGCCTGCAGCAAGCAGAAGAAAGCTGGATGCGCCAAACATTTGGCGTGGTAGGCTTGCGCCTGCTGAAAGAATTGAAAGGCGAAGCATGCTATGCCCTGGAACCTCCCGCCACCGGGAGAGCCCATACGATGGTTTCCCGCTCCTTCCGGCGCGATATCTACCAACTGGAAGAACTCAAAGAAGCCATCTCCGTATATGCGAGCAGACTCGGGGAGAAGCTCCGCCGTTACCGCCAGGCAGCCAACCAACTGACCATATTCCTGTGGGCCAACCCACACAAAAACCGCCGGGCGGACGGCCGCTGCTATTTTGCCATGAACCTGGAGCTGCCGCTGGCTACCTCAAACACCAATACCCTCATCCAATGGGCCGCCGCCGCAGTAGAACGGCTATATGAAGAAGGCACGAACTACAAAAAGGCAGGCATACTAGCCGGCGGGCTTCAGCCCGGCGCTGTGCTTCAAACCAACCTTTTCGTAGGAGAGCAGCAGCAACTGCGGTATGCCAAAGCTATTGAGGCAATGGACCGAGTTAACCGGCAATACGGCCGCCATACCGTCTATTTCGCTTCTTGCGGCAATGGCAGCAATACCTGGAGCAGAAAGGAGCAATGGCGCAGCCCCCGGTTCACGACGCGGTGGGAGGAGGTGCTGCGGGTGAAATAGGGAAGGGGTTTTTGGCCTGTGGGTGGTCGGGGATGGAGGATACCGGTATCTGCCGGGGCTCTGGGCTACGAGCAGCGGGGGGGGTATGAAGTTGCTTGTGGGAAGGGTAGGAGAGGGGCTGCGGTTTTTCAGTTTGTGCCGGGATGCTATTGTCAACTGGAGGAGAAGTGTGCTGCTTTTCGGGATGCGGCCGCTATTCAATGTAGGCAGATGAAAGGGGAAGCCGGGGGGGCAAGGGAGGGGCTTCTGGTTTTGTTGTTTGTGTGGTGGGTCAGTCCAAAAATAGGTTGGTTTTGCTGGACTTCTATCAGGTGTACACTAAACCTGGCGGAATACGTTATTCTGTACTTTAAAGGTAATAGTAGCTATTTCATCTGGCAGACATTTGGGATGAGCTCAAAGGGGTTATTACAATCAAGTTTTGCCTGTTCAATTCAAGCATAAATTAGTTTGGGTATGAGGCACTCAAACGGGGCCAAACTCCTCGTATACATCTGTGCTATCGGTTTTTTCAGATGGAACAGGCAAGGTTCGAATCCCAAAAACTTCCCACACTTCGTTGAGCCGGTTGATGATCATTTCTCGTTCGTCGTCAAGGGTATCGCAGATTTTCGGTCGGTCGATATTGTCATTCCCGGATACCAAGATCGAGGCGAGGTTTATGGCCTTTTTCAGATGGTTCAACACCTCATCAGCTATTTTTTGTAACTCAGGAGTTTGGATTTTGTAGGCAGGCGTGATACGCCGCAGTTCATTCCCCTGGCGATCTTCCAGGATGCCACTTTTCATTGCTTTTAGAGTGAGTTCCATTGCTTTTTGGGCAGGAGCGGGGTCACTCTGCTCTAAGAACTTCCCCCGGAAAGCTGGACGATCAAAGATGGTCCTAAACCCTTCAAATATAGTTTTGTCTGACCGGTAGAACATTGATATGCCGAGGTCTTCAGCGCGAAGATGCAAGGCATTTAACAAGTTTTGATACCCGGGTTCTTCAGACAAATGCACCCATTTCCAGGGTAGGGAAATCCATTGCCAAGACCGCATGCGGTCTGGCATTTCATATTCATCCAATTTTACCGGGATTATAAAGATCGTACCAGGCGGCTGTTCATCTGCAGCATCTAAAGCCAGCCGAATCTCTTTTTGCAGATAGCCGGCTCGATTTACAGACTTAGAAGAAAGGCAGACTAGAATGACATGTGCATCCTTCACTGCCCTCCTGATCTGACTTTCCCAGTCTTGACCGGGGATCAGTTTTTTCTTGTCTAACCAAGGGTCGACGCCTTCTTCAAGCAATTGCTGGTAAAGAGTCAGGACGGGTTCTTTATCTTCAGAGCCATGACAGAGAAATACCTTTAGTAAAGGAGTTTTAGCATTGGACATAACCTAATAATTAAATTTCTTTATGGACTGAAATCATCCTGCATATTGCAAAGACCCGGCAAATTCCAGAAAGAGAAATAGGCGAACGGAAAAGGATTCTTATCCCGTTAATGGACATCTACTGTTAAAATAACGATTTGCGACAAATAGCCTAAGCTGCCAGTTACTTTAATAGTATAGATGCCTGGAGGACTTGTTCCGCGATCGGGCTCGATTTTCAATTTCACTTTACCGGGTTCAAATGATTTTTCCAGAGTGACTTTTTTCAATTTTGTTTCCACCTGCCAGATTACGGGGCAGTTCATGAAACCTTTTAATTCTTCCCACTGGCAGTTTCTGCTTTTTTGTCGGATCTCTAAAATGAATTGTCCTTTACGGCTGACATGGAGCGCCATTGGCGTTGCGGAAAGACCAAACCATTCCAATGGAGCGACTTGTATTTGATGCCAGTAATCAGAGCCCGGCATGTAATTTTTCCAGTTATAGCCCGGGGCAGTTTTTATGTCGACATATGGTATGACAGCCGGGTCTGTATCAAGTTCTTCACCCTTGATGGTTCGACTTTGGAGGTGTGCGCCAATGTCCGTTCCATTCACCTCGATATAAAGTGTGTAGGGATCCTTGCTACAGTTTTCCGGCAGATAGGATCCCCAATAATAGTAGCCGGTGTTCCCATCCAAAGATTCGAAAAGCGGTATCTTTTCTTCGATGGGTGCTCCTGTGAACGGGTTTGTACCTGTTAGTTTAAGCTGCAGTTTATCGGTGTTCATTCGCCTCCCCTTTTCCGGCCCGATATCGGCTGGCCCGAATTGGAGGAAAAAATAAGCGGGCCACCCCGGACTGAGTTTGCCCAACAGGTTTTCGTATTGCAATTGCCTGGCCCCGCCCTTTCTCACCCATTTCGCATCATATCTTCTGCACTCTTGGTTGTAGTCGAAAACGGCGAATTCTTTAGGATGGGCATTGGGTTCCCATTGCGCGATGGCCAATCGTTGTAAGAAAGGCGGATAATTTACAATTTCAAAGAAATGTTGAATGAGGCCTGCGTTGGTGCGGATAATTTCTACCGCCAGTTGATTGGTCAAATCAAAATAGGGCTTCGTTTCTGAAGTGTTTGTCGTATCAATATCAGGGTCGAGCCCTGGAACTTCAACAAAAGGGGCTATAGAGAGCGTTTTACAACCTACAACCGAAGAAAAGGCCGTGTTGGTGTTGCTGAAATGCGCCAATTTTTTGAAATAGTCATCATAAGTGGTATATTTCTGTATCGATTTTTTTTCAAGACCCTCTTGTACATTCTTCTCGTCGGAAGGCTTGGGCCAGTACTGTCCGATTAATTTTTCGTATCCCACCTCTTTTCCACTTACAGTAGCTAGACAAGCACTCAACGCTATGGCACCTGCAGTGGTTGAGCAAGAAAGGCAAAATACATTGCAGGCAAGGCAACTAATCAGGGCGACCTCCGCGGCAATCAATGGGCAATAAAATTGGTAAATGTACCATTCGTCCTTGCCGCTGCCCGCATGGTCGGCCAGCCTGGCGTGATCGGGGTGGCCGACATCCTGTAGCAGGTGGGAGACGTGGCCGAGCATAAGGTAAGCGCTCCGTTTGCCCTCCTGAGAGTGTTTATGGTACTGCAAAATGGCTTGAGTAAAGGTCAGGCGATTAAGGTCCGGTGGTTGTATCCTGGAGCCTCCGAAACCCCAATCTCTTGCGCTGTAATACCGGTCTCCGGGACAAGTCCGGTTTGGAGCTTTTCCGTCGATCAACTCTCTAAACGGAAAGTACCATTGGTACTTCAAGCCCAGGTCTTCTCCGCCGAAATGAAAATAATCTCGAACAAACGGCCGCCTGAAATAAAATTTAGGGTCTTTCTTGAAATCATCGTCATGTTTAAAATAGAAATTGTCGTAATATGCCCAAGGAAGTTCGTTTTCGTCTTCAAAGGCAGCGCCTACAACTATTGGATGGTGGGTTAAATCCGGGGGTGTCCCTTTGTCCGTATTGGACTGGGCATGCGCATAAGTAAACTCATTGCTGCTCCACGCATCGTCGTATATTTCGGTATAATGCTTATTTACATCGAATTCTTTTATCAGTTTAATGGCCTTTTGAGCCCAGGGGCCGTGCGTGCGATTTTGGTCCCACCCCCACTGAGGTATTTGCAGAAGAAAAGCGAACAACGGCAATGCGGGTGCAGAAGGGGAAAGCGCTTCTTCGGGAAGGCCTGGCAATTCTCCGGCGTTCTGGAAAAAGGCTATGTAGAAATAAAAAGGAGTTTCGCCTACTTTCCCTTCAGCATTGAAATTAGCGATCCAGTGATCCTCTTTATTCACATAAATAGTGATCTCAATATCAACAGCACGGCTCAACTCGATGCTCTTCTCCAGCATCATCCGTGATTTGGTCGATTCACGTTTCCCATAGAGATGATGAAACAGCTCCGAGACGTTTTCTTGTGCAGGTAACTGCCCTGGATTTAACCGGGCTAGGAGAAAGTCCCCTTCCTCACGAAAGGCCGTTTCAGGAGTATTCTTAAGTAAGTCCAGTGTCCGCTGAAGATAATTGGCAAAGGGCTTTCCCTGAATGGTGTGCCATTCGGAAGTTTTGGGAATGCGACCGTAACCATTTTCGCTTTCCCAAAAAACTTCCCCTCTTGATGGTCGATCGATCAGACCCAACACGGCATGCTGGCGATGCAACTCCCAATTGACCGAACCCTCTATGAAGATATTCGGGGATAACTCCATCCTAAAACTGTAATGGGGGGTATTGGCAACCACCTGCTCGATTGATTCGATTTTTTGGGCAAACATTTTAACACGTTTACTTCAATGAACTTTACGCTTTAATTGGAATTGGGTGGGATAGAAGATCTTCATCTATCTATCTATCAAAAATAACGGTACAATCATGATTTTGTCAATGATACATGTCATCAGATAAGGAGATGTTTATCATTGAATCTTGTCGATTACTTTGTATATTTTGTTATTCATCAAATGTTTGAATGAAAATTACATACCTATTATTTTGATATTGGTATTGAGTTGAACTATTCTCTTACTAGGTATTGTTTTTTAGTTCTCTTTCGCACGTCCCATCTCGACAAAAACAGTTTAAAAAACATGCCATGCGAAGACCAATCACCCCCCAAAAAGATGACATTGCCTACCGGGACTACCTGGTGGCAGTTGCGGAGTTTTTTATCTGCAGAAGTAAATCGCATTCAGAATTCCAGAAAAAGCCTACAGACGAAGAGTTTCGACAAGAGATACTTGAAAAACTACAATCTCAATTTAAGCAAGACTTCAGCACGGCGGACAATGAGTTGATTGCAGCCGATGAGGTTGTCATTGATGTAATAAAAAAAGCACTAATAGAAGATCTGGCTGTACCGGCCAATCAAATAGCGGCACAGGGCGATCTATCCCTCGGCGCGTATGTGTCGAAGTTGCTTGAATTGTCACCAAAGCCGAAATTTTTTTTTGAGGAAGAATATCTTTTGGACTTCAATCGCCCTAGTTGGCAAAAAACTACCAGGGTACATGAGAACATCAAAACGCTGCAGCAATACTTCAGAGATGGGGATTTTAAAGCTGAAGGTCAAAATAACCCCTTTTTCTTTTACAAAGATGAATGGCGGCTTCGGTTTCACCAGCATTACTTTCCTGAAAATCATTACTCGCTAAAAAACGGGCTGTTTTTCACGCCGCAGGACCGGGAGTATGCTGAAGACCTTTTGACCAACGTTCAGAATCACAAAGATTATTCGAGTTCCAGTTCCGCGAAAGATTTGGTCATTCGGCTGAAAATCTTCTTGAGTATAGATGCCTCCCTCCGGGAAGGGCACCAAAATTTCTTGAAAGAAGAGTATAGCTTAGCGCTCAATGATTACCTTCGGACAGAAATAAGAATCAAGGAATTGGGAAAGCGAATCGAAAGAAAGATCTACTGTATTTCTCTCGATGGCAACAGTCTGATCGAGACCCCACTCCTGCTCAACCTTCATACAGCAGAATCCTTTAACAAATTTATCAAACTTGAAAACAGCCCGAAAGGGTGGAAAAAGTTTGGGGTTCGGCCACCTGAGTTTCTATCACCTTATTGGCCGCCGCATAAGACGCTGGACGGAAAACAACATGAAGGAGTTTGGAAAACTGGGCTCAAAACAGGAAAATGGGACCCCATTGAAATACCGGACAAAATCCCTCAGAATTTCCCGCTTTCAAACTTTTTTTACGAGTGCCTGAAAAAAAGATACGGCAACCGGAAAAAATTTAAGGTCAGCAACCCTGAAGCGCTTACTGAATTAGAATTGCTGAATACCGTTCGATTCCTACCTTCAGATTTGTATGTTGAATCTCCTATCAACGCTGCTCCGGCTGTACTGCTTGCGGATTCCTACGATTTACCACAGCTTGAAACCGTGATGCAAAACTTACACGACAGCCTTTTCAGCCTGATACCCCATGTATTTTTCTTCCTCCTGCCTCTTTGCAGGGGAGATGTTATGGTTGAAAAAGGCAAGTATGTGGAGGCGGCTCAATATTACTCGGACATTGCCAAAGAATTACTGCTGAGAGCTTCATTCTACATTGATACTCCGAATACCTTTTCTGCACCGAGCGAAGATGGAGATATGCCGTGGAGTTGGGACAGGCTTGCCTATGAAGTGTATCCACCGGCTACTAAAAATTGGGGGGAGGACTATCTTTATCTCAATGAGAATTGCGAAGTGCCTTTCTTACAGCTTCGCCTCGGAAAGCTCTATTTGAACTGGGCTGATGAGCTTTACAGGATCGACCAGGAAGCCGAGGTGTTCCGGGCCCGAGAATTGTATAAAGCGGTCTTTCGGCTTTACGGAATCGATCCGCTGGACGGGAAAGGAGCTGAAGAAATAACGTTTCATTATGATATCAAACCCAGAGATGCCTACGATTGGTTGAAGTATCCAGAAAAGGTGCCGATCGGTCAATACCGTGCTCCCCAAGAACCACCTCTGCCCCAACCCAAACGCAAAGGTGAAATCATTCCCAAACCTGTTATGCAAATGGCCGGGGATGCAATTGTCGTTGAAAGTGGCAATGGACAAGGAGCGGACCTCACCCCGTATCAACTGCCGGAAGACCTTTCCTTTGAATTGAAAGAAGAGTTGAAAGACTTGTCACTGGGTTCCCAGGTTGCTTGGGAACCCGTGATCCGCTCTAACCTTTCTCCCACAAAGCTGGCTCAACCCGATCTCAGCCTCAGTGGCCCTTTCCTGAACGGGGCGCATGTGATCGCTGATTGGGAATCATCGATAAATCCTGCTATTGTAGCTCAACAGCTGTCGGCGCGGATAGGAATCACCCAAATTGACGCGGGGTTAAATTATTACGGCTATTCTGATTATTTGGTACCTATGATTCGGTACAAAAGCTTGGAGACGATTGCAAATCAGTTTGCCAATCTGGCCAAGCGGGCTGAGGAAGATTTTTTGTCCTTTAGGGAGAAAGCAGAGCAAGCCAAGGCTGGACTATTGCTGCTCAACTCCGCAATAGCTTCCACAGCGCTCAAGGTGCAAATTGAAAGCCACCGTATTCTCCAGGCCTGGGATTATGTGAATCAAGCCAAGATCCAGCTGGAACTGGTCAATAAGTCCATTGCTGACAAGAAAGGTGAAATTCAGGATCACAATAGCTTCTGTGGGCAGGTCAAAGATTTCTTTGGTGGGATGAAGGATTTTCTCGGGGCCATGCCGGATTTTGTGACAAAACCGATCGGAGAGGATTACAAGGTAGCCTTTGGACTGTCGAAAGCTACAAGCGGAGCGACTGTAGGGTTAGGCGTCGTGGGAGGAATGGCCCTGTTTGGGATCGGTGCTATGGTGACGATGAAAGGGATGGCAGACGCTGCCGATCAGCGAATGGCGGAGTTGCGTCAGTTGGAAAATAGTGCTCAGCCAATGGTGGACGCGCAGCTCGACGCCCGCCGCCAAGATTTGGCCATCGCCCAGTTGCAAAAGGCGGTAGCAGAACTGGAGGCTCTGACCACGCAGGAAATCCTCCGGTTTACAAAGCTGAAGTTTCTCAATATCGATACCTGGATCACGCTTGCCGGTTATATGAAAGCCGCCATGAAGCGATATATCAATATCGGAACCATGATTGGCTGGATGGCTGAACGTGCGCTGAGCTATGAACAAAACCGGGATTTGCGGATCATTAGATTGAATTACTTTAATCCTCGTCGACAGGGCCTGCTTGGCGCCGATGCCCTGCTGGAAGACCTGGCAACTTTGGAAAAGGAACGCATCACTGGTCTTCAGCAAACGAACCCTATTAAATGGACAATTTCCCTGATGAGGGATTATCCGCTTTCATTTGGTCAACTGAAGCTGAAAGGCCAATGTGACTTCATGACCCAAAACGCTTCGCTTGATCTTGCATTTCCAGGATTTTACGCTCACCGCATCATCGCAGTGCATGTGATCCCGATCGTCCCAATGGTCGACCCCCTCCCCAAAGGGGTACTGTATAATTTGGGCGTTTCGAATATCGCAGAAATCGACCCGGAAAAAAGCCATGTGCTCATCCGACCACATGATGCAATGACGCTTTCCGAATATCGACTTGAAGAGGATATGAAAATATACAGCTTGCCGGATGAATCTCTGACTCCATTTGAAGGCAGTGGCTTCGAAACCCTGTGGCGATTGGAATTTCCCAAGTCCACAAACCAGGAAGCCCTTAAGAGGCTGTCCGATATCCAAATCACTTTCTACCTGGAATCAAGCTATGATGGAAGCCGAGTGGACAAGCTGGCTGAAAAAGGATCGGTAAGCATCAACCGCACCGCATTATTCTCTATCAAGCATGTGGATGCACAGGCTTTTACTTCATTCCAGCAAGGCAATCAAGATGACTTGAACTGGGCGCTTAAAGAGGTATTTACCGCTACAGAGGAGAAAAACCGGCTCGTGACCAATGTGGTCGTTTTTTTCCTTGGAGACCAATTGCCGACCATCACAGCCACGCTTTTAAGTGAGCAGGTTCCGAACGGAACGCCTTTCCAAACAGACGACGGTCTGGCTCATTCTAATCGACTTCCCGTAAAAGCGGGTATTCCCGTAGCACCATCTTCCCTGGATGTAATGGTTAATGGAGCGCCCCAACAAATTTGGAGTCTCGAGGTTTTACCTGTTGACAATCCTCAATTAGACCGAAGCAAAATCAAAGATATTTTTTTAGGCATAGAATATACCGCAGAAATAGGTAATTGACAATCCAGTACATTACAGCAAGGCGCCTCCAGAAATTTCTTGGGTATTGGACTTAGTAAGGTTATAGTAAATCCTGTTTAGCCCATTTCAGAAAAACTTTGTAGAGCTGAAGGCCTGCCGGACCTCCACTTTCGACGCCCCCTTCTTCCCTTTGAGGTTGGTTGGTCTGATCGGCACTTCCCGGTTCTTGGACTTGGGGTTGGATTCCTCCACCTTCACCTGGTTGTTCTCCAAATAGATGCCCCGGAAGAGCAGCGGTTCCTGCCGCAGGTCGTAGGTATCGTATATCTGCACATCCACCAACGACTGGCGCACCTCCATCAGGCTTACGGCATTGGAACACAGCTTTTGCTCCAGGCTTATTGGCCACTCCGCTTCAGCGCCTCCCGTGCCCGGACAATGGAATCAATGCCCCATAAGGAACCCCCACAGCGAAATGCTTTGCTCTTTCACATTGATAGTTTCTACGTGAAATACCCTGCCCAGCCCGAAATAGTCCAGCCAGCGCATGTAGGTTTGTTTTTGGCGGTTGAAGAAGTGAGTATCCTGGGTGAGGTTCTAGGGTTGGGCGCTGGTCACGGAGAAGGTCAGCAGGCAGGCACCGATGGAGAGGAGGGGACCGATGGCGGTTGGTTTCATTGCGTTTGGTGTTTGGTGACTGGGAACCGTTTGGCTGAATATAGGAAATTTAATTAAAATAGGTTTTTCACAATGCAGTTTGATTTAACCGCCGTTTAAATGGCCTGCCCGCCGCCTGCCAGGCCCGTTTTCCGAAAAATTTCTCGTGTCCATCGAAACGCATGGGATTGTTGTACCGAAATTTATGGGGGTCGGGACTGTCCAGAAAAACGGTTGGTTATTTTGAACTCTGGCCT
>JAGQXQ010000555.1 GCA_020436535.1 Phaeodactylibacter sp.
GTACGCTGATCACCTCGCTTACCACGTTTTTTGTGGTGGCGGTGCTCTTCGCCTTTGGCGGATCCAGCATTAAAGGCTTTGCTTTTGCCATTCTGGTCGGTATTTTGGTGGGTACCTACTCCTCTATCTTTGTAGCGACCCCGATCATGTCTGACCTGAGCGGAGAACTGGAAGCCCGTGAATCCAAGAAGGAAAAGAAAGGGTTTTCCAAAGCGACTTCCTCTGCCCGCTAATAGTGCCGCCCAAGCTCAATAACCATTGAGCCGGGTTTGCAAAAGCGGACGGTACAAGCTGCCTCAAAAGAAAAGAGCTTTTCCTGCACAAGTGGGAAAAGCTCTTTTTTTATCTTTGCTCCATGAGCATCTCCTTCACCTCCGAAGAAAAACAACTCCTCCTCCTCCTGGGCTGGTATCGCCGGCACTACGCCCTCTACCTCGGGCTTAGCCGTGAACGCCCGGCAACGCATGCCGGCATCCTGCAGTTTGGCCATGCCTGGTTTGGCGGCCACCTGTTGGAACTGGCGCCTGCCTTTTCCAGCTTAGGACAAAAAGGCCTGCTTCGGCAAGCCGAAGGCACTTATGAACTCACCGAAACCGGAACCCGCCTTTTCCAGAAGCTGGATAAATCCGAAACTTTCTACCGCCACGAGTACGACAACTTTTTTACCCTTTCTGAAAAGAGCGCAGCTCACTCCCTTTTTTGTGAACGGGTGTACGGGGAAGACCTCAACCAGCATGGCCTGGCCGATCGGGAGGAACTCCGGCAACTACTTGGCTTCCTGGCCCTCCCGACAGGAGCCACCGGGCTGGATCTCGGTTGCGGCAATGGCCGGATCACCGATTTTTTGCAACGGCAAAGCGGGACGCACTTGCTCGGGCTGGATATTTCGCCCGAGGCCATCCGCCGGGCCGCGATGATCCCCAATCCTCAGCTGTCTTTTCAGGTAGGCAATATGAATGCGCTATCGCTCGGTGAGCGCTTCGACTTCATTCTATCTATCGATACCTTATATTATGCCGCCAGCCTGAAGGAAACCGTGCAGGCCTGCCTGGCCTATCTGCGGCCCAATGGCGTTTTTGCCTGCTTCTTCTCACAGTGGATCAGCGAGGAAAGTGAAAGCCCTTTGCTGGAAGGCCCCAATACCGGTTTTGGAAAGGTTTTTCAAGAGCTGGGGCAGCCCTTTGAATTTCTGGACATTTCCGGATCGGGGCGGCGCCACTGGCACCGCAAGCGGGATGTGCTGCTGGATATGCGCCCGGCTTTCGAAGCCGAAGGCAGCCTCGCCCTCTGGGATTACCGCTTTCGGGAGGCCAACCGCTATGCGGAATGGAAAGAGGCTTATTATGCGAGGTTCATCTACAAAGCAGCTCCGTACTCTGTTAAATAAATATCGTAACTATTCATCATCGGAGACAGCGGCAGAAAATGTGGCTGCCCATTGATGAATAGTTACTAAATATCTTATGCTTCTGGCTGTGTCTTTTCGCCCGAAAACGAAAATTCACTTAATTAACAGAGTACTAAGCGGCCCCCTCCCGGCTTATTTATTATCGGCGGACAACAACTTTACCACACCCCAGAATATGGCGCCCGTGGACAACCCGGAAGAAATACAAGCCTTCCGGCAAATGCCCGATGCTCAATTCCATGGCCTGCTCGCGTATGGGCCGGCGAAGCGCCAGTTGCCCGGTGCTGTGGTAAAGCAGGAAGGAAGCCTGGCCCACAGGAGGGCTATCGAGCTGAAGCATCAGGTTTTCGGTTGCAGGGTTGGGGTAGAGATACAACAGGTTGCGAGAGGCCTGCCCGGGCTCTTCCAGCCCCACCGTGACCATATCGCCGATGGTATGCGCGACCGTATTGGTCATCACCGGCTCGTTGAAGTCGAAATAAATGGCGGCAGCGTTTTCAATTACCGAACCATCGGCATTGTCCGGCTGCTGCAGAATTGAAAACTGAAAAAAGCCGTTGGACGCCGCCTGATTGACATTACTATCGGGTAGCATGATGTTGTTGAAACGGAACTCCAGCACCCTGTTGTTGAGGACTTTGAAATCGTAAGGATGGCTGCTGGCGCCTGGGCGGACGCTGCCCGCATCCAGGTAGGCGGAAAGCGTGTCCAGTACTACAATATTGAAAGCGGTATCGGTGCCGGTGTTCTGAAAGCGGATCTTATAGTCTATCTTGGTATTTTTTCGAATGAAGTGCTGCTCCCCTACCCCACGCGGAAAGGCCTGCTTATCGTTCGGATCGAAAGCGCCGATATTTTCCTGGCAATCGATGGCAATAAAGCCTGCTGCATCATCCTCCGGAAATTGGGTGATAAAACCGAGACTGATTGCTCCCATAGTATTTTGGCCACAGCCTTCAACAGTGGCGCTGGGCAGGCTGGGGTACGGGAAACCGGCTACCTGCTCCGCCTCCAGGCGAAAGGTTGAACCATTGGAGGCGATGGGAATATCCAGAGACTGGCCACTACCCAGTTGAAAGGGGGCCTGCATATACATGATGACATCTTCTACCACGAGGTATTCGAGTGCTTCCATCATGGGCTCATCGCCGATGTTAGTGATAGTGAAAACAGCCTGGCCTGCCCCCTCCTCACAACGGGCGTCTACGATAATCTCCGGGCCGGAATAAGGGTCTATACAAGGCTGGTCTGGAAAGATATGGGCTTCAGTGCAGTGGGTTTGTCCAAGTTCGGCGTCACAGCTCACCTCTGCATACACTTTGAATGTTCCGTATTGCCCCGGAAGCACGTCGCCCAGTTGGAAAGTGTAGGATTGCCCGTCGGCCGAAGACCAGGGCAGAGTACTGGAAAGCGGGGTGAGGTAATTGTCGAAAGTGACGTCGATATAAGCGTCCTGGGCAATTTCCGCTCCATAGTTACAAAAGCTGACGGTGTAAGCGCTTTCGAAACAGCGGCGCAGGAAGGGAGCAGCTATATCCACCGACAGGGAATAGCATCCGGGGGACAACTGCACGGGAAAGTCGTAGTACAGGGTATCTGCACCGGTAAAGTCACTAGCAGCAAGCCCGTAGCTCAATGGACAGAGTTGAGCCAGGTTTAAAGCCAAAGGCAGGTTCAGTTCCATACTGTCGTTGGCAGAAATGTAATAATCCGACACCGCCATAATGTAACTGCCGTCTGCACCAGAGAAAGCAAAAGGGGGATTGAAACCAAAAATATTGGGGCTGGGCTGTCCATTCAGCTCAATTCGCCAGTCGTCCAGAGGCGCTTCTCCTGGGTCCTGAAGGCAATTGCCATTCTCATCGTTGAACACCTGGCCGACGATGTGTTTATAGCCACCTTGCCCGCCATCATCAACAATCACAAACGTATTGCAGAAATCGGCATTACCCGCCTCGTCAATGACCCAAACGGTAACCGCATAAATGCCGGGTTGGCTGAGGAAAACAGAAGTCGTGGAAGGCGGCGTCAGCGAGCCGTCACCCAGCTCTATTCGAATCTCAATATCATCCGAAGCCGTACAGTTGTCCGAAATAGGGCCGGCAATAAGATCGGCGCCCCAAAGCTCGATACCAGCCGGGGCATTAGGGGTAGATACAACTGATACAACCAGGCCAGTAATACATACCGGTACCGGAGGCTGCGTATCCTGGTTGCAACCCGGGTCTTGAGCCCATACAGCATTTCCTCCGAAGAGCGAGAG
>JAGQXQ010000556.1 GCA_020436535.1 Phaeodactylibacter sp.
GCGAAAAATTTAACGCCGGATGGAACAAAATTTGCCGCTCGCAGGCCATTGATCGAATTTTGAACATACTCTAAATGCCAGTTACAAGAAATTTGATTTTACAGGCCGGGTAAAACTTGACAAGTTTACTCTGTGGAAACTTGTCAGGTTGTTACCGGCTAAAAACCAAAAACAATCTCATTATGAAACAGATCCAATGGATGCTATTTGCAATAGCAATAACCTTAATTTCCAGTAGTTGCTTCATCAACGTCAATGATGAAGACGGGTTCTTTGGCAACTGCATAGATGGCTCTGGGCCCATCGTTACCCGCGAACTGGTCGTAGCGCCCTTTACCGGCGTAGAAATGCCGATCTCAGCTGATGTATTTCTCAAACAGGGCCCTGAGCAGGAGGTGATCGTCGAAGGGAAAGACAATATTATTGACGAGATCGAACTGGATGTGCAGAACGGGATCTGGAAGATCGAATTCAACCACTGTGTCCGCGATATTGACCAGCTGCGTGTTTTTATCACTATGCCCGACCTGACATCCCTGCGCGTTTCGGGCTCCGGCGATGTGGTTGGCGAAAATACATTCGTCATCCAGGACCTGGAGATCGATATTCCGGGTTCGGGTAATGTAGACCTCTCCCTCGACGCTGATGACCTCGATATCGATATCCCCGGCTCCGGGCGCCTCACGCTCGAAGGCCTGGCCGATGAAACTAAGTACCGCATTTCCGGCTCCGGCGATGTGCATGCATTTAACCTGGAGTGCCGCGCGGCTGATATCTCCATCCCTGGTTCCGGCGATCTGGAAGTTTTTGTCACCGAATTTCTCAAGGTGCGCATCAGCGGCTCCGGAGATGTCTTCTACCGGGGCGACCCCGCGCTGGATATCAGCATCACCGGCTCCGGCGATGTGATCGACGCCAATTAGGACGCAGGAACGAAGTTCCCCTCTCGGGGCGGTTGGTTGTTGGCGGTAGCAGAGCCGCCCTGTTGTGCTCTTTTAGCAGGGCTCTGTAAGGTAGGGTGCTTTGGAAATACTGCTTAGGAGACTGCTGAAGAGCCGGCAGTATTTCTAAAGCTGGCCAACTATTTAGGGTGTTTCTTTTGAGAGTGCGTTCTGGAGAGCCCTGCTTTTGGCAGGGCTTTCTTTCGTTTTCCGGTTGCGTGGGCCTATTGCTGCAATTGTAGATTACTGCGGGTCCTCCATTTGAAAGAATTGGATCAGCTTGTCAATGGAACGTGCCAGCTCCTTGGGGGATTGGGCTACACTGGCCACCGCATCTTTCATGAATTCCATTTGCGCCAGGTCGCTGTTTTTGAATTTATAAGAGCCTCCTACCTTCCAGGCGCGCCGGTAAACCCTTTTAACCTCCTCAACGATCGCATTCTGTTTTGTTGTTTCCCGGTTGAACAACAGCTTACACTGATTGACATTAACGACTTCGATCAGGTCCCAAAATTCTTTTTTATCTGCGGAGCCTGCATTAAATTCGGATAACAGGCCATCGAGGAAGTCCTCTACCGGTTGAGCGAGGGACGCTTCGGCTTTTTTCATTCTTGTCTCATCGTCGAGGATCTTTTCAGCGACGATCCAGTTGATCAGTTGATAGATCCTTTTTTGGTGCAGGCCTTCGTTATTTAACAGGAAGCCATCCCGATAACTGTCGGCCATTTTTTCAATGGCTGCCCTTTTACCGGCCGGGTTATTGACAATGATGGCCTTTCTTTTGTAGGCGCTGCCCAGCAGGCTGTATCTTTCAGGGGTTCGCCCTAGTCCAAGGAGGTGTTGGAGCTCTTCGATGATGGCATCTATCTCCCGGAGGAGGCCCTTCTCCGCCTTTTTCTTTTTCTGCCCGACCAGATGATGGCCTCTGAGGTTACACCATTGTTCTATGGCCTTAACAGAATAGGCTGCTTCATTTTCTTCAAAGAGGGACCTGTATTTCTCTATGGCTGTTTCAAACTCCTCTATCTCTGCGTAGGCTTTGGCTTCCAATTCAGTGATCCGGACGTTTCTCAACCCGGATTCCCCGATCTTTTGGGTAATGGTTTTCAGCCTTTCAACAAGTTTACTGTTTCGCGTTTTGGCAAACCGGGTATCGTTGATAAAGTTCTCCAGGTCGATAAGGATCTCTTTATCCATCACATAGGGAGTGTTGGCGTTTTTGCCCTTTCTCTTTTTAATCAATTTGTAGAAGGGGTCTCCGTAACATTGATAAGCACCCCAGGTATTGGTGTGCGGATATTTGTGGTAACAGGCAGCCCTGGCTTCTTTTACCGCTTCCCCGAAGTGCTCCCCGTTCAGCATGCGGCTGTAGAATTCCTGGGCAAAGAGTCGGGCTGCCGCATCATCGACCGCCCAGCCGGCGACGACGACTGCCTTCACTCCGTTTTCAATAAACTGGGTGCCTATGTTGGCGGCGAGCCTGTATTTGTCCCTGAAGTATTTTTCCTTGGAGGGGGCCACTTCGCCCAGGTGGCAACAATTCACGAAAACCAGTTCCGGCGTAGTGCTGATCTGGTCGATCTCCGCAGCTGTGAGTACGACATTATCGGAAAGCAGTATGCCCGACTTCTTCTCCGGCCCGTAATCGGTAACGCCGTGGCTGGCGATATGGATGACCTTGTATTCGTCGTACAACCGGGTAATGATCTCTTTGAATGATTTGCGGGCCTGAAGCGTGGCCGCGAAATCGTTTTTTTTCAGCAGTTTCTCCACTTCTCTGGCCTCCTGCTCTGCTCCCGGCAATTGGGCAATGCCTGCATCGGAAGACAGGATAGGGTCACCGATGATCAACGCCTTGTTTTCATTTACGGGCATGATCTTCCGGCGGTCATCGGAAGTGGACAATTGCCGGATCATGCCGGTGGAAACACAGATCGGCAAGCCTATTTTTCTATCGTAATGCAGGAGCTCCCACGGGTACCATGCCGTAGACTTGTCCAGGATCAGCAGGATGTTCTGCTGGTCCCGGAAGGCGATCTTAAAGTCATTCGGAACCAGTAACTCGAAGACGGTTTTTGCCAGTTCCCGGTCCCAGGAATGTTGCTTATTGCTGTCTACCAGGAGCGCTTCGAGAGTAGTGGGGTCTATGAACAAGCTGCGAACTTCGATTCTGGCCCTTCCGGAAGAGGCGCTGTAGTGGAGGTAGTCCTGCCCGGTATTCGGATGGTTTTGCACGCTGGCAGTAATCCTTTTCCACCATTCTCGTCCATCCTCAATGGGGAGGAAGGTCCGCTTACCTTCTACTTCCTTTACCGGGCGGGCCAGGCGGATGTTGTACACATTATTATCGCGTTCGACCTTATCCAGTATGTAAAAGGCATTCAGGGCTTTATCCCGGTACAGCTCCATGAATTCGACTTCTGCGATCCAGGGCATTCCTGTTCCCAGGCTTTGGGTTTTATTATTGGCGTTCACGATCCCTTCCAGGATGGCATTGATGGAATTGGACAGGGATAGGTTGGCATATCCGCTACCTACCAGCAAGGTGGAGATGCCGATGCCTTGCCGGTTGAAGGAGTCTTCGTCTCCGATCCTCAGCAGGTACTCCAGGCATCCCAATTCAATGGACCGGCTCAACAAAAAGGGCGTCAGATTTTCCGGGCCACCCAGGCCTACGATAATAGCGCCCGGGGCGTTTTGCTCATCGGGCAATACAACCAGGTTGGTGCCAATAGAACCTGGATACAGCCCGACGCTTTCCCTTTCCGATAGTTTGTTGTCGAGCAGGAAATTCATGACGCTTTCCGCACTGACGATCCCATCGCCTTTAAAGTGGCCGATGATAACCGGGTGCCCGGCATATTTCAAATGGCCGTTCTTGACCGCCACTGTCAGCGGATGGCTCTTTGGTTTTGACTCTTCTTTTTCATCCTGTGCCGGGTTGGCGCCAGCGATGCCCCGGTTTCGGCTTTTCTGAGGCGGCTTGCTCTTTGAGGAAGCAACGTTTTTCTTCTGAGGTGTTTTTTCTGAAGCATTATTTTCCATAACCCGGCCTTTTTTGTTCCGTCCTCACAAGATAAGACAAGTTGAGGTATTTTAGCCGCTCACCGGCTGATCTGGGAGGAAATGGCCGCCCGGCAATAATCTACCCCGGGCGAGCCCGGCATTTGGTTTCGGTTACGATCGCAGATCGTAACGAGCATTTTTAGTACTCTGTAAAATAAATATC
>JAGQXQ010000557.1:0-6723 GCA_020436535.1 Phaeodactylibacter sp.
CATGCATAAATGCAAAACGATTATCGACAAAATAAGAGACGGAGGGGAAGAAGGGGTGGCTCAGGGAATGGCTTTGCTGGTGGAAGACATCGAATTTCGCAAAACTGCGAAATATTTCCACAATCGGTACCGGCAGCTTTCCAGCATCATCAGTTGGGAAGACTTGTTATATGAAACCATCCTCAGGCTGGTAACCGAGATTCGCAACGGACGGGGCCCTAAAAAAAATTGTAGAGGCTATATCCGGAATATATGCCGGAATATATGCGAAGAATACCGGCGCGAAACCCAAAGAGCGGCCACGATCATGGAAGTATTGGTCAAATTATATCACAGCCCATCCAGCCAGGTTCGCCAGGAGAAAGTGAAGGCTTGCCTGGCTCAGCTGGGAGGGCAGTGTGAAGTTCTGCTTTGGCTGTTCTTTTTTGAAGAGCCCCCGGTTGAAGATCACGGCGAGCTGGCCCGCCGGTTGAAGGAGAAAAGCTACGAAGTCAGTAAAACATCTATTTCCTCTTTGCTTTCGCGATGTAAAAGAAAGTTCAGAACACTACTGGGAGGTGATCCGAGCGGCTTATTCGAAGACTAAACCGTGCCAAAAATGAAAAACCAAGATTACCGGAACCAGTCCAAAGCCTACCTGCAAGGAGCCATGAACCGCCGGGAACGCCTGGCTTTCGAATCCGCTCTTGAACAGGAGGAGGCGCTGCGGGAAATTTTTCTCAAGGAAGCTTTATCTATGGATAAAACAGCGTTTGAACAGGAGGGGAAATGGAAAGAAATGCTGGATAAGATACGCCGGGAAAAGGGCCCGCTGCCCGAGCCCGGCTTCAATCTTTTTGACCAGTTGCGGTTTACCTTCTTGTTTTACAACTCCTGGAAAACCGGGCTTGGCTTTCTTATTACCCTCTTAGCTGGGATCATGATAGTAGCCAACCTCACCCAGGAGCCGGCAAAAAAGCTGATCAATGGTTATTTCATCGAAGCGTACTGTTACGGATACGCCGGCGAAGCGCCTCCTCCCACAGAACCAAAGGAGGTGTTAAAAGTAGCTTCCGGCTTTTATTGTGGCAATGCCGAAGGAGGGGTAGATAGCCTTCAAGCCCTTGCGGATGGCTGTGCCGGCTTTTGCATGGCCGACTATTATCTGGCTCACTGGCAATTGAAAACTGGAAACTTCGAGGCGGCTATAGCTGGTTTTGAACAATGCCTGGCCAATGAGGAGCGTCTGCCTCAAGTTAGTTATAGTTCTCTTGCCGGCCCGGTTCAGCTCAACCTCCTGCTGGCCAAATTAGGCGCTCGCTATAGTCGGCAAGATATTTTGGCCGGCCTTCAGGCTCTGGTGGAGGAGGCCGATGTGGGAGAGGAAGCCCGGCAGGCCGCGCAGGGTTTGTACAACGAGTTATCACATCCGCTTCGGATCCTGGTGGTTCGGTGATCATGAGCAGGGTTCCTTTGCTTTTCCTCAAAACTCACTCCGTTGCTCCGATCAGTATGATCCCCGCCCAATCCTTAGGATGATATTGCCGGGCGACACTTCGCTTGGCTTCTGCCAGAGCCACATCTTTGGGTTGGCTCTCCTGGAGGAAGTGGGTGTAAAAAGCTGGCGCTATTTTCGATTTTGCTGCCGTGGGGACATTCCAAAGGGTAGTGGCCAGGCTTCTCACTCCGGCGTATGCCATACCCCGGGCCAGGCTGATGTTGCCCTCCCCCTCCATAAAACGGCCGGAAGCCGTCTGACAGGCAGAAAGGAAAATGAGGTCCAGGCCCTGCCAGTGTTGAGCGTACAGGTCTTTTACAAAAAGCAACTCGGAGAGGTTGATCTGGCCTTCCATTTGAGAGAACGAGATAAAGCTGTAACTAGGATCTTGCTCGTTGAGGATTCCATGAGTAGGTATGTGAATGATCGAATACTGCCGACAGGCCTTCAGGAAAGCTTCTTTGCTGGCTTCTTCCTTTTCGAAAATCGTTACTTTTCGGATGTTTTGCTGAATTTTTTCCACCTCCATCTTCTGGTTGAGACCAAGGGGGTCAAGAAAAGGCAATGCCTTCAGCAGAGCGGGCGGAAGTTCTGAATGATTGGTTTTCCGTGCCAGGCCGTGGTTGAATGCTGAAGCAAAGATTGCCACCTCTTTCCGGCGGGAAGAACTTCGCAGTCCGGATTGCATCAGGGACAGAAGGTTGGCGGAAAAGCAGTAACTGAGGGAGTGGTTGAAAAGGACAAAGTTATTGTTCCTTATCTGCTGTTGCACGCCGCCCGGATCCATTTTTTTCAATAAGGCTTCAAAAGGAAGATTGTTCAACGGGCCGGCGGGGATGATGATCAGCCGGCCGCTCAGCCTGCTTTCCACCGGGGCCAGCAAATATTGGTACAGGCGGTAGGCCAGCTGGCAAAATTCGGCTTCCTGTTCTTCATCTCCCGGGCGGCCTCGTTCCAGGATCTCCCGGAAACGGGTTATCTGCCGGCCCATCTGTTTAGGAGGTATGGTTACGGTTTGTAATTCGATAGAGTCTTGATTCAGCAGAAAAATATATAGGGACGAATCCTGATAGAAATATTCAACCAGGGACTGGTTTTTCCCCAGGAGTTTTTCGCGGATGAACCCACTGGAAAGGGCCGCTCCCTGGTATTTTAGGGCGTGATACTGGGGGTGTTGTGCTTTGAGTTGTTGTTGGAAAATACGGATCTGTTCAAAATTGCGGGCCAGGGCTTTTTCTAGCCTCTTTTTTTCAGCCGGGTCGTTCCAGGCCTGAAGCAACTGGCCTTCGATCTTTGCCCGGGCTAATAGCAAGGCTTCTTCCTTCTGGCGGACTGCCTCCGGAAGCATACTGCTTACATTTTTCAAACGGGCAGCTTCAAGCAGAACAAAAGCCTTGCTTTGTTCGGAGATCCGGAAGGCCTGTTCTTTGTACCTCGGGTCATTGGTTTTCCGATAGAGCTTCAGGCAGCCCTGAAAGGCCTTGCCCAGTATTTTCCGGGACCCGGCCGCCAGTTCCAGTTTGGCGTCGTCGCTGATGAAATCTCCCCGGACCAGGTTGATGAGCTGGTATAGCGTGTCGTAGGCGGCCACTGCCTTTTTTAATAAGGTGGCATCCTGCCCTTTTTCTTCAAACAAAGCCAGGTTGGTTAAGGCGATATCGGCAAGGAGGACCATCGACCTCTCGTGATTGCCCCTGTAGGAATGAACAGCCGGTAAGGGCTCTTCCGCACGGTAAGGGTAAGATGCGAAGAAGGAAATGGCAGAATCGTAATCAGACAGTGCAGCTTCATACCGCTCCTGGCTGAAATGGGTCTCACCACGGTTGATGTATAACGGGACAAAGAGGCCGCTTTGACTGTCCTGGGTTTTCAGAAAGCTGATTGCTTCTGTCAGCACCCGGACGGCCTCTTCAAATTGCCCCATCCTTCGGTACAGTTCTCCCAGATTGCCTGCTGCCAAGGCTATTCTGGCCTCTTTTGTGGGCCCTTCAGACAGCTCTTCGTAGGATGATAAGGCTTTTTGGGTGTAAAAAACAGACTGTCGCCTGGCCTCTTCTCCATCGGCGCTCAAAAGAGAATCCTGCCAAATATTGCCCAGTACGAGGCACAGGTCGGCGAGTGCGATGCTTGGGGTGAGCAGCGCTTCAGGGCCCAGTTCTTCGTCTACCTTTTTTATACCCTTTTCATATTCCCGGAGCCGGCGATAACAAGAGGCAAAAGACCGAACCAGTTCCATGCGTTTTCTGATGTTCTGTGGATACACCTGGATACTGTCAGAAGCCACCTGAAAGTGAAAAAGGGCATTGTTCAATTCTCCGATTTCAAGGTAGGCCTGCCCCAGCTTTAATTGGCTTAAGACAAAAAGTTGAGGCAAATCCGCAATGGGCCGGACACCGGCCGAATCAAAGTAGGAGATGGCTTGATGGTAATTTTTGCGAAGTATATGGGCAGAACCGATATTGTAGTACATCCTCAAAATGTCACGATGCTGAGAGCCCCCAAATAACCGTTTTCGAATCTTCAGGGCCTGCTGGGAGTGCCATTCGGAATCCACCGGCCTTTCATAGAGCAACTTTTTTCCAAGCTCATCCGAAACAGCGGCCAGAAGGGAGTCCTTTTCACGCCCACTACAGGTTTCCAACTCCGGATATAAGCGGGTTAGTTCCCGGATGGCGGAGTCCGGGCGGAGAGAATCGGAAGTAAGCCCGGACAGCAAGCCGGCCAGAGTTATCCTCAATGAAGTGTCGCAAGGCGAAACCACCGGTTCCGGTTCGTTCTTACAGGCGGAAAGGCAGGCCAGCAAAAGGACGGGAATAAGAAGGGCTTTCATCATTTGTTTGGGTGTTGGGGCGCTTTTCTTGTAGCAAACGTTCAACTTTAGGGAGGCGCCCGGCGCTCAATCGGCCCGGGCGCCCCCCGATACTGGCTATTATGGGAAATCAGGGCATACCTGATGCAGGGCTTCCTGATGATTGAGGATCCGGTACCCCCCTCCATCGGATGCCGTATTCTTTATGATCGTTACTACATCGGAAAAAGACAATCCTGGATCTATACTCCAGATGGCCGCTACCGTTCGGGTGACATGAGGGGCAGCAAACGAAGTGCCTGATTGCCTGACTATTCCGGTGGCATTACTCTGCAGGTTCTTTGGGTAGGCGCTGATCACATTGACGCCTGGCGCCGTGATCGTCATTTCGGCTGGGTTGGCGCCCCAGTTAGAGAAGGCCGCCCGGGTACCATTAACAATATTTTCAATTGCTCCTACTGAGATTACGTTGGGGTTGGTCTCGGCCAGGCTCGCCGGCAGGAATTTGGAGTACCCGTTAAGATTTTGATGATCGTTGCCCATACCTGCCACTACAATGATATTCTTGGTGGCGGCGGCATCCAGGCAGCGGGCTATCATCGGGATCTCCTCATTGTCCTGGTTGCCCATGTATCCCCAGCTTACATTGATGACATTGGCGCCTTCTTCGATGGCATAGTACAACCCACAGAGGGCTTTAAACAGCGATCCTGACCCGGCAGCGCCACCGGTCACCTTGATATTGAGGAATTCGAGAGGAAGGTCCATTGTGACATCATTTAGGTAAGGGATACCTGCGACCACTCCGTTGACCGACGTTCCGTGTCCGTGACTATCTATCAGCGGCGTGCTCGGTTGAGGTATATTAAACCCTAATGCCTGCGCATCTGGACAGTTCACGCCGGTTGTAGTAAGGCCCCAGTCAAAATCAGCCAGAATGCTATTGCCGAGGTTCCCTTCAATATCGACCCCAGTGTCTACCACTGCGATCTTCACAGGATTGACCGGGCAGGGGGTTTCTGGCGGCACCCGCTGGCCAATATCCACGATACTGTCCAGGTCAACCGGTTCAAAGGAAAGTAGATAGTTCAGGGATGCTCCCGTCGGGTCAGTACCTGCGATAGCGTCTACATCCGGCGGCGGGTCCTCAACGATGCCGATGACGTTAAAGTCGTTATCATTGGGGTTATTTTTCAGGAAGCGCCACAGTTCCAGTTTATTTCCACAGGAGCAACTGTCTACCTTAATGAAGCCTTGATCCTCAAGGTAATCCCTCCAGCCCGTTATTTTGGGATTGGCGGGGTCCAGAATGATCTCATTGCAGTTATAAGGTACCTCTGTTGCTCCTCCTGTAGCCCCCTCGGAAGTGAGAGGAACTATTACGGAACCTTTACAATGGTAAGGGGCAGGAGGATTCGGCCCGTCGAAGGAAGGGCATCCTGAAAATAATACCGCCATAGTAAGTACCAGAATGGCACCCGACAAAAACCAACTAAATTTTCTCATGATCAGATCTTTTTTGATAACACAATCTGATGTAGTAGTGCAGCACAGCAGCGTTTTTAAACACCATTGCAAGCTGTTTTACTACGCAAACAGGCAGGATTATAATTGCTGTAGATTCCGGGATCAGGCCGGATTTGGCAATAGGGACACTTAGGGGAATAATAAGTGCGAAGACAGATAACACATTAAATATAGTATTTTTTCTTTTATTGAGAGGAGATCGGGTCTAAAAGTTGGAAATGCAGGGGTCGTTCACCGCGATCTTCATCACTTCTTGGCTCTCTATCATCTGGGTATATTAGTTCATCGTTTAGAATTAAAATCTCATCAACGATAGCCAGTAATTTGTCCAAAAGGCCGGGTTGATTAGCCATTTTTCCAAGAAGGTTTGTTCCCTGCCATAAATGGTTGTGCCAGCCTTTCCGTCCTGAAATAGGTGTTATACTTTTACGAAACTGGGTTACTTTCCTAAGTCGGAGATAACCTTTAATATGCCCTCGAAGCTTTGTTAATTCCAATTCAATTTTAGGAGCAACCATCCAATCCTCCTCCTCTCCCCCTACCGCGCCAGCGTCACATCTCCATAAAACAACACCACCTCTCCGTCCGAGAATTCCACCTCCGCCATATAAGCAAAAACGGCGGGGTTCATGAGTTCCCCCCGGAAAGTGCCATTCCAGCCAAAGGCCGGGTCGTTGGGTGGAAAGCCATAGATCTCATAGACGGACTCCCCCCAGCGGTTGAAAATCCGGAAGGAACGGATCTGGGCCACCGTCTCATCCCCGAAGATGTAAAAGCGGTCATTTTTGCCATCGTCATTAGGGCTAAAGCCGGAGGGGATGTACACATTGCGCTTTCGGTTGACGAAGATCATAATATCATCTTCAGCAACACACCCGTTGGAGTCCCGGACGGTAACTTCGTAGCGGAT
>JAGQXQ010000557.1:6806-10590 GCA_020436535.1 Phaeodactylibacter sp.
CGGTTTGGTTGGCCAGGGCCTGAATTCGGATCGACTTGCCCACTTGGATAGTAGTATCCGGGGGCAGCGCCACTAGTAGCTGATCGGGCTCCTTAATAACCAGCGCGCCCAATTCATAACGGCAACCGTAACTGTCTTCCGCCCGGGCCAGATACTGGCCGGCCCCCAGGGAAGAAAAGAAGCCGTGGGACTGTAACGGACCGCCGTTCAACTGGTAGGTAATATTCACACCGTCACTCTGCAGGGTGATCAGGCCGTCCTTGCGGCCAAAGCAGCTGATGTCTTTTGTTTCGGACTCCACCTCCAGGCTGCGCTCCGGTACCGTGGCGGCCAGCACCTGCCGGCAGCCCCGGGCATCGGTAGTGGTTACTGTGTAATTGCCGGGTGGCAGCTCCGCCCGCCCCGCCGTAAAGGCGCCGTCGTTCCAACTGAAGGTGTAGGGAGGGGCGCCTCCGCTTACTTGTAGGCCGATGGCGCCGTTGTTTTTGTCTGGGCAACTGGCCTGCACCTCCACTGACGGTTGAGGCAGAGGGGTAGTAGCCAGTATGACCGTATGGGTAGAATCACAACCGTTGACGGATGTAAAAACGGCGCTGTAAGGCCCGGGTTGGCTCTGATAGGCGCCGAAGATAAGGCTGGAGTCCCCCTGGCAGATCGTCCGGTTTTCATTCGTCAGTATATTTTCAACTCCCATGACATAAGCGTGGATGAGGGAGTCGCATCCTCCGGACGTAGTGAGGAGGAAGTCTTGTTCTTCCCCCGGCGCCAGAGTGACGCCGTTATAGGTAGTAGTGGTCCCTTCACAGGTTTGCAATAGCAGGTCCTGCTCGTAGGTGGGCAGCTCGAGCACGGAAACCGTCACGATGGAATCACAGCCGATCTGGGAGGTGAAGGTGAAATCCTGTTGCTCGCCGGCCAGGAGGCTGGTTCCGTTATAGGCCACTGTACTTCCGGAGCAGGCTTGCAGCTCCAGCTCCGTTTCAAATATTTCGACGCCCTCCACACTGACATTGACCACCGAGTCGCAACCAAACTGGCTGGCCAGCAGGAAGCTCTGATTGTCGCCCGGCGCCAGAGTGGCGCCGTTGTAAGTAAGGGTCGTGCCAACACAAGCCTGCAATGCCAGGTTTTGCTCATAGGTGGGCAATTCCAGAACCGTCACATGCACGGTAGAGTCGCATCCGTTCCGGGCGCTGAGGATGAAATCCTGGCTGTCTCCCGCTGGCAGAGAGGCGCCGTTGTAGCTGACTTGTTCTCCCGGGCAGGCCTGGAGTTCCAGCTCGCTTTCGAAAGTTTGTAATTCAACAACGCTTACGTTTACGGTGGAGTCGCAGCCATTGCTGGCAGTGAAAGTGAAAGACTGGCTGTCGCCAGGGCTAAGGGCCATTCCGTTGTAAAGGATAGTGGACCCGGTGCAGGCTTCCAGCTCAAGTATGGCCTCAAAGATGGGGAGGGCCACGACGCTCACGGTGACGATAGAATCACAGCCGTTCTGTGAGATGAACTGGAATTGCTGGCTGTCGCCCGGCGCCAGAGCCGTTCCCTCATAGGTGACGGTAGTTTCAGGACAAGTGAAGAATTCCAGGCTTTCTTCCAGGATATCGACTTCTTCCACCATGACATGCACAACGGAGTCGCAGCCGGCCTGGCTGATAAAGGTAAAGGTTTCGAAAGCGCCGGGATCCAGTTCCATACCATTGTAAGTCACCGTATTGCCGGTACATGCCTGTAGTTGAAGATCCTGCTCATAGGCCGGCAGTTCGATGACGTTGACGTAGATCGTGGAGTCGCAGCCATTGGCGGCGGTGTAGGTGAAGCTTTGGGCCTCGCCTGGCTGCAGTTCTGTGCCATCAAACAGGGCGGTAGTCCCCGTACAAGCCTCCAGTTGTAAGTCCGATTCGAAAACGGATAATTCGAGTACCGTAACATGAACCATCGAATCGCAACCATTCCCGGCGGTAAGGGTAAAACTTTGAGTATCTCCGGCCAGCAGCGCAGTTCCATTGAAGTCGACGGTAGCGCCGGGGCAGGCCTCCAACTCCAGGTTGGATTCGAAAACAGGTAGTTCGATAACGGAAACATTCACGATCGAGTCGCAGCCGTTGGCGGCAGTCAGGGTAAAACGCTGAGCATCCCCTGCCGGCAGATCGGCCCCGTTGTAGGTAACAACAGTACCTGGACAGGCTTCCAGCGCCAGGCTGGATTCAAAAACGGGTAGCTCGATAACAGATACGTTGACCACTGAATCACAACCATTGAGGGCGGAGAAGGTAAAGCTCTGGGTGTCGCCGGGGTCGAGCTCGGCGCCATTGTAGGTGGCCGTCGTTCCGGTGCAGGCTTCCAGCTCCAGGCTGGATGCAAAAACGGGCAACTCGGCAACGGTGACATTTATGGTGGAATCGCAGCCATTGGCGGCGGTGTAGATGAAGCTTTGAGTATCGCCGGGGTTGAGCTCGGCATTATCGAAGATGGCAGTGCTTCCGGTACAGGCCTGCAGTTGTAAGTCCGACTCAAAGGCCGGCAATTCCAGCACCGTTACCTGCACCACTGAGTCGCATCCATTGCTGGCGGCGAGGGTAAAACTCTGGGTGTCGCCGGGGTCGAGCTCGGCGCCGTTATAGGTAGCCGTCGTTCCGGTGCAGGCCTCCAGCTCCAGTCCGGAGGTAAAGGCGGTTAGCTCGCTCACCGTAACGTGGACCGTCGAATCGCAGCCGTTCTGGCCGGTGAACATAAAGTCCTGGCTATCACCGGGCGCCAGTTCCGTTCCGCTGTACAGGATGGTGGAATTAGGGCAGGTTTGCAGCTCCAGGTTTTCCTCTACCGGTATCAGCTCCATTACCAATACATGGACCACTGAATCGCAGCCGTTTTGAGCCATCAGGGTAAAGCTTTGGGCGTCGCCGGGGTTAAGGGGGATGTTTTCGTAAAAAACCGTGCTGCCGGTGCAGGCTTCCAACTGCAGATCGGACTCATAAGTGGGCAATTCGATGACAGATACATGGATCACTGAATCGCAGCCTTCAGCGGTCGCCAGCATAAAAGTCTGGCTGTCACCGGCTTGAAGGCTGACATTGTTGTAGGTGACGGCAGTGCCGGAGCAAGCTTCCAGCTCCAGGTTCGCATCGTAGGTGGGGTTTACCGTGACGGTAATTACTTCGCTGTCTGACCCGCAGCCATTAGAAACCGAGGCGGTGAAGGCCTCGGTTTGGCCGGGGCTGACGGTGATGAGTGTATCCGTGGCGCCGTTGCTCCAGGAAAGCGCGTCCTCGTTGGCGGTTTCGACCGAGAGGGTAGCGCTCTGCCCCTCGCAGATCGTCTGGCCGCCGTTGATGATATCCACGGTAGGCAAGGGGTTAACGGTTATCGTAAAGCTGGTGTCCGCCTGTCCGCAACTGTTGGAGGCCAGCACATCATAGCTCGTTGTCTGGGCCGGCATAACGGTGAGCGCGGTAGAATCCATCAGGCCGGTGCTCCACTGCAGAGAACTGGCCTGGCTGGCAGTTATCTCCAGGATAGTGCTGTCGCCAATACATATCTCCTGGCTGCCCTGCAGTACCTCGATGGTGGGGGTTTCCAGTATGTCTATCATGAAGGTGGTATCCGTCGTGCCGCAAATATTGGTAAGGCTAACGGTATAGGCTTCCGATTGGCCGGGGCTGACGGTAATGGTGGAGTCGGTACTACCGTTGGACCAAACGATGGCGTCGGCGCCATCGGGGGATATAGTGAGGGTGGCGCTTTCTCCCTGGCAGATGGCCTGGCTGCCGTTGATGACTTCCAATGC
>JAGQXQ010000558.1 GCA_020436535.1 Phaeodactylibacter sp.
GATCCGATTGGGGATAGTATTTATTATCCGAGGGTTTTAACAGTACCCAAATATCTTTATCATGGCCATCCGGATAAACCCCCATTGTCAAAATTCGGCATTTGACGGAATCGCCTGCAACCGGCGATGTGATCTGGACCTTTTTAACCGGGAGCTCAACTTGTAATTTGTTCCCTTCCACCACCTGTTCAATTTGGCCCGGCGCCATAACCGTTCCGACTGTATATCCGCCAAAGATGATCAACATGAAACCAATTATCCCCAGTAGGATTCTCATTTTGATATCCATCAGGCCCAGGGAGGAATCATTTATCTTTATGCTATCGCCGATCGCAATCAGGATTAGCACGGCGCCAACAATTATGATTACTATTTCTGTAGACATATTATACTATTTTAGTAATGGTCGATTGAGCCCAATTTGTTTTAATATTTTATAATTGAAGTGGTCTAAGGAATGAAAAATAAATAACTTGGTCCAAGTGCCTAAATATTTTTTCGCCAGGCTAGGCATTTTTGAGGCGCATAGCAGCGCTACGCAACGAAAAAATAACGACGCCTGGCGGGAAAAGATAACGGCAATTGGGCTTATTTATTTATTTTTCATTCCTAAAGTTATAGTACCCCTCTTCGTTCTTCCAACTCTTCCTTTATTTCTCGGGACCGTTCTTCTGTCAGGTTGTAGTTCCACATCACCAAAATAGCCAATCCAGCGGTTACTGCTGGAATGATGATATCCGCAAGACGCAAATTGGTCATCGTTTCAGCAGTTTGCTGAGCTAAATTTTGATCAAAGCCGACCGCTTTCAATACCAACCCGCCCAAAACCAGGGCCAATCCCTGGCCGAGTTTCACCATCCACCAATAGATGGCGCCAAATGTTCCTTCTTTGCGCGGCATGCCATTTTCTAGTTCGTCCAGGTCACAAACATCGGCTGTCATACTCATCATCAATGTAAACAAACCACCAATACCAAATGCCATTAACGGAATGGGCATAAAGATTAACCACGGATTGGACGGGTCGAACCCCCACCACTTAAGCCCATATCCTACGATGGAAATGGCCGTAGAAATAATAAAAGCCTTTCTTTTACCCACTTTGTTTGCCATCCATGAAATAACAGGTATGATCAAAAAAGCAGTTACCATTGCACTGATGGTGGAAAACCAGGCCGGCCAATTTCCTGCAAGGCCATAGTCTCCATTAAACATGTAGAAGACAATGATGAAGAAGCTGAAGGAGGCCACCATTTGAAATCCGTTGAAGACCAAAAAAGTTGCCCCACAAAGTTTCACAAAAGGCTTGTTTTTACTCACCTGAACAATTCCATCAAACAGGTCTTTCAAATTAGTGAACAAAGAACTTAACGATAATTCTTTTCTCCCTCCCATATGGGAGGCATCGAGGCCTTTACAGAAAAATGCGGGCAATACTCCCAGCACAATACAGATGCTACCGACAATTAAGGAAAGCTGCCTGACGCCGACGGCCTGAGTTTCAAACAGGTCGGGGTCAGCAATAAGCACCCAGAACCAGGGCACGATCATCCAGGCAATTTGTCCGACCGTCTGTGAAAAAGCCATCAAGCGAGTACGTTCGTTATAATCCGAAGTCATTTCATAACCCAGGCCAATCAGGGGGGTGGAAAAAATGGTATTTCCGACCAGATAGATCAGAGAGAAAATGAGGAAATACCAGAAATTATACATGACGCCATTCTCTTCGTACAGTTGCCACAGCAGGGCAAAAAATACGCCGCTTAAAATGGCGCCGGCAAAAATATAGGGCCTTCTACGCCCGAATCTCGACCTGGTGTTATCGGAAATGAAACCCATAATAGGGTCGGTGATGGCATCGAAGATTCTTGGTAAGCCCCCCAGTAAGCCAGCTAAAAAGGGATCCATACCAAAGGCTGTAAGTAAAAAGAACATAAAAACGCCCAGCGCGCCCGGTAGTAAGTTATTGACCAGGTGGCCGGCGCCAAAGGCGGCCTTTTGCAACAAGGGTACCTTATCCTTCGCAGCGGTTTTGTGTTGAGTCATGGTGGTTTAGTTGGAATAATTTATTGATTAGGAATGACGATGGTTTGTATAGCTTGCGGGCTTATCGCTATCTCTGCTGTTCTTTCCCCAAAGGAGAGAGCCAGGTTCCTGGCCTCGGGTTCCTGATTCAATATCACTACAACAATAGAACCATCAGAGTTCTGAGCAGCGGTGGCCATCAGCTTATCATCCGAAAGTTCATGTCCTATCCTTTTTGCTCCCGGCCTGATGTACCGGCTGAAATGAGCCATCGTGTAATAGATTGGGGTGAAATATACTTCATTCTTTTCCGGATCGACGATCACCGGCGCCACACACCAGTTCTTAAACCAGTTGGGCCCGCCCTGCCGGTCCAGCACCATATTCCAGTCCACCCAGCCGTCCACCCAGTTGTTGAGGCAACCGATGATGTCGCGGGCGTAGCGGTATACGGGAACGTATTTTGGATGGAGCGGTTTGTCCTTCTCCGGCGCCCAATCCCAGCCCCAGTCGGTTGCTTCCTTGCTCCAGTACCAGGCATCGTCCTGCCATTTGGGCGCCTCCGCATCCACACAGGCTTCGGATTGGATCAAATGTTTGTCGGGGGCTTTGTTATGGGCATATTGCAAGGCTTCCGGGAATACCTCGTAAGTGCTGGCGTACCAATGTACAGCGGTGCCGTCGAAATACTTTGAGGAGGCCTCGTCTTTGAACATCACATCCACCCACTCCTTCAAATGCTCCCGGTTTTGATCGTAGCCCAGGATCTTTACGTCGCCTTTGCCGTCGGCCTCCAGTTTGGGGCCCAGGTGGTTTTGCACAAAAAGGGTCATTTCTTCCGGGCTGAAGTGCATGCTCTCCCAGTTATTGTCGTTGCCCAGCGGTTCATTCTCCACGGTGAACCCCCAGATATCGATCCCTTCGGCTTTGTACGCGTCGATGTATTTCGAGAAGAACAAAGCCCAGGTATCGTAATATTCGGGCAACAACTTACCGCCCCGCCAATCGTTGTTGTCCTTCATCCAGGGGGGCGCCGTCCAGGGCGAGGAGATGATCTTGAATCCGTCTTTGGATACCGCCATGGCCTCCCTGATCATCGGAATGAGATCGTCGCGGTCTTCTTCAATGGAGAAATGCTCCAGGGACGTATCGCCTTCCATCGGCGCGTAGGAGTAATGGCTCAGGGAGAAATCACAGGAATTCATGTGGGTGCGGGCCAGGGAATACTTAGCTCCGCTTTCTCCGAAATAAGCCTCTAAAATTCGGTTGCGGTTCTCCTGGCCCAGTTCGTTCAACAGGTAAGCGGATGCTTCGGTGAAGGAGCCGCCGAATCCGGTGATGGTTTGAAAGGTTTTATTGGGCAGCAATTTGATGGTAGCCGCATTTTCTCCGGAAGAAAATTCCGTTAATTTTTTGAGCTGATTGCCACTGGCAGAGGTTTCAAAAACCTCTATTTTCAGGGCATTGTCGGAGGTGCAAGCACTGAACATAATCACAAATAACAATGTGAAACTATAGGGATAGAGCCTTTTCATTTTTCATGTTTTGGAATTTACTGTCCAGGAAGATGAACTGCTTATTACTGTTGGTTCTTTGACAAATCCTGTCCACAGGATTTGTCAAAGAAGGTTACTCTTTTACAGGTGGTGTGAGGACTTCTTCGAGCAGGGCGGCTTCGTCTCCGTCGTAGGTCTTTGAAATCGGTTGGCCTCCTCTGCCCAAGCCTTCAAAAACACCTTTATCTACTAAATCCCATACCACGTATTTGGCCCGCCCGTCAATCTTAAATAGCCCAAAGTGATTTTCCGAACCGCCCGGGTTTTGGGCGTCTTTCCAGTGCTCGTCAAAAGCCTCAAAGTAGAAACAGGAAATGCCGGCTTCATTGGTCCAGTCTCGCATGTACTGATAATAGAGGGCCTCCTTGTACTCGTCAGTGGCTTTGGAGCCCTCCGGCCCGTAGAGCTCATTCGAGGCGCTTGCCCAGCCCGTTTCACCGATGTGGATCGGTTTGTCTATACCCAGGCTTTTGATATAGTCTGCTGTATTTTGATACTGCGAGATGGCGTAATCCCGAGCCCCTTCCATGGCGGCAGCGATCTGTTCCCGCTTTGGCAGGCCGGCTTCCTCTTTGGAAATACCCCAAAAATCAGGGTTGTAGTGGGTGTCGTGCATGGGGTAAGTGTGAAGGGACACAAAATCAACGGCCCGCAGCAGTTTTTCCAGGTCTTCGACATGGTATTCCTCCCCGCCGCCACCCCAGGAGGCAAAATTATCGGAGCTGGTGATCCAGAGGTCTTTCGGAAGTTGGCCGGATTGCTTTAAGCCTTGCAGATGATTGACCCATTTGAGGATCACTCCGGGTTGAACATAATAGCTGGCGGCCCACTTAACCATAGCTTCGTTGCCAACTGCCAGTACTTTTACAATATCCGGATACTCATTTGCCAAAGCGGCAGCAGTTGCAATTTCAACTTCATTTCTTTCGCTTTCCGCATTGTGATCAGGCTCCTTGTCGGTCCATGCATTCTTACAATCGATCCAGGCGCCCAGCATGACATACATTTCAAAATCAGGGTCTTCTTTCTTCAGTTCACTTATTGCTTTTAATACGTTAGAGGCATGCGGCAGGTGAACTTTGTAAGTACGTAAAACTTTAATCCCCATCGCAGATAAGATCTTCATGTCTTCTTTGAGCTCCTCCACAGTTGGCTCAATATCGTGATCGCGATGTCTGTATCCTCCGTACGAAATGGCCATATAATCCGGATTCCCTAGAA
>JAGQXQ010000559.1 GCA_020436535.1 Phaeodactylibacter sp.
CCCACCAACCACCTCGATATGTTGTCGAAGGATGTGCTCAAAAAAGCCATCCAGGATTACGATGGCACGCTTATTGTAGTATCCCATGACAGAGAGTTTCTCAGTGGGTTAACGAACCGCACGATCGAATTCAGAGACCATCAATTGTACGACTACATAGGCGATGTCAATGCATTCCTTGAAAAAAGGCAACTCGATAATATGCGCGAAGTCGAGCTCAGTACGAAATCGGCCAAGGCTGGTGGGGGAGCTGCTCCCCGAAAAGAGCTGAGCTTTGAAGAGCGCAAACTGCTGATGCGCGCGGTCAGCAATGCCGAAAAGAAAGTGCAACGCCTGGAAGAAGAAATTGATACCCTGGAAAAGAAAATGGCCCAGCCTGGCTTTTACGAAAGCGAGGATGCTGTGAAAACCACCCAGCGATACCAGGACAAACAAAAACTCCTGGAAACCGCCATGGACGAATGGGAGGAAGCACAGATGGCTGTTGAAGAATATGAAGATTGATTTACTACTACACTACATCAAATACAAAACACCGATCTTCATTATTCTTGTGTTCGCGAGCCCGGAGAAACGAGATTTATTATGGAACACTAAAAGTAACTACTCAAATGGCTCGCAAGACAACTTTTTTCACCCTGATCCTGGCCTTTGTGGCCGCTTACAGCTTCGCTCAGCATGGACAAGCATGCCAGATACCGGTTTCCTTCAGCAATAACCTCATGGTGGCTTCATTTCATGCCAATGGCGGGGAACTGAATCTTCTGGCCAATACGGCCGGAGGCACCTTTGTTACCAATCAGGCGATTATTGATCTGGGAATACCGGAAATGATCGATGAGGCCGGTAACCAATTTGTCGAACTGGACCCGATCTTGTCGGGTGGCAACCTTCCTATCACCGGCAAAAAGGAGGCCCTCATCCTGCCGATGGGGCAGGGCAACCTTCCCGCAGGAACGCAGGGCGCCTTAGGGCAAACCTGGTTCAGTTCTTACAGCTGGACTCTGGATTACCTGGAGCAGGAATTACATTGCAACACCCCTCCGCTCTCTCCTCTCGGAGCACATACCATTCCTGTAAAATTTCGCGAAAGCGCCACCGGCCACCGCATTTCCAACCTGCCGGTTATCACCATGGAAGTAGATGGCCTAGCCTTCTCTGTCATCCTGGATACGGGCGCCAAGTTGCTGCCCACCCCGGCAGCCTGCGTTGCCCTGGAAGACAATACCGGCAATTATCTGGCGACCTCCTTCATTACCGAATCCTTCTTTGAGGCCTGGCGCTCCTACCACCCCGAGTGGCAGGTTATCGAGCAGGCCGACAGCGAAATGGGCAATATCAAAATGATCAAGGTCCCCGAAGTCACCATCGCCGGCCACACTGTCGGCCCGGTATGGTTCTGCTCCCGCCCGGATGTGGAGTACACCCAGCACTGGTCCCGTTTTTCCGGGCAGCCGGTAGAGGGCGCCATCGGCGGCAATGCCCTGCAGTACTTCCGCCTCACACTGGACTATCCGAATAAGCTGGCGCGGTTTGAACGGTAAGAGAGGGCGCTGGTTAAATGGTTGATCCGGGGGCTGACTGGGGCATGGCTATATTATGCCCCGCCTTCGACCAACAATGCAACCATCCACAGCAATCTAACCATCCAACAAAATTACTCCCCCACCTACCCCAACCCCCACACCAATACAAACTGCAACACCATCGCCCCGTCAATCAGGCCGCTGAAATAATAATCGTGTTTCACCTTATCTGCGAAGTAGATCAGGGCGAAGGCGATCAGGGCCGAAAGCAGCAGGGCGGAGAAGACGCCGGCACCATAAACGTCAATATGGTAGTTCAATCCGGCCAGCGCTGTCATTATCAGCAGGCAAGCGAGGGCCAGCGCCTTGGTGCGCCGGTAGCCTAATTGGGCGGGCAGGGTCTTTACCTGGTTGTAAGCGTCCACTTCCAGGTCGCGAATATCGAAGGGCAGGGTGATGGCAAAAATGAAAAAAGCGCGTTCCAGAAGCATTATCAACATCGGAATGCTCCAACCCATGCCCAGTTCCAGAGCGGGTAGCAGCACGGTGATCCAGCTCCAGGCGATAGCGATGAGGAATATCTTGACGTAGCTGAGGTCGCGCAGGCGCCGCCGCCCACTGAGAAAGGGCAATACATACCCCAATGCGATCAGGCTGGGCGCCACGGCGGCCAGCTGTAGCCGGAACGATAATTGAAGGAAAAATACAGCCGCGCCCAAACCGGCAGCAATAGCGTAGAAAGTGATGTGGCTCCGGAAACGCGAGATGACAAAAAAACGGCCCTTTTTAAGAAAAGGCTGTGCCTTTTCGAGCCCTACGATGCGGTGCACAGCGTATAAGAAGAGGGTGGCGAAGAAGATGAAACCCAGCAAAGGGGTAGGCTGAACCTGGCCGTTGAGTAACAACTGTGTTTGGGCCGCCATGGCCAGCGCAGCCACGGCAATCCAAAGGTTGCTGTACAAAATGAGGTTGATAATGGCCCGGATCAATGGCATAAGCGGGATAAGCTATCCCTAAAAGTACTTGAAATTATGCCCGTTTTCAATTTTTTGCAGCACTTCATAGATCAACAGGATCACATTGCTAACATCTTCCTTGTGGGCCATCTCCACGGTGGTGTGCATATAGCGCAGAGGCAATGAGATCAGGGCGGAAGGCACGCCCCCGTTGGAATAGGCAAAAGCGTCGGTATCGGTGCCGGTGCGGCGGGAGGCCGCTTCCCGCTGAATAGGTATCTTCTTTTCCTCGGCTGTATCGATGATCAAGCTGAGCAGCTTGTTGTGAACGGCGGGAGCGTAGGTCACGGAAGGGCCGTTACCACTTTTTACATCACCATTCTTTTTGCTGCTGACCAGAGGGGTGTGCGTATCGTGCGTGACATCCGTAACGATCGCCACATTGGGCTTGATGGACTGAGCGACCATTTCTGCCCCCCGCAGGCCCACCTCTTCCTGTACGGAATTGACCAGATAAAGCGTAAATGGCAGCTCTACTTTGTTTTCTTTGAGCAGGCGCGCCACCTCGGCAATGCAGAAGCCACCCATTCGGTTGTCCAGCGCCCGCCCTACGTAGTACCGGCCATTAAGTATGCACATCTCATCCTCATAGGTGATTACACAGCCTACGTGGATGCCCATGCCCAGTACCTCGTCCTTGTCTTTGGCGCCTACATCGATAAAGATATTTTCCGGTTTAGGCACCATCTTCGTAGCGTCCTCTCCCCGGCGCATGTGAATGGCCGGCCAGCCGAAGACGCCTTTCACGATACCCTTTTTAGTATGGATATTAACCCGTTTGGAGGGGGCGATGAGATGGTCGGACCCGCCATTGCGGATCACGTTGATAAATCCGTCATCGGAAATATAGTGTACGAACCAGGAGATTTCGTCGGCATGCCCCTCGATCACTACCCGGAAGTCCTTACCGGGGTTAACCACCCCATAGGCAGTTCCGTAATTGTCGAGGTGCCACTCATCAATAAAAGGCTTTATATATTCGAGCCAGAGTTGTTGCCCCGGCGCCTCAAAACCGGTGGGTGAGGCGTTGTTCAAGTATTTTTCCAGAAAGGCTTCAGCCTTGGGTGTAATGACAGACATTCCGTTCATTTGACTTTGAAATATCACGACCGCTAGCCACCCGGCAAAAGCGGCGCTCAATCGACCGGCAAAGATAAAAATAAATGCAAGCTCAAGTGCAGAAAGAAGCTGAAATTTCTAAAATTTAGTCCCTTCAGAAACAGTAGGTTAGGGGGTGCTCAGGGTTTCACTGGTTGCAATTCTGGTTTGTCTCCCCTTTAGGTTTTCGACATGAAAACGTCCGGAATTCTCCTTTTAACGGCTTGCTGGTTCCCTTGCCCTTGGTTTACGGGCTCCGGCTGACTAACAATGGGGCAATGCAACCATGGCTCCATCACTTTCCCCATCCCCCCGGGTTTTCCCTCCATTCCTGTAGCGTTGCCAGTTCCTCCTGCCCGATGTGATTTTCCCGGAGGGCTTCCTCCAGCAGGATAGGGTAGGAGCTGAGGGTGTCGAAGGGGCAGCCGGCGCTGTTGAAGGCCTCGGCGGCTTCTTTAAAACCATACGTGAAAATGGCCAGTACGCCGGATACTTCACAACCAGCATCGCGCAAAGCCTCCACTGCCTTCAGGCAGCTCCCGCCGGTGGAGATGAGGTCTTCAATGACCAGCACGCGGGCGCCGGGCCGCAGTTCTCCTTCGATCTGGTTCTGGCGGCCGTGCCCTTTGGGTTTTGAACGGACGTAGATAAACGGCATCGCCAGCTGTTCGGCCAGCAGTGCGCCGTGGGCGATGCCGGCGGTGGCTACGCCGGCGATGGTGTCAAATGGCTTGAACGCTTCGGCCTTCTGGGCAAAACTTTCGATAATAAAACGGCGGATGCCCGGATAGGAGAGGACGATGCGGTTGTCGCAATAAATGGGGGACTTCATTCCACTAGCCCAGGTAAATGGGTTTTGAGGAGTCAGTTTTATTGCATTTATTTGCAGCAGCCTTTTAGCTATTTCTGATGCTATATTCATATACGGTATTTCAATCCTTTGCGTTAGGAACGAGTCGACGCGGTAATAATTAAACGACTGCAATGTACAAAATCTATATCAACGGGACGCCACTCTTCCTGGCCAATACGGAGGAAGCCGGCGGTGCGCCATTTGTCGACGATACAAAAATTGTGGCCCGCTATCCTGGCAATTCCCGGTTGTTTCTCAACTACCTGGATATGCTGGAAAAAAACACCCGTTTTGATTCGGTAACGGTCTATGGAGAAGATGCCCATCAACTCTTCAGCGATTTTGCCAGCCATTTCAGGATCATCGAGGCGGCCGGCGGGCTGGTTCACAATAAAGAAGCAGAAGGAGAAGTTCTGCTTATCTTTAAGCGGGATCATTGGGACTTGCCCAAGGGCAAAATCGATAAGGGCGAAAGCCGTGAAGAGGCTGCTGTTCGGGAAGTATTGGAAGAAACCGGGCTTTCTTCAGTTGAGCTGGGCGACTATCTGGGCATTACCTATCACACCTATCGGGATAGGAAAAACCGGCGTATTCTCAAATACACTTACTGGTATCGGATGAAAGCTGAAAGAGAAACATTGATGCCGCAAGCCGAAGAAGAGATCGAATACGCCGAGTGGCGGCACCTGAAGGCATTCCTGGACACCGGCCCTGTCGTGTATGGCAACATCAAAGACCTGCTGGAGAGGGAATTGGCTATTTAAATAAGCATAGTGTCTTTTTAACACTTTCTTAACAAAAAAAATATACTTTGACCTTGAAACAAAATTCCTGAAATCTTCAAAAAACCAATGGAAATTCTGTGGAGAGAACGTTTTTTTTTGATTCCTACCGGGGATGTCGGCGGGATGCAAAAAAACATTTCCGGTTTCAAAAGTTATTTTTTTCGTTTGGGATTAATATCTATATTTGCAGTCATACTCTCATGGATGTTTACAAAATGACTTAATTATCATGCAGCGGAAATTTACCCTCTTAATCTCCTCTCTTTTTNNTCGTTTTCTCAGTTGGTATTGCCCAATCTTCTTCTTTCGAAACCGCTACGGCTTCCACCTCTGCGGGTTTGTTGGAACTGAACAATGACAATTGGGCTTTTTACGCAGATGAAGAAAATAGTGTATACTATATTGATTTCGAAAGCCTTAGCGTTAATTTGAGTGACATTTCGGTTCGTCGTAAGGATGGAGATGTGGTTTTCAAAGAGGATGTCTTCGAACTTCCGGTCAATACCATTTACGAAATAGATTTCAAGCAGTTTGGCACTGGCCAATACGACATTGAGCTTCGGTCATTTACCGGCGTCATTCGCCGCTCGGTTTCTATCAGATAATTTACCCTATCGCTTTTCCTGCCAGTCTTTATAGGCATTTTTTATTGCCGGAAGCATTTCCTGTACGGGATAATCCTCTTTCGACATCACGTGCGTTTTCCCATCCCGTTCTTCAATCACCAGTATTTTTGTGGTTCTGACGCTTCTGCCGGGGCTAACCAGGGAAGGCTGGTTGTCGGCGTAGATATAAGCGTCTTTGAAGTTGCTGAAGGCGGCTTTCCCGTAGGGCGTTTCGACGGCATCCTTGTAAACGGCGACCGGCCCGGTCTTTCTGACCTTTAGCCAACTGAAAAAGGCAGTACCGGCGCTGATCATCATGACAAAGAAAAGAAGCATGGCGGCCAGCATATTTTGGTTATGGCTGAGGCCTCCCGCCTTTTTTTTCAACAGGATGGCCGTTCCGGCCAGCGCTCCCAGGGCAATGGTCACGGCGGCCCAGGCAGTTTGGACTGCAACGCTATTGTCAGGAGCAAAGGTATAAAGTGCTTCTTCCATGAGAAATCTGTTTCTGATAAAACTCCCCGGCAGGAATAATGTTTTTCGCCTGGTTTATTCCTTTTATCATTTCTATACCGGCCTCACCGGTTTTTGTGAATTATAAAACCAGGTCGTCAGGATTAATAATTAACTTTAGGCGCAAAGCAAACTAGCAGTATGGGGGAAGCAAAATCCGTACAATACTGGCTTTTTCAGATCCACCCTAAGGTGTTTCGCTTACGTGATGCCCTTCGGGTAGGCGCCCTGTCAACTTTTGAGCTGAGAACCCACAAAGGCAGGGTCCGAAAAGGGGATAAGGTGATTATCTGGCAAACCGGCAAGGGGGCCGCTTGTTACGCTCTGGCCACTGTTGCCGGCAACCCCTCCGAGATGGCCGTGCCTGGTTCGGAATTGCCCTTTTATAAGAAACCGCCGGCCTTTGGCCTTCGCGTGCCCCTGCAGATAGAGTACAACCTCTGGAACCGCCCCATTACACAGGTTATGCTGCCCCAATCACCCACCTTCGATGGGTTCAACGCCGGCCTGCCCGGAGTCAATTACGTTGCCACTCAGGGCCAGTACCTGGAACTGGAAAGCCTGGCCAGGCAGCTCGACCTGGCTCACGAACCGGAGGCGGACTATGAGGCGGCTTCCGGTGGCAGCCATCCCCTCAATCTTATTCTTTATGGCCCTCCCGGAACCGGAAAGACCTACCTGACCGCCAATTATGCGTTGTCCATCATCGAAGGGCGGCCTCTGGAAGAACTGGCACTTGAAAGCCGCCCCGAACTACGCCGCCGCTTCAACGAATACGTTCGAACGGGAAGGGTGGCCTTCGTTACTTTTCACCAGTCTTTTTCCTATGAGGACTTTGTGGAAGGGATTAAACCCTACACGCTGAATGAACAAGTGCTCTACCGGGTGGAAAACGGCATCTTTAAGATTATGTGCCGCGATGCCCATCGTTCGGTTCTGGAAGCGGTCTACCGGCATTATCCGGCCGGGGAGCCCACCCTGGAGTTTACCCAGGTGTATAATGCATTCCTGGATTATCTGAAGGAGGAAGGGGTGGATTCCTTTGAAGGAGAACAGAGCGGCCGGATCATCCTGCACCGCATCCTGCCTTTCGGCGACCTGTCGTTGCGGCAGCCCAAATCCTTTGCGGTACAACCCGTAAAGAAAAAGAACCTGCAGCTGATGTACCAGCAGCTGGAGACTGCCGAGCAGATCGAAGCGACCGGCGGCGACTTGCGGTCCATTATCGGAGATGTAGATCCATCTTTGTACTGGAGTGTTTTCCTGGAGCTGAAGCGGTTTGAAACCAACTACCTGCTCAGCCAGGATGAACACAATGGCTCGAATGGGGAAACCTCCTCCGCGAAACTGGACGAATACGGCCTGCCCTTTGAACTGCCCCTGGTGCCGGAACACGTGCTGGCCCAATGTAACAAGTACGTCCTGATCA
>JAGQXQ010000560.1 GCA_020436535.1 Phaeodactylibacter sp.
CGCCTTGAGGAGCAGCGAGCCCGAGCCGCAGGTCGGGTCGCAGAGGGTCTCCGACTGGCTCTTCGAGCGCTCGATCCCAATCACCTTGGCCATAATGCGCGACACCTCCGCCGGCGTATAGAATTGCCCTTTGCTCTTCCCGCTTTCGGTAGCAAAGTGGCGCATCAGGTATTCGTAGGCGTCGCCCAGGATGTCGTCGTTCTCCGCCCGGTTGCTACTGAAGTCGAGCGCCTCGTGCTCGAAGATTTCGATCAGGTTGCTCAGCCGGTCCACCTTGTCCTTGCCCTTGCCCAGCTTTTCATCGTCGTTGAAATCTGCAACCGTGATGATGTTGGTCAGGTCATTGGCCTTGGCCAGCTCCCCGATGATCTTGTTGATCTTGTCTCCGATATCCGACTGCCCCTTGAGCTTGGCCATGTCCTTAAAACTGGCACCCTCGGGGATGTCCACCAGCCGGTCGCCTTTATCAGATACGTACTTCATGAAGAGCAGCACCAGCACGTAGTCCTTGTACTGGCTAGCGTCCATGCTGCCGCGTAGTTCGTCGCAGCTTTTCCAGAGAGAGCTGTACAGTTCGGATTTTTTGATGGCCATCTGGTTGTTTTTTCCGGTTTAGCGCATGAGCAATAATAGGGAAAAAAGCGGGATTGTGTGCGTGTGTGGAGATGTCTTTTTAGGAATCTGATTGCCCACAATAATCCCATTGTATCCCCAGTGGTGATTCCCCCTCCCAAACCGTGGTCGCTTCCTTTTCTTCGATGTACTGCTTCAGTGCGTCCTCGAGGAGACTTTTCCCCAATTTAGCTATCGACCTTTTACTTTTGCCTTTGCCAGTGGTTCCCTCCAGCATGCCTTCTATGTTTACTTGCTTCTCGGATTTAAGCAACTTGAGTTCATTTTCATTTAGTTTCGCTACCAATACCTCCACCTCTCCATCCAGCTGGTATTTTTCTTTCCACCCCTCAGCTCTTTTCTTGCTCTTATCTGTTGCTACTATCAGGTAGCCCTTTTCTACTTCTTCCACTCTTTGCACTGCGTAGGCCAGTCGAAGAAAATCCAACTCCAGCTTTCTGGATTGGCCGTCATTTAGTTTAAGATTGGATTTGGCCATGCCAATGATCAGTTTCATGATTACTTATATTTTTTGTAGATAAATGGTTTCGGTAGCAGAGAAAGCGGAGCGCTGTCCTTTCCATTCCGGGCTTTTGCTCTAAAGGTTTTACGGATAAAGAGTGGAAAAGTTGCCAGCGGGTACAATGATGGGGAAAAGCAAAGTTGTATATTGATACTCTAAAACCCTTCATTAGGATCATACTTCGGTATCCGGGTCCATATCTCATCGATCCGGGTTTGAATGTACCGGGACTTCTCAAAATCTCCTAACTGATTGGATAATGGAGCCAGTTGCATTAATAATTCAAGCTCGCCGTCCAAATTTTCCATGTTCCGGGCATGCTTTGCAGCTTCAAATAAAAAGTCCAGTGCCTGGGGCAGGCGAGATAGGCCATAGAAGAGCTGGCCAAGATTATAGGAGGTATTATAGAGTTGATCGATGTTTTTTGTGAAGTGCGCCAGTTCATAGGCTTCCTGCAGATACCGGTATGCTTCGCCCGGCTGCCCCAGGTATTTGTAAGCCATGCCCAGATTGTTATAAACCGAACTTTTGCTGTCTAGGCTTTCTGTACTGTTCAGGGCTGGCAGCGCCCATTGCTCCAATGCCCTCTTCGCTTTGGCCGGATTGTCCTCTTTGAGGTAATGCGCTGCAAGGGTGTTGGCCTGGTGGAGCTGTTTAGGAATATTCCCCGTTTTTTGCGCCTTTTTCAGGCTGTCGATAAGTATTTCTTCTTTATTTTCATCCTGGATGCGGCTGATAAGGCTTTGCGCCTCATTCTGGAGTTGAACATCCCCGCTGTTTGTTGAAAATGACACTACCGGTCGAAGTACGGACAACGCTTCGTCATATTTGCCTTTTATATACTGTTCTTTGGCGTTTATCAACTGTATTCTGGCTTTAATATTAGGGTCTTTGGCCAGGGCGGCCAGTTCGAGCCCTTCGTCCAGCAGTTGCCGCGCTTTGGGGAGGTTGCCCTGCCTCAGGTGGATCTCGATTTGTGGGGCCAGCGTTGCGGCTGCCCCCGCCCAGTTTTCTTCCTCCCGGTAGATGTGTTCTGCCTTTTGGGCATATTCGATGGCCTGAGAGTATGCTGACTTTTCCTGTACCTGAAGGAAAGCCAGTGTTTGATACAGGACGGCTTCTGCTTTTGTATTTCCCTTGTACAGTGCATCGGAAAGGGCCTCCTCCGCCACCTGCATGGCTTCCTGGTTTCTCCCGGCGCTGGTTAGCACGCGGGCATAGTTGCTGCGAAGGGTCAGCAGGAGTTCCTCATCGCCCTCTTCGCCAGCCTTTCGGATGCCTGTTCTGTAATGTTCAATGCTGCGGCCGATTCTGTCCAGGTTTCGGTAAGTTATGGCAAGGCGGTTGTGAAGCCTGGTCGGCGTGTCGCTTCCGAGGAGTTCGCAGAGTTCCTCTCCCATCTTGCGGGCCAGTTCGTATTGATGCACACCATATAGGTGATCGACCCAGGTGGGGCCCACCTCAAGGAACAATTTCTTGTTTTTTGACAAAAAAGCAAATTTATACGCTGCTTCCAAATGGCCTCTTTGGTCATGCTTTTGCACCAGATCTGCATAATACCGGCCCGCCGCTTCCTGAGAAAACCCCTGCACGTCTTTCTCATCGTTCCTCAGGTTTTCTACTCCCAGGTACCTGAAGATAATGTCTGGCACATACCATGCTTGTTCTCCTACGATCTCGTCCCGGCCCTGCTCGATCAAAGCCATGCCCTGAAGAATATCTAAACTGTCGTTAATGTCGGTATCGGCAATAACAGGCTGTGCCTTCAGGGCCGCCACCGTTACCGGCGTTGGATGGTAGCCCAGAAAAAACAGAGCTTTTCGTACTTCGGGTTCCAGAGATTGGATAAGTTGGTGCAAAAAGGCCTTCAAACTGTATTCCAGAGCATATTTCTTGTTTTCTCTTTCATCCATCAGAAGATCGCTTATCCCTTGGCCTTCCTTTTCCGCCTTATCAAACAAATGATGCAATAACCCATAGTTACCGCAACAGGCTTCTTCCACTTTGGACGCTATTGCTGAGGCTCCTTTGCCAGCCCGCTTATTGCCGCAAAGGTCCAGAAATTTCTGACGGAAATCGGTTGTCGGCGGGTGAGGCAATGGCAAGTCGACAAGGTCGTTTTTGGGGAATAGCTCAGTTTCGTACGTACTGATCAAGATCAGCTTAACAGCAGGGATGGCGGCCAGGTATTCGATAAGGCCATCCCATTGATCCTTGCCTTCCGGATGCAGAATTAAAAAATCATAATTGTCCAGGAGCAACAGATGGGGCTTCTGGAAGTTTTCCTCATTTGCAGGATGTTGGCTGTCGGCTCTGTAGTGCCCCAGTCCGAGCCTTTGAGCAGCTTTCTCGGGCGCTTGTGTGGCTACATCAAAATAATAAACATCATATTGTGCGTTCAGCCTTTCTCCGATATTTACGGCAAAAGCCGTTTTCCCAACTCCCCGGAAGCCCCGGACGGCAATGCCTTTTTCATCGCGAATGCCCTGTATTGCTTTTTCGATGGCCTTCCGGCGGCCGTAAAAATGCAGCCCCTGTGCCGTAAGGCTCGCCTCTTCCGGCAGCCCTTTAATTTCCCAGCTTTTCCGTAGGGGCAAAAAGCTTTTCTTTTCCGCTTTACGGGCTTCCTTCGGGTTCGGGTTGAATAGCCGTTCAACTTTCCGCCCCAGATACAGCCTGGGTATGGACCGCTGCAGCTCGTTGCCGCTTTCCGATGCAGCCATCATCTGGCTGACGGATTGATTTGCGGCATGTACTGCCTCGGGCAGGGCCAGCCCTTTCACTATGCCGCGGTAAAAGGTAGTAGAAAAAGCAGTCGCGGCAGTATCCAGCACCGCCATGCTCATAGCCACTACCGCCGGGATGCCTGCATGTATCAGCTGCTGGGCCAGCCCCTGGTTTGCCGGGGCATCGCCCTCTCCCCGAGCGGTCTGGCAGGCGCCCAGAAAGGCCAATTGGAGATCCTTGCCAAATCGGCTCTTCCGGATGGTTTGAATGAGATCGGCGGCAGGTACTTCCTTTTTGAAAAGGGTATGCGGGTCCTCCATGAGGAGGTAAGGCTGGTTTTGTAAATAGTGGCCGTGCCCGCTGAAGTGTAGGATATGATAAGAATTGTTGTTCAATTCCCGCTCCAAGGCTTCCAGTGAACCGGAGGAAGTGATGACCAATTCTGCTATTCCGGCTTGCTCCAATGGGAAAAAGGCTTCCCGAAGGGCGGCTTCTTCCTTCTCATAATCGAGCCGCCCCTGGTGGTCCAGCGGAGAGGAGATCAAAACCAGAACACGGAGCGGAAGTGGGGATAAGGAAACCGGGCCGGCATCAGTTATAGGGACATTGCTGTAAGAAAAAAATAAATTAGGATAGTTCACCAGTTCCCAGTCCAGCCCGGGATTGGCTTCCTGCCAGGGCAAATTCAGAACAGTTGGCCCCGGATGGTGAAGGACGATGTTCCGAGGCTCAGCATCACCTGCAACCAGAGACTTCCAGTCGTAGCTTTTTATAAGAATCTCCACCATTGCCTCTTTCATGTTGGCCCATTCCTGAGCGTTGATCTTATCCAAACCGTCTTCTAACTCAAACCGCAGATCGCGGTAGGCTTCCAGGAGTTCGGATTGAATCTTGGGAAAGTGATCAACATTGATCCTTATATTAATCCAGTTCATGGCCTGAGGTTTTTTTCGGGCTGGAGCCGTCGGTTCTTTCCGGAAGATGGATGTCTGAAAAGGCTTGTTCTATGTTAGATTGGTGGGGCATTACGATAGGCGCCAACTTACTCCTGACTTGTGGTTTTGTTCCTGTTGATTTTGTGCGAGATATTTATAAGTTACTCATCCCCCTTTTTTGAACGCCTTAAAATGAAAGCCTGACCAAAGGGTCCGGCGGCACCCTGCCTGGAACTTTGATGATGAATCGGGCCTTTTTGCAATCAGGACAATTAATTTCCTGAGCGGTAAATGTTTCCCCATCACTGCTGCCTTTGATGATCTCCACTTCTAACTCGAGTTTTTTCTTCAGCTCGCAGCTGCAAATAACAGGTACTTTGACAAATTCGGTTTTATATTTTTTTTTCATCGGAATAAAATTAGGATAAGATAATTCCAACTCCCAGAGCAACTATTCCCGCGCCGAATAACCAGAGGCTGTAATTGAGCCTTTTGCGTTTGCTGGATATGATTGCATCCAATAGTTCCTTTACCGCATTCGTGTTATCAGGGATCAGCTCATATTTGCTGGGAACGACAACCCACAGGGCACCGAATGCTGAAAGCAGCCATAAGAACAATGCAAATTTGATCAGCAATTGGCTATGCCATGGGAGCGCCTGGAGTTTCTCAACCCCCAGTGCCCCATAAATGGCAATGACCAGCGTGATCAGCGTAATCAGCTGTTTGGCCCCATTTTCCAGCCTGTCCGGTGATTCTTTTCGTAATTTCAGCCGGTAGTCCTTCCAGGTTTCCCAATCTTCGGGGGCCGGCCTTGCTTGCTGAATCTTTTCTTCTTCCATTGCCTGAATGAGTAAATTTGAGCGAGGAATTATTAACAATTCTTAATGAAGAAAGTAGATGGCCTAATGATGCAAATAAAAGCCTTTTCATGCATTTCTCACTAAAGATATAAAAAGTGCTGATTTTTTGGTGTATGCCATAGTATAGGATGCCATGAGTCTTTTGGAGGCGGTCGGCCAGGGAAGGCCCTTTTGGCTCGGACAGTCTGTGGACGATCCTGGCGAACATCAGGTCTCCGGGTTTGCCATTGTATCCGGTGAGGCAGGTGCTGTGGAAGATTACATTTGTCAGTAATTCCTTTGAGGTTATGACCTTGCCTTTCGTTTCGAGCACCTCGTAGATGCCCATGCGCGAAGCGTTCAAGGCGGCGGTAGCGTCAACAATTCTTCTGTCAAGCTTTGAGTTCTTCGCCAGGTCATAAAAAATCGAGCCAAGGGTTTCTCTTGTCTTGCCGAAGGGGTAATCGAAGCTTTGCCAATAGCTGAAATAGGATATGCTTCGTTTTGTGAGCTTTTGGCAAAATTGGGAAATATTTGCTAAAAATGGAGAGGGAGAAGAAAAGAATCATTGCTCATCGAGATCATGAAAGAAGATGAAGGCTCGGGGTTGTATGATTCATAACGTAAAGTTCACCTGCATCCTCGACGTGAAGCAAGTAACTTCGTACATTGTAAATTGGTTCTATATTTTGTAGTTTTAGGCAAACCTGAATTGATGAAAAAAGACATCCGATGGCATCAACGGTTCTCCAACTATAATAAAGCCTTAGCTCAATTGGAGAAAGCAGTAAAACTATCAAAAGAAAGGAAGCTATCTGACCTGGAGCAGAATTATGAAATACGGATTAAAAGAACATACGATTGAAAAAATGAACGGCATCTTTGCCCAATTTCCTGAAGTGGAGAAGGTAATGCTTTATGGTTCGAGAGCAAAGGGAACTTATCGGCCTGGTTCCGACATCGACCTTACATTACTGGGGCCCGCCCTAAACCTCAAAACGTTGTTCCGAATAGAAACCGAATTGGATGACCTGCTGCTGCCCTACATGATAGATCTTTCCATTTTTGAGCATATCGATAATCCGAACCTGATTGATCACATCAGGAGAGTGGGTAAGGTTTTTTATCAGCGGGAAGAAGCAGGGGCGGAGTATTAGCAGAACCAGGAATCCTAAAATGGGCTGAAACAAACAGCGGATTGCAACAAAGCAAGATGTTTTGATGAAGGGAAAAAGCATTGTGATTTGCACAAATTTCTAATTATTTTGTGGAAATAATCTTGAAATGCACATTTTTAGTTGTTTTTTGTGCGTATTCAAACCAACACTATGAGGCATCAGAAGAAAAGCTTCCGTTTAACCCCCCTTCCGGCCCATCACCCTTTGGAAACCATCCCCATATTGCGCCAACTTACCAAAGCAAGCCGTGCCCTGGCTGAACTCAAAGGGGAAGCGAAAACCATTCCCAACGAAAGCATTCTGATCAATACGCTTGGCTTACAGGAAGCAAAAGACAGCTCCGCGGTGGAAAACATCATCACCACCAACGATGAATTATTCAAAGCCTCCATCGACGAAACCTATATTACACCGGCGGCGAAGGAGGTCCACAATTATGTGGCTGCCTTGATCACCGGCTTTCAGGCGGTCCGGGAAAGCAAGTTGTTGACGAATCGTACAATTCTCGCCATCCAGGAACAACTGGAAAAAAACAATGCCGGATTCAGAAAACTGCCGGGAACAACTTTAAAAAATAATGAGGGTGAGATAGTTTATGAGCCTCCTCAGGATAGTCAGGAAATTCTCGACCTGATGGGAAACCTGGAAAAGTACATCAATGATGAAAGGGTTCAGGATCTAGACCCACTTATAAAAATGGCCGTGATCCACTATCAGTTCGAAAGTATTCATCCCTTTTATGATGGGAACGGGCGAACCGGAAGGATCATCAATATCCTGTATCTGGTAAAGGAAGGGTTGTTAGATATTCCGGTGCTATATCTGAGTCACTATATCATTCAGAATAAGGGCGCCTATTATCAGCACCTTCAAAGTGTCAGAGATCATAATGCCTGGGAGGAATGGATCATGTACATGTTGACAGGCGTGGAACAAACGGCTTATCAGACCATACAACTGATTAAAGAGATCAGGCAGTTGATGTCTCTTTATAAAAGCAAAATGCGGGAAGGGACAAACTTTTATCGAAAAGAACTGCTTGAAAACCTTTTCCAGCATCCTTATACTAAAATTCCGTTCGTAGAAAGCGCACTCGGTGTACATCGCAATACTGCGGCCAGCTATCTCAATAAATTGGCTAAGTTAGGATTGGTAGAAAAAGTCCGTCTTGGGAGAAGCAATTATTATGTCAACAGAGCTCTGTTCGAATTGCTGCGCAGAGGTTTCGCCTGATGAGGCAGGGGATAGCACTTTTGTAACTATTTTGTACCTCCCGTTACAACAATTCTTTTATTTCTATTGAAAAACAAGGCTTTAAGGGTATTTTATACTTCCTGTATTGGGAAGTGAACTCAATATTTTGTAAATTGAGGAAAAACCTGAATTGATGGTAGACTTAACAGAAGCAAGAAAGATTTTAAGGGAAAACAGAAGCCGTCTTTTTGCCACTTATCCGATAAAAGAGTTGGCCATCTTTGGGTCTTTTGCTCGTGGTGAAGCCGGGGAGGAGAGTGATATTGATATATTGGTTGAATTTTCTAAACCTGTAGGTTTTGAAATTGTCGACCTCGTCGAAGAGTTGGA
>JAGQXQ010000561.1 GCA_020436535.1 Phaeodactylibacter sp.
GAACGAGGAAACTTATTCAGCAAGCAGAGGAAAGAATGGATATTGCGATGCTGAATAAAGTGGAGATAGGCTTTGCCCACTTTAACATAACGTTGCACCTCGAAGTCCTTCAGGGCATGAAACTGGTGCAAAAATTGAAGCACTATTTCCTTGTCTTTGAATAGCTCCCCCAGTGCATGCTTCTTATTCACGTTGCACCGGATGCTGACAGGCCGGATCTCCCTCTGACTTCCGCGGCTATTCTTCAGGAGGAACTCCTCTCGGAGCACTGCCCGTTCCGCCGGCGTCAGCTCAAAGAAGCACTCCCGCAGGTGGTGCTTTAGGTGCGACAAAGAAAAATTGGATATGGGAGAATCGAAGCCCGCCGTGGCAGAAATCCCCACTACCTTGGCATGCCGGCACAAATTCAGGAGCCATGTCTCCGGAGTCGTCAGCGTATCGGCATACATTACCTTAGACGTAGCATCGTGGGTCTTGCGGTTGAGGATATCATAATAGCGAAACCCCTGGTTGACCGGAGAGAGGTCAAAACCAGTAGAAGTATTATTCTGGTTGACGAGCACCATGTGGGAGATGTGGCCGATGAAATAACGCTGGGTAGTGTTGTCCTGCAGGTCGAAGAGGTCGAGAGTAGTACGGATGGCGTTTTCGATGCTGATCTCTTCGGAAGCCCGTTCATCGTGCAACACTTTATACTCCCGTGCGAAGTCCAATACGAAAAAAGAAAAAAGGTGGATGAAGCTTCGTAAGTCATTGAGGAGGAAAAGCAGGTTTTCATTGTCGGTTTCCGGCCGGTTGTTCTCTATCCGGATATAATTCACCTGGTCATCCTTATCGTAATACCGGGCCAGGAAGCCAGGCTTTTTTCCTTTCCCACTCCCTTCGAATACCGTATGGTATTCGAAATCATGAAACAAAAATGCCCGATTCGCGCCATCCGTGCCCTCATGGTAGAAATGGGACTGGAACTCGTATTCGCTATAGATCCGCCAGGCTTCATCCGTCAGCTTATCGAATTTGCCCTTCAGGTAATCCAGCCGCCGCTTTGGCGCCCCGTTGATCTGGGAAACCGGCAGTTTCCTGGACCGCACCCCATAGAAGATCTGGATAAAAAGGCCGAGGATATCCTGGTTGAACCGGATGGCATTTTCGATGATGGCCCGTTTAACATTCTGCTTTGTCGCATCGAACTCATCAATAAAGACAATACTACCCTCGATGAATTTAGGGTTAGTAATCTGAATATTCGGCCCGATGACCGTATCGACATAGAGGTAAAACTTATCGATAGTGCAGAAGAAAACGCTTTTCTCGAAAAATTGAACAGAAGGATACAGCACTTCCACCCACCGCAGCTCCGGCGTAGCCCGCAACACCCTGAGCCGTTCCTCCATACTAGCGGCCCCCTGGAAATACGGCTTCAAAATGCCCTTCAGCTCTTTTCTAAAAACGAGCTCCTTTTCCGTCAGTTGCTTTTGCAAGAATTGCTTAAACTCAGGGTGAGCAGGCGCATTCCTGAAAGCCTCCGCCGCCTTGCACAAAGGCGCGAAAGCCCTCAACTGTCCTTTTACCGAATCGGGGATATCGTGGTGTTTCAGGAAATGAAGCACCTGGTCGGAGTAGCTACTAAGCAATAACACCTCCCGGTTGAACAGATCCTCGCCGACCCGTTGTTTCAGTTCCTCCACCGGCAGGTTTTTCTTCAGGTTGGTAATGAACCAAACCCTTTGGCCGAACCGTTGGCGGATATGGTCCGCCATATACTCCAGCACATAGTGCGTCTTCCCAAACCCCGTAGGAAGCGTCAAGAGCAGCAGCCCATTTAGCCGGGAAGCATCCTGGCAATGGTTCAAAAGAATATCCTTAAGCGTCTGCTGCCGCTTTGCAGTTGGTTTTTTACTCTCCATGTTTTCCAAAGTGGTTAATACCGGAACTACACCAAAGCATGTGCCAGGGTAGAAAAGCCTTGTTTCATTGGCTTAAATAATTTATATTGAATCAATAAATGATATTAATGATTCAAAAAATGAATCAATATGAAAAAAGTTTTGATGTCCTGGATTGCTACCCGGCACGATTTCATCAAGGAAGGCGGGAAAGTCAAAGTCAATGAAGAAGGCACCACCGCCAGTTTCCATCAGCATTTTTTTGGGGAACAATACGAAAAGCACTTGCTGCTCACTTCGGCGAAAGAAGAGGACACCGGTATGGACTTTCTACTCAGCTACCTGAAGCAAAACCATCCGGGCCATAGCGTTGAACCCCGTTACATGGGCGTTTCCGACGTCATCGACCTGGAGCAGATCCTATCAAAGATTACGCCCTTACTTCTCGAATACAAAGGCCGGCCCGTAGACCTCTTCATTTCCCCCGGCACCCCAACCATGCAGGTCGCCTGGCACCTGGCCCATTGGTCGCTGGGGTTGGACACCCGCCTGCTGCAGGTGCGGCCCAAGCAGTACACCAAAACAGGAAAACCGGGATTGGAATTTGTCGATTTAGAAAGAGACGCCACCACCTCCAGCGCCATCATCCGGCAGCACAAAACCGAAAAATCCTCCGGGCACTTAAGCGAAAGCGATTTCCTGAAAACAGACAGCATCCGCCCGGTTTACAAAAAAGCCTACAAAGTAGCCCAGGCCGCCGGCGCCACCGTCCTGATCCAGGGAGACACCGGCACCGGCAAAGAGCACCTTGCGCGGTACGTCCACCGGCAGTCGCCCCGCCGGGCCGCCCCCTTCCACGCCGTCAACTGTTCCGCTATGAGCGACCAACTGCTGGAATCCCGATTGTTCGGCTACCAAAAAGGCGCCTTCACCGGCGCCGAGCAGGACACCCCCGGCATCATCCAATCCACCGAAGGCGGGACCGTATTTCTGGATGAGATCGGAGACATATCCCCCTACATGCAGCAATCCCT
>JAGQXQ010000562.1 GCA_020436535.1 Phaeodactylibacter sp.
GATTTTCTACGCTAAAAACGCCTTCAATCAATGGGCGCCCATTCCTTCCTCTCCTCAGGCACAGGAGGAGCAAAATATTCAACCCGACCCGTTGTTCGACCCGGATATTCCTGCACAGTATAGTATATTGACTCCCAGGTTTATGGGGGGTAGAAACACCAGAGAGCGCCACTTCCTTTCCTCTGAAACCTCCTTCCTTCGAGCTGAGGCCATCTGGCGGGGTTGGGTGGCGGGCGATGCCCGGGCAGCCTACGAAGAAGGTATCCGGCGGTCAGTCGACTGGTACGTCAAAGCCTGGAATGAGGTGGCGCCCAGCAATATGCAGTTGGAGATGCCTTCCGAAGAGGAATTCCAGGCATTGCTCAATGGCCCCAAAGTGCAATGGGATGAAGCCCGGGGACTGGAGCTGATCCTCACTCAAAAGTGGGTGGACTTCATGCTCGACCCGCTGGAGGCCTACTCCGAATGGCGGCGGACGGGGTTTCCGGTATTGGAAGAGGCGGTTTCCGTCACAGGGGGACCCATGGCGCCTCCCCGCCGGTTCGTTTTTCCGCAAAGCGAAGCGATTGATAATGCGGCGCACTACCAGGAGGCGGTGAGTAGAATGGGGGGGGATACGCCTGACACAAAGGTATGGTGGGATGGGGGGTAGGGTGTCAGGGAGTAGGGTAACAGAGAATTCTGTGTCACTTGTCCTGGCAGATGTTTTAGGATCAAGGCCTTTTTTACGACCAATCGCATTTCATCAAAGGCTATCAGGAATTTTTCGGTAAAAGCCCGACGGTGCAAATCCGGGAAAACCAGCAGGTAGTATCGAAGTTAAGTCACGGGGCGAAGGGTTACCGGCTAAACTTGTCCACCTTTTACAATACAGCTAATCTATTTACCTCTATTTTTATACCCGCATAGTATTACAAAATTAAAGAACAATCATCATGTCAGCACAAACCAACAAACGCATTATTCAGCAATATCTCGCCGACCTAATTGGTAAACCCAAGCCCCGTGAAATACTAGACCGTTATATTTCCGATCTGGACCTGGAATTAAAGCGCCACATCGAAGTATTTGAAGCGAGTTTCCCATGCTACCAGTTCGAGGCCAAAGAGATCATCGCCGAAGATGATATGATCTCCGTTTCCTTTGTTTTTAAGGGTATCCACAAACAGGAGTTCAATGGTTTCCCGGCCACCAACAGGACGGTTAGCATACCTGGTTTTATCAGTTATCATATGGAAAATGGCAAGATCGTTGCGCATGATATGGTAGTCGACACCTTATTTTTGATGCAACAACTGGGTGTTGTTCCAGAGATAGCCTGATGCCTGAGGACAGCGTTTGTGTTAAAGACGACTCAATACAATAATCCTTGGGCAGATAACATGATCATTTGAGTACGCGTCCGCATCTTGGGTAGTTTGGCCTTTGAGTACAGAGTTTCCTGTTTTCGGACGGGGTCGATCCGGATAATACCACTATGGGCGCCTGCATATATTTCCTCATCGTCGGCCTCCGTGATTCCCCCCTTTTCTTTAATCCTTCAAAGGCATGTTCTCACTCACCGCCTCCACCCACGGCACCAATCCGGACGGATAAAAATCAACTCCCATCGCCTCAAACCGCGCTTTGTGATGGCCCAGCCGTACCTTATACTCCTCCCAGTTCCGGTCGGCAGCCGGCGTCCAGCCGATCTCGGCATGCCCTACCAAGCGCGGAAAAACCATATATTCTATTTCGTCCATATTGGTGATGGTTTCTGACCACAAAGGGGATTCGATGCCCAGGATGTCTTCTTTTGAAACGCCGTCAACAAAAGTAGCCGGATCCCAAATATAAGCACTGTCCACCTCGACATAAGCCGCCCAATGCAGGCCCAGGGCCGTCGTGGAATCATACTGCATATCCAGATAAGTTTTCGTTGCCGGTGACATGATGATTTTCGCACCTTGCTCAACGGCTGCTTTGGCGTGATCAGCACTCGACCAGAACTGGGCAACGGAAGTGGGCTTCAGGCTGGCGATAGTGATCTCGTCCCACCCGGCCATCTGCTTGCCATGAGCATTTACGATATCCTGCACCTTATTGATGAAATAAATGTAGTCCTCTGTTGCAGTAACATGAGTCTCGTCGCCACCAATGTGAATGTACGGCCCGGGGGTGAGCGCCACCAGTTCCCGGATCACATCATCCACAAACTGATAAGTGATATCCTTACGTGTACACAAGGTGCTGAAGCCCACATCGATGCCGGTGTACAATTCCGGCGCCTGCCCATCACAGTTGAGTTCCGGGTAAGAAGCCAGGGCGGCGTTGGTGTGCCCCGGCATATCGATCTCGGGAATGATGGTGATGTAGCGATCCTGTGCGTATTGTACGATATCGGCATATTCTTCCTGAGAATAGTATCCTCCTTTTCCGCCTCCCACCTCCGTACTGCCGCCATGGGTGGCGAGGTTGGGCCAGGATTTGATCTCGATGCGCCAGCCCTGGTCATTGGTAAGGCCAATATGCATGGCGTTCATCTTATAAAAG
>JAGQXQ010000563.1 GCA_020436535.1 Phaeodactylibacter sp.
GAGCAAAGGCCGAAGGGTTGTTGCCTCCCAGTGCACCTACTCCCGAGATGACGCCGTCCTGGTCCGTCCGGGTATAATTCAGGTTGGCCGACAGGGAGAATCGATCCGAAAGCTGAGCGGAGCCCCCTACACTAAAGGCTGCGCGGGTAAAACGGGTATTGGGCACATAACCTTCATTGCTGAGGTAGGAAATGGTGGCGCCCACACTGGCGTTCTCCCCTCCGCTGGTAATCGATATGGAGTTGTCGGAAGTAACGCCGGTACGGAACAATTTTTCCACGTTGTCCGGATAGGCCCGGTAGGGGACCGTAACGCCATCCAACTCGTCAAACCCCAGCCGCCCCTGATACCAATGCGGTATTTCCTTCAGGGTTGCATAAGGCGTGGCGCCCACAAAAGGCGCCCCCCAGGATCCATTCACTTGCTGGTAGTTAAAATTGGTGCCGGTGCCGTAGCTATTCTGATAATCCGGCAGGTTGGCGATCTCCTCAAAGGCCAGGGTAGAGGACACGCTGATGCCCAATCCTTTTTTTTGGCGGGACCCCGTCTTAGTCGTGATCATAATCACTCCGTTGGCGGCGCGAGAGCCCCAGAGGGAAGCGGCGGCCGCCCCCCGAAGGATGTTGATCGTTTCAATATTATTGGGGTCAATATCTGCCATTCGGTTGGCATAGGCGCCGCCGCCGTTCAGCCCCAGGTTGGTACGGTATTCTGAATTGTCATAGGGAATCCCATCCACCACGATCAGGGGTTGGTTATTCCCCAGCAGTGAAGAATTGCCCCGGATGGTAATGCGAGTAGCACTACCCGGCGCACCACTACTCCCCAGAATATTAACGCCTGCAACCTTGCCCTGCAGCGCGCGCAGGGGGTCGGGCTCCGCCACCTGCTGTATCTGGTCTCCTTCCAGAGACTGCACTGCGTATCCCAGAGATTTTTCATCTCTTTCGATACCCAGCGCCGTCACTACCGCTGCTTCCAGGATGATCCCCTCCGAAAGCGTCACATCCACCATATTGGATGCGCCGATCTGCACTTCCTGAGTAGTGTACCCCGTGTAGCTAAATATCAAAGTACTTCTGTCTTCCGGCAACCGTATCGAATAACTGCCATCGATATCGGTAACCGTTCCGGTAGACGTGCCCTTTATGATCACATTGGCGCCGATCAACGGCTGGCCATTGTTATCGGTCACGGTTCCGGTGATGGTGCGCTGGGCCATAGCCACGGCCAGGCTGAGCAGAACCATCGGCAAAACCAGTAAAAACCTCTTCATCATGAAATGAATTTTGATTAAAAAATAGGTATAGAGTAGGGCTTGCCACGATAGCAGGAGGCACAGCAACTGCCCGGTATGGCAAGCATAGCATTCCCCTTCATCCATCTGTACCAGTATGCCGGCAGCAGCGAATGAAACAGGTTTATTGGCTGTTCATTGCGAGGTTAACAGCCTCTTGCGAGCTCGGAAGTAAAGTTTGATGAAAAGGCAGGTTAATGTCTGCGATAAAAGCTAGTAGGCGAAACAAAAGGTTGCCGGGCTTATCTCCCGGCAACAGAAATACGGATTAGTATGAAAAAAACTCTCAATAGTTCCAAAATTGAATCAGCGCGCCATTCGCACTCATACCATACCCACCTTGGCGGCCTTGATCAGGGCCTCATGGCGGGAGTTGACTTTTAGCTTTCGGTATATGTTCTTGAGGTGAAACCGCACTGTATTCGGGCTGACAAACAACCGTTCGCCAATCTTCCGATAACTGTATCCCTTACAAAGCAGGGCCATGACGTCGAACTCCCGTTTGGATAATAAAGGCAACGGATTTTCCAACTGGCTGAAGGATGTCACTACCCGCTTAGCTACGGAAGGGCTCATAGGCGCACCGCCGGCCTTGACGTCCCGGATGGCGTTCAGCAAACAGGACGGAAAAAAGGTTTTGGAAATGTACCCGAGGGCGCCCGCTTTGAAGGCGGTGAAGATCTGTTCTTCACGCAGGGAGTTGGTAAACATGATGACCCTAAGCCCCGGCATCTCCTCCAGAAGAAGGCGCACACAATCGGCGCCCTGCATATCGGGCAGGTCGGTTTCGATAAGGAGGACGTCGGAAGGGCAATCCGGTAAGCCTTTCAGGGCAGACTGCCCATTGGCGTACGAGCCAAGGCAACAGAAACCGTCACTGGTTTCCAGTATGCCCTGAACGCCTTCTCTCACGTCCCGTTTGGCATCTACAATTGCAACGGAAATCATTTTTAGTCGGGTGTATTCAGTTATCAAGGACAACACTAATTTTTCAGGGTTGCCTCTTGCTTTACATTGTCCCTAAGATGCGGCTAAATTTACCGTGAATCAAGTTCGCATCGGCCGGATTGTATAAACCGGCCCTTTTTAAGGATCAATGCCTTTTTCTACTACCCCAATGTACAAGTATATCCAGCGCGATCATACTACATACCTGGGTAGTTGAAAGCATTTGTGTGGAGGATGACATAAGAGCTTTCCCATTCCTCACCTCACCAGCAGCGCTGCTCCAAACACGCCGGCGCTGTCCCCCAGCCGGGGCTTCAGGAATTTCGTTTGCAGGCTGTTGTTGAAAACGAATTGCTTCGCGGCGGTTACTCCTTCGGTGTAGAGCAGGTTGATATTACCCAGGCCGCCGCCCAGGACGACCACGTCGGGGTCCAGAATGTTGATGACTCCGGCGATGCCTTTGCCGAAAAAGTGAGTGAGGCGCGCCATGGTGGCCAAAGCGGCCTCATCATTGCCGGCTCTGTAGCGCTCGACGACCTGAGGCAGCTTT
>JAGQXQ010000564.1 GCA_020436535.1 Phaeodactylibacter sp.
TGTTCCATTCCATCCAGCGTATCTAGGTCTGTGCCCGTGGGGTCCAGCCAGTCTCTCAGGCGGCTATCGGAGCTACCCCCTCCCTCCCAGGATAACCGGAAGCGGCCGAAGAAACCGGTCGCGGGCCCACATTCGTCATTTAGCCCTCCGTGCAACTGGCCGGTAATCCGTCCATTCTGATCAAACAACCCACTGCCGGAAGAACCGGGCTCAAAAGTGCCCACACTGAACGGCACCCGAAAATGGTGGTTGGCCGGAGTGGTAACTGTAGAGTTCCAAACCAGCTCTCCGTTGTATATGGACGACTGATTGTACAGCGCTATCTTTTTGATATCTCCATTGGGATGGTGCAAGATGGCGCCATTTTGGGGCGGGTTTGGCAGCCGGCTCCAGCCGCTAAAGAAAACATTGTAAGCAGGAGGGATAATCGTAGTTGCTTCGAGCAGCAAAAAGTCATTCTCCTGCCTTCCGGCCCGCCGGGTGCATCCCAGTACCGAATTGGGTACAGGTTCAACATTTGGATTGGCACATCCGGAAGCCTGATAAGAAAAGTCGAAACGCCACAGGTCGTACATCGGCGTATAACCATCCTGGCAATGATAGGCGCTCAGAATATACGGAGCGCCATTTTCATCGGTATTATTGACCAGGGTACCGCTGCAGTATCCCGTGCCCTCGGCCAGGACCATAATGATGCGGCAGGCGCTGCGTTTTTGGGTTTCCCAGGGATCCCCCTCCGTACAGTTGGCATTTTTGTGACAAGGCAAAGAAGTACCAAAGCCAAAGCTAAGCAGAGAAGCTGCTTCCAGTTGCTGCTCGGCGGCGCGGTAGTTCTCTTTGTGATAAGCGTGGTCGATGCGGAACAGTTGCAGGCGCCCCTGCCCTCTTACCGACGCCGGTTCGTAGTATTCAATGATCGCCGTTTCCCCCTTGATGAAACCGGTCATAAATTGCCCGGAAGGACGGTTGTTGCGGAAGGTATAAGCACCCAGTACCTGCTTGCCGTCTTCGCTGTACATAAACAGCTTGGACCCCGGCGGCAGAAATAACTCTTTATAGAAAGCAGCCAGCGCCAGAGCGCCCTCCGACTGTATCTTCAGGCGCCAGACCAGGCCGCCATCCTCCAGTTCCGTCCATTCACCGGAGTTTTCCAGGCTATAATCGACTGCCAGAGGCGCGGCAAAGCGAGGCGCGCCAATAAATGCTTTGTCCTCTTTAATGATTCGCTTCAGGTTCAGCCGGGGAGCTTGCTCCACCGTTAAGGCCTTCTCGCCATGAGCTTGCTTGAAACCCTCCGAAAAACTCAGTGGAGTACCTCCGGAACTCGGCTGCGCCCCAAGGCTGCCAAATGCAATGACAAATACAAAAAACAGAGTGAATTGTCGAAAACTTCTCATCGGATCATTATTTGCCTGGAATAAAAGGGCCGGGTGTATAGGAACCCATGACGCACTAACCGCCAGTAGGCTCTGCGCTAAAACAGGTAGGTTGAAAGAGCAGGACTAATAAGTGTTTCTCTTGATGCCGCAAAGGGCAAAGGTAACGAATTTCAGGGCAAATTCAGATACTGAGGACGGGGAAAGTTTGCCTGATAGCCCGGATCAGGGACACGGGCTGTACAAAAAGCCCCTTGGAGGATAGTACACTGATTTATTAAGATTTGTTAGGATTCATTAAGATCACTTTATCTTAGTTTTAAGATCCTGAAATATCCTAATTTACCCTAAAAGATCAGTGTACCATCCCTTTTTTCACAACCCCGTCGAAGACGCCTTATAGCCTTGCATCGGCATTTTTTGATTCACGTCTCCGACACCAAATAAATTTGTTGGGCCGGGTTTTACAGATCCTCCAGCCCTAAAACATCCGCCCCCTGTTCGAAGACGACATCCACCGGTATGGAGGCATCTGACAGCCGGTCGAGGCTGGCCTGTAATTGCTCGCCGATCTTGCCTTTGGTGGCCACCAGCTCGCCGACGCCGTCATAATCTCCATCGCCCTGAAGGGTAAGAATGAGTTCTGACAGGGAGGCGGCGGCGGCCTCTAGCTTGTCATAATTGACGCGATACACTCCGGTTTCAGGATCGCGCTCGAAGGCGCCCTGCTCGGCAAAGTAATTGA
>JAGQXQ010000118.1:0-2526 GCA_020436535.1 Phaeodactylibacter sp.
TTGGCCTTACTGGTGTAACAGGAAATCACTCTTTTAATCAGTTTATAGGGCTCCTGGTAGTAAGCAAAAACGAGATGGACCTCCCACATGCCTTTCCTTTTGATGATGTTTTCGATAACGGCCGTATCCCGCAGCCACCAGTCATCTGACAGAAATTCCATGTCTGACGGCAAGCCGGGAACCTCTGTAAAGTGCTGATTGTTCAGCAGGTTCAGCAATTCCTCGTAGGCCTGTTTGTCCAAATGGAATTTGTCCATTTCAGGTGGCTTGGTTAATGAAAAATGGTTTTCGAGTATAGACAAATCTACTCAAAATAAAGAAGGATTAAAAGAAAATCCTATCCCAGAGTATGGGGTAGGGCTACTTTACGCCCTTGATGGGTAGCATTTAACGCCAAACGCCAAAGGCGTAAAGGAGGATCAGAGGTATTCCCCTTATTCAATGACTACCTTCGTCGTCACCCTATCCTTGCCAGTTCCCAGGTTGAGGAAGTAAACGCCAGGTGCCAGCTCTCCCGCCTGCAGGTTCAGGATATTTAAGCCGGCGTCGCCCCGGACAGAAGTGTGCCAAACCGCCTGCCCCAGTGTGTTCATCATAGAAAGCGGCAGGTTGTCCCTCCTTTCCTTCAGCGAAAAGGAAACGGTCATTTCATCGGCGGCCGGATTGGGGAAAAGGCTGAAATCAGTGAAATTGCTGGCAGGGGCTTCCACGCCGGAAATGAGGCCCAGGTCGGTTTTTTCAAAGGTGAAGATTCCCGTGCTCGAACCGTCGAAACTATAAAAAACGACTTTCCAGAGGCGGTTGTCCGGTGTTTTTACAAAAAAGGCGCGTTCTGGATCAATGACCCACTCAAATCCTCCAAGATCGAAGAATTTCCAATCCTGCCCTATAATATCCAGCTGGGTGTCCAGGCTATCCAGATAGGGTTCGTAACTGACCGTTGTAGGGTCGATGTTCCGGGCTTCGGCTGTTTCCACGCCCGGCCCGGAAAGAACTCCCGTTACCATGTATTGAACAATTGCTCCATTTCCGGGGTCCAGCTCTGTCCGGTACCGGATAAAGAGCAGGTTCCAATCAGCCGGGCTGGCGGTGGCCGTTCCGGTACCGAAGGAGAATAAAGCGAGCGGGCTGCCCGCAAAATCGGCCTGGTTAATCAGGACAGTCGCCTCGTTGGCGCCGTCCAGGCCGGCATGTTTTACAGTGTACACGCCATTGGCCAGCGATTCTATGAAGATCTTCTTCCAGCTGTTATTGCGCAATTTTAAAGCGTAGACCTTGGAGCCTGTTATCATCTGATTCCCGGAATCATAGGTTCCCCAACCGTAATCATCAGGGTCATTTTCTTCTTTGACGCTGTTGAAGGCGCCGTTTTCCCAGTCTATCTCTTCATTGTACAGGCTATCGAGGAGCATCTCCGGGTCAATGACATCGGCAAAGTCGTTGGTGGGCGCGAGGTACAGCCTCAATTCGGGCGCCTCCCCGGAAAAGGAGGCCGTGGCGGCTTCGTTATAGAAGATACCGGCGGCATCTGCGGCGGTAGTGAAGGCAAGGTCCCAGGATTCATTGGGCAGAAAGGCCATGTCGTCGTTCCCAATATTGTAATAGGCCTGGTTGGAGTACGAAGCTCCCAACGGGACTTGTACAAATTCCTGGGCGTTTAAAATGGCCATGCTAAGAGTTGCGAGCAGGGAAAGGGTAATTTTAGTTTTCATGGTGCCAAAAATTTTAAATTCATTAATCGCTTAAGGATCAGTAGCATAAACGCAGGCAAGTTAGGAAAGCTTTCCTAAAAGATAATTGATAATTATCATTGGCATTTTTATTTTCCCTTGTTTTCGGGGCTTCGCCGGCCGCAGATTATAAAAAGAGCGTTTCACCACTTATCTTAGCTATCTTGAGCAGGCAACCATCAACAACGGTTGACTGCAACCTGCAAAAATAACAATGATCAAACATGGACAGAAACTCCCTGAAAGATGACGCCCTATTTTATCACTCCAAAGGAAGGCCCGGAAAAATAGAGGTGATACCCACTAAAGAAACCGCCAATCAGAGGGACTTGTCCCTGGCGTATTCGCCCGGCGTGGCCGAACCATGCCTCGCCATAGAAAAAAATGTGAGCGATGTTTACAAATACACCGCCAAGGGCAACCTGGTGGCAGTTATCAGCAACGGTACTGCCGTTTTAGGCCTGGGGGATATCGGCCCGGAAGCGAGCAAGCCGGTTATGGAGGGCAAGGGCCTGCTGTTTAAAATATACGCGGATATCGATTGCTTTGACCTGGAGCTGAACACTAAAAATGTAGATGACTTTGTCCGCACCGTCAAGATCCTGGAGCCCACCTTTGGAGGGGTCAACCTGGAAGATATTTCTGCCCCAGACTGTTTTGAGATCGAGGAAAAGCTAAAGAAGGTGCTGGACATTCCGGTGATGCACGACGACCAGCACGGGACGGCTATCATCAGCGGCGCCGCTTTGCTGAATGCAATAGAATTAGTCAATAAGGACCTTTCAAAGGTGAAAAT
>JAGQXQ010000118.1:2595-8850 GCA_020436535.1 Phaeodactylibacter sp.
GCCAACAAGGACAATATTTTCATGTACGACAGTAAGGGGCTGATCCATCCGGATCGGAACAACCTGGATGGGAAGAAATCTGAATTTGTGAATGGTTCCGTACCTGTGGATACTTCGCTTGCGGATATTCTGAAGGGGGCGGATGTCTTTATCGGATTGTCGCGCGGCAATGTGCTGAACCAGGAGATGGTCAAAGAAATGGCCAAAGATTGCATCATCTTTGCCATGGCCAATCCTACGCCGGAGATTAGTTACGAAGATGCCAAGGCTGCCCGGGAAGACTGCATTATGGCTACCGGGCGCTCCGATTACCCCAATCAGGTAAACAATGTGCTGGGCTTCCCCTTCATCTTTCGCGGCGCGCTGGATGTGAGGGCGACGGAGATCAATGAAGCCATGAAACTGGCGGCCGTCCAGGCGCTGGCGGAACTGGCGAAGAAACCGGTGCCCGATATCGTAAATATGGCGTACAGCAACGCCAATCTGATCTTTGGTAAAGACTACATCATTCCCAAGCCGGTTGATCCGCGTTTGATCACCACTGTTGCACCGGCGGTGGCCAAAGCGGCCATGGAAACCGGCGTAGCTCAGCATCCGATCACCGATTGGCCCGCCTATGAGCTGGAATTGGCACGGCGCCTGGGCAATGACAATACCATTTCCCGAATTATCGAAACCAAAGCGAGGCAGGATATCAAACGGGTGGTTTTGGTCGATGCAGAACATGTTTCGGTGCTCAAAGCGGCACAGATCGTCATGGAAGAAAAAATTGCCCGGCCGATCCTGCTGGGTAAACGGGAGACCATTGAGGCCATCATTCAAGAGTACGGGTTGTCTTTGCCTGGCGTACAGATCATTGACCCCAAAAACCTGGTGGACGAGCAGGAAGCAAAACGGCAAGAGGTATACAGTTCTCTGTTCTATGAAAAGCGAAAAAGGAAAGGCGTAACGCTTCTGGAATCCAGAGACCTTATGCGCAGCCGCAGCTATTATGGCGTCATGATGGTGGAAGCTGGAGATGCGGACGCCCTGGTTGGAGGCGTTACCAAAAAATACCCCTACACCATCCGCCCGGCATTACAAGCCATCGGGCCCCGGGAGGGAATCAGAAAGGTAGCCAGCACTCATATTCTGATCACGCGTTTCGGCCCCTTATTCCTGGCCGATACCTCGATCAACCATTATTTAAATGCCGAGGATATAGCGGATATTGCCGAATTGGTTGCCGAGAAAGTGGAATCATTTGACATCCAGCCCCGCATTGCCATGGTCACCTATTCCAACTTTGGTTCGGTTCCCCACGGCGAGTCGGCAGTGCTCATGAGAACCGCCACCGGCATCCTGCAGCAAAGGCATCCGGACTGGATCGTCGATGGGGAAATGCAGGCGAACATGGCCCTCAACCCGGCAGTGCGGGAACAGTTCTATCCCTTCTCCAAACTGGAAGGTAAAAGGGCTAACACCCTGATCTTCCCCAACCTGTCGGCAGCGAATATTGCTTACAACCTACTGGCGCATACCGCTAATATGGACATCATCGGGCCCATATTGCTGGGATTGAAAAAACCCGTACACATCCTTCAGATGGGCGCCAGCGTCCGGCAGATCGTCGATATGGTGGGTATCGCAGCAGTGGATGCACAGGGGCGTGATTGAAGGAATGAAGGAATGAAGGATTGAAGGAATGATTGAATGAACAGCAATCAATCCTTCTGTCCTTCATTCTCATCCCCCCTTCGCCGACCGCTTGATCATCTGGTCTACGCCGGAGGTGAACTCCTGTACTGTTGCGGTGTAACCGGTTTGGCCCAGGGCTTCGATGGAGTACCCTTCACTCTCTGTATTCTTTTCCAGGTTGAATACCCAGACGGTGGGGTACCCTCTGACTTTGAAAGCCTGCTGCAGGGAGGCGTTCTGTTGTCTGATCTCGTTGGGTATTTGCTTTCTCCTGGGGAAATCGAGTTCCAGCAGGATCACGTTCTTATCCGCCCACTTTTTAAACTCCGGTTGGGAGAACACATTGGCGGTGAGCCTTTTACACCAGCCGCACCAGTCACTGCCGGTAAAGTTGGCCATGATGGGCTTTCCCGTTTTTTGTGAGAGGGCATAGGCCTGGTCAATATCTACCAGCCATCCTTCATTTTCAGCGGCATACTTATCCTGGGCTATCGCAAAGGCGGTGACCATAAGAAAAGCAAATAGGGTGCTGATCTTTTTCATAAGATTTCTTATTTTAAGCTAGAATTAAGCATATATCTGGTAAAGATACAATCTTGCTTCTGAAAAGATGTATTCCAAAATGTTACCATCTCGTTAATTGATAGCTACGGGCCTAATCTCAACGATCAACCCTCACCAATATAAAAAACGTTCGCCTTGAAACAATTCTTTACTTTCTTCTTTACCCTGGCGCTTGCCATAAACTCCGCCTCTGCCCAGCAGCAGGAAACCTATGACTATGCGAACTGCAACCGGGAAATGGTCCAGCGCGGTGTACAGGCCATTCTGATGTGCAACGGCCTGTTCACTTCAGAACGCAGCCTGGATCAGGTCTTTCAACAGGAACTGGCCTACTTAAAAGAACCGATAGGCGCCGCCGAAGGGGGCGATTACGAGGTCGATTGGCAGCGGAAAGCCGTAGCCATCGGGAAACCTGAAAACGGAATCCCCACCATGAGAGCGGCTTTCCGCGAAGGGCTCGGCTGTGTGATCCTGGCGCCGGATCAAACTTTCGACGACATTGGGTCCCTTCCCATTCTGGAAATGCCGCCCCTGCCGGGCAATCCCGCCGCCATCCCCTGGCCGGACGGCGATCTCATTGTCCCTCAGCCGCTTCCCGGCTACCTAAGCCAGGCTGCTCTTCAGGCCGCCTCCGATTGGGCCTTCAACCGCGAATCTCCCGAGCAGGTAACCCTCAGCCTGCTCGTCGTGCACAAAGGGCAGATTATCCTGGAGCGCTATGCGGCGGGGGTGGATGTGACAACTAAAACCCGCACCTGGTCGACTGCCAAAAGCATCGCCGTTTCCTTGATCGGTATGCTGGTGGACGAGGGTAAACTGGCATTGGATGGACCATTAGGGTTGGAATGGCTGCCCAAACTCCCTTCTCCGGAAACAGACCCCCGGAATGAGATCACTCTGCGGCATGTGCTGAACATGTCTTCGGGCTTGTATACAGTGGATAACGACGGTATGGAATACGCTACCGGCTCCGGCCTGGCCTACTGGGCCGGCGCCAGTTCCGCTAAAGGCGCCCGCAACCGGGGCCTGATCCGCAAGCCCGGCGCCTACTGGGATTACGAGAACTACGAGACCCTGCTCGGCGTGCTGGCTATGAAGCAGGCCCTGGGAGATTCGATAAGCTACCTGGAATTTCCCCGCCGCGCCCTCCTGGGCCGCATCGGCATGCGCAATACCTTGCTGAGTGTAGACCGTTTCGGCGATTTCATTCTCAGCAGCCAGGTGTACACCAATGCCCGCGACCTGGCCCGCTTCGGCCTGCTCTACCTGCAAAACGGCGTCTGGAACGGCGAGCGCCTCCTGTCGGAAGAATGGATCGATTTTGTCCGCACCCCGGCTCCTTCCACCGCCGAACGCGGCAATTTCTACGGCGGCCAATGGTGGCTGGTACCCGACGGCCGCACCGACGTGCCGAAGGATGCTTATTCCACGGCGGGCAACCGGGGACAGTATGTCATCGTCGTGCCTTCGCATGACCTGGTGATCGTCCGCCGTGGCTTGGATTATGGTATGCAGGGTTTTGATCGGTGGGATCTGGTGCGGGAGGTGTTGAGGGCGTTTGAGTAGGGTAGGGATGATGATTTTAAGAATAGCCACCTGCTTAGAAAGTGGCCTAAATGACAATGCAGGATTAGTAAGCTCGCTAGGGATTGCTAAGCTAGATTATTGGGAAGGAACCTTTTGACAAGTGTTGAAGGTTATCGTGGAACCGGGTAATATTTGAAAAAACTCCGTAACTTTAAGGGAAACTCAGAAACTATGACAGCAAACCAAAGGATAAAAGAAGAGATAAGAGAGAAGCTCGACAAACTATCGTCAGAAAAGCTTCAGGAGGTACTCGAGTTTTTAGAAAGCCTCGAGGATGCCAGTCCACAAACTCAAAAAATTCTTTCCTACGCTGGGATCTGGAAAGATATGGATCCTGCTTTATTTGAAGATCTAACCACTAATCTTCACAAAAACCGTGTGGCAAGTAGCCGGGCAATTGACGTGGAATGAAGGAGGCTATTATCGATACGGACATGCTTTCCTATTATCTGAAAGGGGACCTGGATGTTGCTAGAAAGGTCAGGGATTACCTTGGGCAATATCCCAATTTGAAAATTTCCATAATTACCCAATATGAGATTATGGGAGGCCTTGAATATAAAAAAGCCACCAAACAAATACAAGAATTTGAGAGCTTCCTTAAAGAATGCAACGTTGTAAATTTAACGAACAATTCTATCTATCATTCTGCAAAGGCCTTTGGGCGCCTCAGGCGAAAGGGGGTAACGATAGGAACTTCTGACTTATTGATTGCCGGACAGGCTTTGGAGCAGGATTGGGGGCTAATCACTAACAACGAGAAGCACTTCAAAGATATTGAGGGTCTTGATATTGATAATTGGCGAAAAGGCTAATTAACGAGCAGAAGTCATTGATACCCGCCATGATCCTAATAAGATGAAGTCTTAGAGCGCAAAAAAGCAAAAAAATCTTTTTAACCTATTTTTAAAACTTTGAAGGCAAGATCTTAAAACGCTGTTTATCAAAGCTTTAAAACTGCGCTTCCACTCCCTGCGGGCTTAGGAATCGAAACTTTGGCCAAAGCGAGAATCGCGGTTTGAAGTAGGGATGTTGATAAACGAAAAAACCCTTTGTAATTACCTGAATTACAAAGGGTTTATGAAAAAAAATGTCGGGGTGACAGGATTTGAACCTGCGACCTCTCGCCCCCCAGACGAACGCGCTACCGGGCTGCGCTACACCCCGCCTCCGATCGCCGTAGCTTTATGCGTAGGCGATCCATGTCCGCCGAAGCTTTACGCGAAGGCAGATCTCTATAACAAAAACGGTGGTCATTACTGGATTCGAACCAGTGACCTCTGCTCTGTCAAAGCAGCGCTCTAAACCAACTGAGCTAAATGACCAAAAATCAGAATACTTTGCCCTTTTGCAAAGCGAGTGCAAAGATAATAAAATCCTCATTTTTTTACACCTTCCGAGCACTTTTTTCTATCAGCTTCAGGTAAAGGCATTTATTGACGGACGGACTGGTTCTTTAAGCTTGGATTCCTGTATTCCGGGGCATGGTACTGGGAATACCGAATTCAGAATAAACGCTATAAGCGAAATGAATAGTTACGAGTACATTCAATATACTGCCAGCTTAAGCTTCCTGCTGGCCATTGTCATCAATAGGATCCGCTGGTTTTGATAACTTTAAAAATATGCCGAAAAGTTATCAACATTTTGTTGATAATTATTCGGGGCCGGGCCCTGAAAAAACCATTTAAGGCCCTTAATTTGGGCGAGCGTCGATCGAAACAGAGCAGTTCAAACAAACATTTTAATAAATATGGAAACATCATCCGTTCGGAAAACGAAGTCCAGCACCCCAACCCAAGCCTACAGCTATGAGGAAGCATTGAAAGCGGCCGTCAAATATTTTGATGGCGATGAACTGGCCGCTAACGTGTGGGTCAATAAATATGCTTTAAAAGATTCCTACGGCAATATATATGAATGTACCCCCGACGATATGCACCATCGCATCGCCCGGGAAATTGCCCGCATAGAACAAAAATACCCGAATCCGGCCAGCGAAGAGGAGATCTACCAGGTGCTGAAAAAGTTTCAGTACATCGTGCCCCAGGGCAGCCCCATGGCGGGCATCGGCAACAACTTTCAGGTTTCTTCCCTGTCCAATTGCTTCGTGATCGGCAGCGGCGCGGACTCCTACGGCGGCATCGCCAAGGCGGATGAAGAACAGGTACAGTTGATGAAGCGCCGCGGTGGAGTAGGGCAGGACCTTTCCCACCTGCGGCCCAAGGGCACTCCCGTAATGAACAGCGCATTGACTTCCACGGGTATTGTGCCTTTCATGGAACGCTATTCCAACTCTACCCGCGAAGTGGCGCAGGACGGCCGCCGCGGCGCCCTCATGCTGACCGTCTCCATCAAACACCCGGACGCAGAAGGCTTCATCGACGCCAAGCTGGAAAAGGGCAAAGTGACCGGCGCCAACGTCTC
>JAGQXQ010000565.1 GCA_020436535.1 Phaeodactylibacter sp.
CCCAAAACGCGCTCCGGAAAGATCATGCGCCGGATACTGCGGAAAGTGGCTTCGGGTGACACTTCCAACCTCGGTGATACGTCAACGCTGCTCAACCCGGAAGTAGTGGATGAGATCAAGAGTGGCGCCAAGGGGGCTTGATCCTGTAAATAATACGCCGCGTCATAAACGCATTTGAATACGGGCTGCCCGTCGGGGCAGCCCACTCCTTATTTCTCTACTTCACTAATAGGGTTTTTACCTGGCATCCTTTATAACTCATCAGCGCTCTCAGGGCGTTTAAAACATGAGATCATGACCTATCAGGAATTCTATGATAAGAGTATGTCTTCACCGCAGGCTTTCTGGAAAGCGCAGGCAGAGGCTATCCACTGGTTTAAAAAACCAACTCAGATCCTGTCTAAAGATGAAGAAGGGTTGGATCGGTGGTACGAAGGAGGCATGCTCAACACTGCTTATCTGGCTTTAGATTACCATGTTGAAAACGGAAGAGGTAAACAAATAGCCCTTTATTACGACTCCCCGGTAACCGGCCGGAAACAGGCATTTACCTATGAAGCGTTGTTGGAAGAAGTCCGAATGTTTGCAGGAGTGCTTAAAGCCCAGGGGGTTCAGAAAGGAGATACCGTCATTATTTATATGCCTATGATCCCACAGACGGTGATCGCCATGCTGGCCTGCGCCCGGCTTGGGGCGATCCACTCTGTGGTATTCGGCGGCTTCGCACCCCACGAACTGGCTATTCGCATTGACGACGCCAAGCCTAAGTTCCTGCTGGCAGCAAGCTGTGGGATCGAGATATCGAAGGTCATTGACTATATGAAGATCGTCAATGCCGCCCTGGAAGAAGCAGTGCACCAACCCGATGGTTGTATCGTTTACCAACGCCCACAACTTACGGCCTCACTAAAAGAAGGGCGCGATTTCGACTGGGAGAGCCTCCTTTCCCGAGCTCAGCCGGCCGACTGTGTCCCCGTAGAAGCTACTCACCCGCTCTATATCCTTTATACTTCCGGCACCACTGGCCGGCCCAAAGGGGTAATGCGGGACAACGGGGGCCATGCCGTCGCTTTGAAATTTAGTATGGACTATATTTATGGTATTAAGCCCGGCGAAGTCTACTGGGCAGCTTCAGATGTAGGTTGGGTAGTTGGCCATTCTTATATCGTTTATGCTCCGCTCATTCACGGTTGTTCCACTATCTTATTTGAAGGTAAACCCATAAAAACGCCCGATGCCGGCACTTTCTGGCGGGTGATCGAAGAATATAAGGTAAAAGTTTTCTTCACGGCGCCCACTGCCTTTCGGGCTATAAAAAAAGAAGACTCCAGAGGAGAACTCAAAAAGAAGTACGATACCAGCAGCCTGGACTACCTCTTCCTGGCCGGCGAACGTTGTGACGTTGCCACCCTGGAATGGTGCGGCGAGCTGCTTCAGGTTCCCGTTATCGACCACTGGTGGCAAACTGAATCCGGCTGGCCGATGCTGGCCAATATGGTAGGAGTCGAAGTGTTACCCATCAAACCCGGCTCCGCCGCCAAACCGGTTTGCGGATATGACCTCCGGGTAGTTAGCCCGGATGGGGAAAGCCTGCCGGCCAACCAGGAAGGAGCAGTGGTCATCAGGCTACCGCTGCCGCCGGGCTGCCTCCCCAACCTGTGGAATGACACCGCCCGATATCTTTCTTCTTACATGAGTGCCTATCCTGGCTATTATTTCACGGGAGATGGAGGATTCATCGATGAAGATGGTTATGTATTCATCACCGGCCGAATCGATGACATCATCAACGTGGCAGGCCACCGCCTTTCAACCGCCAAAATGGAAGAAGTTGTCGCTTCCCATCCAGCCGTTGCCGAGTGCGCTGTAATCGGTATCGAAGACCAAATGAAAGGACAGATACCGGTAGGCTTTGTGGTCCTCAAAAGTGGAATAGAAAAATCTGAAGAGGAAATGGAAAAAGAACTGGTGCAAATGGTCCGAACCAAGGTTGGCCCGGTGGCTGCCTTCAAAAAAGTGGCCATCGTACAACGGCTGCCCAAGACCCGTTCCGGTAAGATCCTCCGCCGAATTATGCGCCACATCGCCGATGGTAAATCCTTTAACCCTCCTTCTACCATAGAAGATATGACGGTGCTTCCAGAGCTGGAAGGCCTGATGAAGGATAAACATATAGGCCACAGCGCAGACTAATTCTAAACTGAATCGCCAAAGGCTTGTTTTCAAATGGGGCCCCGGTAAAGGCGCCCTATTGAAAAACTATACCAACGCCCGGCAGGCGGTGGCTTCCTGGCTGAAGACACACCAGAATCTTGTAATCTCCCGGGTCAACATATATTGGACGGGCGGTTAGTGCTTCGCACAAAACCAAGTGCGCGTCGGTATAAACAAACAGATGCATTGGCGACATGATGAAAGGCAACGTCCCCTCCAAGAAAAAGACCCTTATTCCGATAAGCCTCCGGCTTCGGGATTACCTGCGGCGACATAGTCGCGCCTCAGAGCTCACCATTCAATACCGGGACCTGCTGAGGTATCAATCCTCAGTGCCCCTTATTGACCAGCAGGGCAACGACACGCTGTGGGAAACGGTCTACTACTCTGAATCTGACCGCCTGGAGATCAATGACGCCATGAAGCGGATCTATGCCTTGCTGAAAACAGATGGCGATGTAGAAGTGTTAGACCACCTTACCGTAGCCCGTATTGACTTTTGCACCTTCGGTAATACCAAGCCCTTTCGGATTCGCATTATCAACCGCCTCAACGATAATTACGACCATTTTTACGTCAAAAAAGCAGATGCTTCCCGTATCTACGGGCTGGTGCTGGAAGACATCCTCTCTCCTAACCGGGTCATGTTTATGGTTGACCGGGATACCCTCATTGAAGAGCACGTGGCCGGCATTCCCGGCGATGACTTTATGAGGCGCAGCCTGGAAGATACCACCTTCAACCAGATTCGCATCGCCAAGGAGTTCATCAAATTCAATGAACGATGTTTCGTGCGCCTGCTGGGAGATATGCGATCTTATAATTATGTGGTGGATATCACGCCCGATATTGAAGGCTCTCAATTCCGAATGCGCGCTATTGACTTTGACCAGCAGTCCTTCGAAGGGCGCAAGAGTTTCTATCTTCCTCAGTACTTTAAGGAAAACAATCCCATTATTTTTCTGGGAATGCGGCACATGCGGCCGGAAACAGTGAAACAATACCAACTCGAGGAACGCAGCCTGATCGCCGCCCGGGTAAAAACATCGGATGTCCAATTCACCGACCTGATGGAGGTTATGGTCCAGGATGAGCTCTCAACCGATGAAAAGATCGTTCAGCTAAAGGATGAACTGGCTTATCATCATAAAAATGAACGCTTCCGAAAGTGTAAAACGATGGGGGAAATCGTGTTGACCAATATTCAGTTACTCTTACAAAAAGACTTTAAGCAGAGTATCCTCTATGAGGAATAAAAAAACCTCCCTCCAAAAAGTTCGGAGAGAGGCTATCCCAAAAACCGATTATATATATCACAAAAATCTAAATTTAATCCCGAAATAAAAAGTCTTTAGATGATTATTATGTTTAAAGTTTTGGACTCTTCGACGAATCGCTTGTTTTAACTCCCTTATAGTGTCCAAAAACAACTCAAGGCCTCTGCTGGTTATACAGCTGTAACACAATAGTAAAAATATGGTATGCAAATACTCAGCCCTGAAGAATTGAGGCGTTATGCCCGCCACCTTGCGTTACCTCAATTTGGCCGGGCAGGACAGGAGAAAGCCCGGCGGGCCAGTGTGCTGGTCGTTGGCGCCGGGGGGCTTGGCAGCCCGATGCTGCTTTACCTGGCTGCCGCCGGCATTGGGAAGATCGGCATAATCGATTTCGACCGGGTAGATGAAACCAACCTGCAACGGCAGATTCTTTATACGATGGAGGACATCGGCCAGCCCAAGGCAGCTGCGGCACGCCAGAAGTTGCTGGCCCTTAACCCATATGTCGAAGTGGAAGTATTTAACGAACAGCTTACCAGTGAAAATGCCCTGAACATTATATCCGAATACGATGTCGTCGCTGACGGTACCGATAATTTCCCTACCCGATATCTGGTAAACGATGCCTGCGTACTGGCTGGCAAGGTCAATGTTTATGCCTCTATCTTCCGCTTCGAGGGGCAGGTTTCGGTATTTAACTATCAGCAGGAGGATGGTAGCCGGGGGCCCAACTACCGTGACCTCTTCCCTACTCCGCCGCCGCCGGAACTCGTTCCCAACTGCGCGGAAGGCGGTGTACTGGGTGTACTGCCGGGTATCATCGGCAGCATGCAGGCTACCGAGGTTATCAAGGTGGCTACCGGCGTAGGGGAACCATTAAGCGGCAAATTGTTCCTTTTCGACGCCTTGAGTTTCACTTCCAGGATACTTAAGGTCCGAAAAGACCCGGGCCTGGTGATCGAGCGGCTTATTGATTACGAACAATTCTGTGCACCCCAGCCCAAGGCGCCAGTGCCCCAGCTACAGGTACAGGAACTCAAAAGGTTGATGGACGAGGGAGCCGATTTCCAGCTCATCGATGTGCGTGAACCCTATGAGTATGAGATCGCTAACCTGGGCGGTGAACTCATCCCGCCGAGTCAGATCAGCCAGCAAGCGGATCGGATATCCAGAGATAAAAAAGTCATCCTTCACTGCCGGAGCGGCAAACGCAGCGCCGATGCCATCCGGGAGCTGCAAAAGCTGGGCTCGTTTGACAACCTCTACAACCTGGAAGGCGGTATCCTCGCCTGGGCGCAACAGATAGACCCGGATATAAAGCAGTATTAGTGCTTGCCTTTGAATGGTACGTTGCGCTATTATCAAAGGACAAAACGACGCCTGGCGTCTATTTTTGGGCGTCCTCCCGGATCGTACCTGGAATTTCCAGGATCAGGCCGGAACCATAGGCTTTGGCCGGCGTTTGAAAACCTACCGGCGCATTGCCATCCAGCACTTTCTGAGCTATATGGAGGCTGGTGCGAGCTGTAAGATCATACCCCTCGGGAGTAATGAGCCGGGCCAACGCTGTATCGCCCTTTTCGTTCCACACCTTACCCCATATATAGCTTTTCCCTCTTTTTCGTTGCTCCTCAGAAGGGCCGGCCGGGCCTTTCTGAATGCGCTTTTTTACCCTATTCCTAATAAAGGAAGTACGCAACAACCAGTTGAGGTAAGGCTGCAATTTGACATACCGATAAGTCTTCGGATGGACCGATGTATAAACCTCGATATTGGGAATACCGGTACTGTAAAAAGCAGTTGAAACGTCTCCCCAGGGTATAGACATACAAAACCGGTTTTTGCCTTCTGCAAAAAGTACTTCCATCGCCTTATGCCCGACGGGCACTTTTTTAATCTTGCCGTTCTCCCGTACTGCTCCCCCTTCGCCCAGGTTCTCCGCCATAGTTGTAGCCGTCCCCTGAGACGTGCGGCTCCCGCCGGAGGAAAAAGCCATCTGCAGATGCGTCGCACCCGGCAACTTCTCCTTAAGGTATAAAGCCGTACAATCGGTAGGCACTACATCAAATCCAACACCCGGCATGAGCATAATTCCGGCTTCCCGGGCCCGGGGGCCCAAAGCCGCCGCCAGTTCAAAAACAGCGATCTCCCCGGTGATGTCGAGGTAGTGGATGCCGTTCCGCAGGCAGGCTTCCATCATGGGGCGGGCGGTGTGCATGAACGGCCCGGCGGCATGCAGCACCATCGACATTCCATTTAACCCTTCATCAACCGCCTCCGGTGTATCCAGTCCAAATACCCGGTAGTCCATTTCCAGCTTTTCAGCCAATTGCCTTGTTTTCTCCACGGAGCGCCCCGCAAGGATAGGTTCCAACCCTTTCTCCCGGGCCAACTCGGCAATCAACCGGCCGGTATAGCCATAAGCACCGTATAGTAGGAATTTTTTTGCCATTTTGTTTTTTTGACGCCTAAGTTAGGCATTCCCGAGCATTATAACCAAGTGCTCTGTGAAGCACAAATTGTCAGGTATTGTGTGGCGTTTCTTGGATCCATAACGCCGCAGAAAGCTATGCTATAGATATTCTTTCCACCAAAGAATAAAACTGATTTTCAACCGGTTAACCGCTTACCAACATTATTTCACAGCTTACTCACTATCAATTGGTTAGGAACTTCCAGGCTTTTTAGAATTTTTTTTCGCCGCTCATCCGTTCGTACTATAACGCCTGTATTATTAACACCAAAAACTTTACGCCTATGATCGTCAAATTAACTTCATTACGCAATGCCCTGGAGCAGCTTCGCCAACAAGGCGCCTGCCTGGTAGAGCACCATTGGCTCAAGCTTCTGGTTGCCTTCTTTTTTTGCTTTCTGATGCTGGAGCGCAACCTGACTCTGGAGCTGCGGCTGAGCACCACCAAGCCTTTAATGAACCTCAGCAGTAAAAACCCGGACGTTACCCCCCAAGAAACGGCCCTGAACACCGGCCTGAATGGAGACGGCAAAGCAGTTTTCATTGCCGAAGATTCGGAAAAGCGGCAACGGCAAAAAGCTTACATTCGCCGCTTTGCCAAAGTGGCGCAGGCCGAAATGGAAAAGTATGGCATCCCTGCCAGTATTAAACTGGCGCAGGGGTTGCTGGAAAGTGACGCCGGCAAGAGCCCGCTCGCCCAGAACAACAATAACCACTTCGGGATCAAATGCTTCTCCCGCAATTGCCGGAAGGGCCACTGCAGTAATTTTCAGGATGACAGCCACAAGGATTTTTTCCGCATCTACCCATCTGCCTGGGAAAGTTTCCGGGCTCACAGCCTGATGTTGCGCCAAAAGGATCGCTACCAACCCTTGTTTACACTACCGACTACCGACTACCGTGCCTGGGCTGCCGGCTTGTCAAAAGCTGGTTATGCGACCGATCCGGATTATGCTGAAAAGGTGGTAAGGCTGATCGAAGCGTTGAATTTACAGCGGTTTGATGAGTGAGGGAGGTGTGTATCAGTGAGGGCACTCTGGAAACTCCAGGA
>JAGQXQ010000566.1 GCA_020436535.1 Phaeodactylibacter sp.
CCCAATTCCTGGTCTGGCTGGGCGGATAGCAAAATAAGCCGGGGGGCGATCGACGAAGCGCTGGAAGTAGTGGAAAAAGCCGAAAAAATGGCCGGCGAGAACGCTCAGGGGTATATCGTGCGCGCCCTGGCCAGCATTGCCCGCGCCGATACCGCCCTGGCCATCCGGCAGGCCAATACCGCCTTTGAGATGGACCCCACCCTCCCTTATGTAGCCACTGTGGCTATGCAGGGCAATTATTACAGTAAGAACTATAAGAAAGTGACGGAGATATTCCAAACGGCCAGCCAGTACAATAATCTTAAGGGGGAAAAACGCCAACAGGCGCTCAACATGGCTGCGATGGCTCATAACATGCTGGGGGAGCATGCCCTGGCCCTGGATAAAGTGAGGTCGGCCATAGCTGTTGACCCGGTAACGGGTTATCCTTATTCCACTCTGGCCGAAACCTTTGCCTTTACCGGGCAGGTGGATAGTTTTTATTACTACCTGGAAGTGGCTTTTCAAAAGGGGTTTAAGGCCTACAGTATCCCTGCTTCTCAGCCGCCGTATAATGCGTTTGCCCAAACGACGCGCTACAGGGAGCTGGTGGAGCGGTATGGGCTGAAGAATTGATGGCCAAAAATAAATGATCGGGGAAATGAAAATGGTATGCTATTTAGAGCTACATTGACAGGATTATTTCACCACATACCCTAACTTCTACCTCAATGCAACTACTGGCCGTTCGTTTCCTCAACCTTTTAATGGCCGGGCTGGTTGCCGGCACTCTTTTGGGGATCTCGCTGGGCTATAACCCTAAAAATTTATCGGCTCTGGCTTACCTGGAGCAGCAACAAAACGCAATAAAAGCCCTGAATACACTGATGCCAATTCTGGGGTTTATCACTATTGTAATAACCTTAACATCGGCATTTTTGCAGAAAAGCAATAAAACTATTTTCATTGTACTTTTGGTTGCCACTGCTTTTTTGATCATCAGCGGCCTGGTTACCAGACTGGGGAATCAACCTATCAATAGCATGGTAATGAACTGGGGCAATGCAGATATGCCCGCCGATTGGATGAGCCTGAGAGACAAATGGTGGACGTTCCATATAGTGCGCACAATTACAGCCGTTACAGCGTTCGGGCTAATCATTTGGGCAAGTTTGCGCAGGCTCTAGGAGCCTGGTTGGTGGCCAGATTTGAAAGCGAAAATTGGCCTTTTCTAGCTCAAAGTTTACCCGACTGCGACGGGTTTGGCCTCCAAATATGCTCTAAAATACCATACCACTGCCGGGTTAGCTAAACCATAGTCATGCGGAACCAGGCAGGCCGAATCCTCTATTCCATCACCCTTGAATAACTCGTCTCGTCAATAAAAATAAGCCCGTCAAACTGGTAAGGAACCGCAATTTTAGCCTCATAGCCGTAATCGGCCGCCATATAACCGATGAAGCGTATTGGGCGGGGAGCCAGCAGCCATTGATATTCCTGAGGTTGAGCCTGTGCCGGGCGCAGATCCAGGATCAGGCCGGCCGTCTGTTTCTCCTGCTTGATCCGGTGCAGGGCTTCGTCCAGGCTGCCGGCAGGGGAGGGGAAGGCCTCTACCGGGACCATGTCGCGGCTTTTGAAGTTCAGGGTGGCGCTGTAAGTTCCTGCATAAGTAGATAGGCCGAAAGCGCGGTAATTGTCCCCGTATTGTTTCGCCAGCTGGGCGCCCATAGACTCCCCCTGAAAGCAGTCGTAGAGCGGATCGGGGCTTTCTCCCCGGCTGATGTGGGAGTCGTGCGCCCAGATGACCATCCGCCCGCCGGGTGGGCGCCGGGCCAGCAGCCAACCGATGTTTTCCGCCATAGCTTCATCGCGGCTGGCGATATCCTGGGCTAAAGCGGAGCGGGCGGACTGGTGGATCACCCGGGCGTTCTGGATGGCCCATTCCACCCGGTTTTTTTCGGAGTGGTGTTTAGCCTGCCGTAGCCAAGCCTCCTTTTGAGTAGAAACCAGCTGCCAGGCCTGGTTCGCATGATCCGCCCAATTTTGCCGGACGCTATCCGGGCCGGTGGGGTAGTACTGTTGCCGCCAGGCTTCCCGGTAAGGGCTTAGCAGGCTGTCGACCGGAGGCAGCAGTTCGGGGGCATAGCCCGCCAGGAAAGCCAACAGGCTATCGATGGGCAGTTGGGGGTCCTGCATATCGAAGCCTACGAATTCTACTTTTCTCTCAGGATTTTCGAGGTTGTAGGCGCGCAGCCATTCGATGAGGGCCAGCATTTCTTCGGTATTCCAGACTTTGAACATCACCTTCATGGCCGTCCGGGCGTCGCCCTCGCCGTGTAAGACATAGCGGTTGATCTGTTCTACTGCCAGTTGGTTGGCCTCGACAGCGAAAACGGATACCCCCATTTCCTTGACTGCGTATTCCAGCAGCCGGTGTTTCATGCGGAAGAACTCGCTGGTGCCGTGGGTAGATTCCCCCAAGGCGATGAGCTGGGCGTCGCCGGCGATGCGGCGAAAAGCAGCGAGATCGGAATAATCCGGTTGGGCGCCTATACGGGTAGCGTCCACTCTTTTCAGGGGCGCTGCCTGTTGGCCCAGCCAGCCCATTTGGGTGGCTGAGAATTCGGGGGCGACGGGCACTTCGTTCATTCTTACTCCATCGGCGGATAGAGAGAAGGAGTCGAACCACACCGTACCGGCGCCGGCCAGGCCAACAGTCAGCGAAAGGGTGTAAGCGGAGGAATCTACCTTTATTTCCAGGCTGAAAGAGGTCCAGTTTTTATTTATGGGATCTTCGGGCGTGGCGGTAATATTCATCGTATCCGCACCGAGTTTTCCGGCTTCTCCCCAGGTTTCCAGGGTTATGCAGGCCTGGCCATTCAGTGCGTCCGTTCTCAGCCTCCCCTTCAGTTCCAGTTGTTTTCCCTTCAGTGCCCAGGGGTCGATCCAGTAGTTGAAGGCATGAGGGGCGGCGGCATCCGGCGTTTCCTTCCCGGTAATGCGGAAGCTGTACTTTCCGGAGTAGGCTACGGTACTGTCCATCCCCGCCTCGGCATGGGGCGCCATTTGGTGATAAGACCAGCCCCAGGGGCGGGCGGGGCCT
>JAGQXQ010000119.1 GCA_020436535.1 Phaeodactylibacter sp.
GTACCGGGAAATCGGCCGGAAGGAAGGGAAGAAACAGTCGGCAGGCTTAAGAGTGCTTTCGGCACTAAGAGCATGTTTGGAGATAGTGAAATTGAAGAGAAAATGACTACCTCCAAACATGCTCTGAGGCAGCCTCCTGTTTTTTGAATTAAGTAGTCGGACATATTTATTTTACGTATTGATAGCACGGTCGGGCGTCTACGCCCGGGCGTGCAACGTTAAACTAAATTTAAAACTGTCCGACTACTTATATCCTGAATTATGAACATAAAAAGGCGCCTACGCCGATCGGCAAGCTTTCTGCTTCTGGCCTCATTGCTCGCATCCTGCAGCAAAGGCCACAACAATAAGGGCTACAGCCTGGAGTACTGGTCCTCTAACAACGGAGGAGAGATCCGTTTTTCCGAATGGGTGGTGGGCCAATGGAACGGCCGGCAGCCCGAAGCCAAGGTCAAATACCAACCGGTGCCGGAAGGGCAGTCCAGCGAGGAGATCATTCTGGCGGCGGTAGTGGGTAAAACGACGCCGGATATCTACTCCAATATATGGCAGGGCAGCGTGGAATTTTACAGCCAGGCGGGCATCCTCGTTCCTTTGGATACGCTGGAAGGCTTTATGGATTTCATTCAGCAACGATGCAGCCCCGAAACGATCCGCGAGATCACCTCCGGGGATGGGCATATTTATCAGGTGCCCTGGAAGGTAAACCCGATCATGACGATTTACAACAAAGGGATCCTGGCTTCCTTAAAGCTCGATACCTTACCCTTGACCTATTCCGCCTACCTGGATGCCGCCCGCCAGTTTCGAAAAGATACGGACGGCGATGGTTACGTGGATCAATGGTTTGGCAATACTTCGGTCAAGCTGGCCTGGTACCAACGGCTGTTTAATTTCTATCCGCTGTATCTGGCGGCTTCTGATGGAGCGCCCCTGATCAAAGACAACCGGGCGGCGTTTAACAATGAATATGCAATAGGGGCCTTCCGCTTCCTGCAGGAGGTGTACAAAGAGAATTATTTTTCCAAAGAACAGCAGTCCGCCGGGCAGGACTTGTTTGTCGCCGAAAAGATCGCCACCAAATTTACCGGGCCCTGGGAGATCCAGTATCTCGAAAAATATAAGGGCGATCAAATGGACTACGGCTTCTTTTCCATGCCGGTACCGGACGGCCACAGCGGCCCGGTGTATACCTATTGCGACCCCAAGAGCATTGTGGTCTTCAATACTTGCCGGGACCCGCAACTGGCCTTTGAGTTTATCCGAACGATGGTGGACAGGGAGGGCGACCTGCTATTTTTAGAGACAACCTATCAATTGCCCCGCCGACAAGGGATCGACAGCATTCCGGAATTTCGGGACTTCTTTGCCGCTAACCCGCGTTTGCAGGTATTTGCCCAACAGGCAAAGCATATCAGAGGAGTCGATAATTGTGAAGTGTTAACCGAAGTTTTTGACATTATTTCTCAGGAATATGAGGCTTGTGTCCTCTATCAGGTCAAAACCCCGGAGCAGGCCATTGCCGATGCGGAGCAGGCGGTGAATGTTTTATTACGAGTAAAAGATTGACCTTCTTTGAAAAATCTCAAAACCACGGGATTTGTCAAAGAACCAAAATTAAATGATGGCGGCAAACAGCAAGTTTAGAAAAAAACTGGTTCCCTATCTCATCGTATCGCCCTATCTGATACACCTATTGCTATTTGTCCTTTTTCCGGTGGTTTTTTCGGTTGTTCTGACCTTCCATAAGTGGAATATCATTTCGCCTATGGAATACGTGGGGCTGGACAACTTCGCGCGGCTCGTTCAGGACCGGTTGTTCTGGAAAGCAATCCTGAACACCCTGGTGTTTTTGGCGATCCATATTCCCCTGCAGATCATCATCGCCCTTACCCTGGCTTATTTTCTGAACCAGAAGCTCTTCATCCGAGGCTTCTTTCGGGCTTCCTTCTTTCTGCCGGTGGTGATCTCCGGAGTGGTAGTCACTATTTTATGGCAACAGTTGTACGGGTTTGAATCCGGACTGATCAACCGCGCCCTGTCCGGGCTGGGGTTGGGGAAAGTGGAATGGCTGACCAGCAGTAAGGTGGCGATGGTGGCTATCGCCCTGATGGCGACCTGGAAAAATGTGGGCCTGTACGTTATTTTGTTTCTGGTTGGCCTGCAATCGGTACCCGAAAGTTATTACGAAGCGGCCGATGTGGAAGGCGCCAACGCCTGGCAAAAATTCAGGTTCATCACCCTGCCGGCCATCAACCCGATGCTGTTTATGGTGGTCATCCTGTCCACCATCGGAGGGTTTAGCCTGTTTATCGAACCCTATATTATGACGGGCGGGGGGCCATTGAACAGCACTTTGTCGGCCATGCTGTACATTTATAAACAAGCCTTTGAATACTATCACATGGGGTATTCAGCAACGTTGGGTATCTTTTTTGCCATGCTGGTCATGCTGGTGGTGGCCGTTCAGAAGTATGCTATCGAAAACGATGATGAATGAAATTTTCTAAACTCATACTATTCCTCTTACTGCTGGGAGCGGCGCTCTCCTTTTTGTATCCCTTTTACTGGATGATCCTGGCCTCGCTGACGCCGGAAAGCCAGATCGGCCAGTTGGGAGTGATTCCAAAGGAGCTAACCTTTAGCAATTACACGCTCATGTTCAGTAAGATTCCGATCTGGCGGTCTTTGCTCAACAGCACCATCGTAGCCGGGTGTTCCACATTGGGGGTATTGATATTTGGCTCTATGGCCGGGTATTCGTTGGCCAAGCTCCAATTCAGAGGCCAGGGGCTCTTGTTCCTGCTCATCATTTTCACGATGACTTTACCTTTTCAGATCACCCTGATCCCGAATTACATCCTGATGGTGAAATTCCGATGGGTAGACACCATGGCGGCATTGATCATCCCGGCCCTGAACAACGCCTTTGCGATCCTGATGTTCCGGCAGGCATTCAAAAGCATTCCCAACGACCTGATCGACGCGGCTCGAATAGATGGGTGCAGCGAGCTGAGGATCATTTTCCAGATCCTGTGGCCCAATATCATTCCATCCATCATCACCGTCGCCATTCTCACTTTTATGAATTCCTGGAATGACGTCCTCTGGCCGCTGATCGTGATCCGGGACGAGCAGCTGATGACTATGCCTCAGCTGGTTACCCTGTTTGCCGTGGGCGGGCGGGCGGAGGCCCAATTGGGCGTTAAACTGGCGTCTGCTGTTTTGCTGGCTTTGCCCATCATTATTGCCTACGCCATTTTCCAGAAACATTTCATTCAAAGTATGGCTTCATCCGGGCTTAAAGGTTGAATCCATAGCAAAAAAAGTACAGATAGATGATACCCGTAAAAAGGATGAAAATCCGAATTGTTCCTACTGCCGAGAGAGTGATCCCGAAATTTTTGAGTTTTTCCAACCCGGGCAGAATTGAACCCATCGTAGGGTACATACGGTCGCTGGATGAAAAAACAGTAGAAGCACAACTAGGACAGGCCCTTACCGAATTTAACAGCCGGCACATCGATTTTAAAGGCGTCTTATTAACCAATTACCGGAAAATTGAACAGCATTTGCCGGATAAGAGCCTGTCTATGCCCCAAAAATTATTGATAGGCGCTTACTTTACACATGAATACGCGGTAGAGGCCGCTGCCTTATTTAACCCCTCCATCGTCCCTCATCCGGATCAGGACAACCTGAAAGACGGGGAGCTGCGGTTTATCCTGAGCCTTCGGGCGACCGGCGAAGGCCACCTTTCTTCTATTGAATTTAAAACAGGAGTTATCGGCGCTGATGGAGCCATCCATCCGGTCCAATCAGCCACAAAGCTGTCAACCGGGGAGAAAAGAGAGGGCCAGCAGTACGGAAAGGATTTCGTTATCAGCCGGGCGGAATGTGACGGAGCGGCCGAAGCGATGATGCAACGGGCCTTGCCGGAACGGTTCTCCGAGCAGGAAGCTTTGGCGATAATCAGCCAAATAGAGGCTGACACCAACCTCAACCTGAAGGCTGCCAAAGAAAAGATCTCGAAAGTCTTCAGCCTGAATTACGAACTGCATTTTGATAAAGATATCCCGATCAGCAGCCGGGTGATCTTTCCTTCATCGGAGTCAGAATCCAATGGTATGGAGGATGCCAGATTCGTCCGCTTTCAGCACGAGGATAAAGCGTTGTATCTGGGCACTTATACGGCATACAATGGAAGGGAGATCCGCCCGCAACTCATCGAAACGGAAGACTTCCGGCATTTCAGGATACGCCCCTTTTACGGTAAAGCAGCTTCCGATAAAGGGATGGCCCTTTTTCCGGAAAAAATAAAAGGGCAATACGCCATGATTGGCAGACAGGGGGGCAGGTGCCTTTCTATAATGTATTCTGATGACCTGCATTTCTGGCAGGACTATCAGCTCCTGCAACAACCTCAAAGAGCATGGGAACTCCTTCAAATTGGCAATTGCGGGAGCCCGCTGAAGACTCCTTTCGGCTGGCTGCTGCTGACCCATGCGGTTGGGCCTATGCGTAAGTATGTACTCAGTTTTACCCTGCTGAGCCTGAACGATCCCGAAATTGTGCTGGCCACTCTGGACGAACCCTTTTTAAGCCCCAATGAGGAGGAAAGGGAAGGGTATGTACCCCATGTCCTGTACTCTTGTGGGCTTATTCAACACCGGGAAAACCTGGTCATCCCCTATGCCATGTCGGACAGCTCCATAAGTTTTGCCGTGGTTAAACTGGAGGAGGTGATCAAGTCACTGTTGGGGTGATCGGGTGTTTGCCCGGGTAGAATCAGTTGAATAATTGCCTGTCTCAAGAGCCGGGTAAAGTAGAAAAAAACACGGCGCGATGCTAAAATGTGCCCTTCTGGTTTATGGCTCATTGGGTCCAGACTAGGGTTTATGGGCGATTGAGGGCAACTTGGAGTTTATGGCTTGCCGAGGGCTAGCTGGGGTTTATCGCTAGCCTGTAGGGCCAAAACGAGAACCAGCACGGCATTATGGGCGTACTCAAAGGGATAATAAACCTGCTCATGCCCCCGAGCTGGTATCAACCCTGACAAACCCAAAGGAGCTATAAACCCCTGGCTGCGAACAGTTTGTGGTGAATCCAGGGGGCAAAAGGGAATCGTGCCAAAAAAACAAAGGTATGAAATGGAATATGCTGTATTTCAGCGGCTTTTTAATGTTGTTGTTTTCCTGCCCATCCCCAGTGGACAACGCTGAGGATCCTCTGCTGAACGCCTCCCACCTGGAGCATTTATACCAGGAAGTTGAGGTGGGCGACACCCTGCTGGGAACGGTCTGGATTTATTGCGAAGCGCCGGATTACAAAGTAGTGGGGGATGAGGATGAAGGTTTTACCTGTGTGGATGACGTGGCCCGTGCCCTCGTTTTCTATTGCCGGCAATACCAGTTGGATGGTGCTCCGGCCGCATTAGAAAAGATCAGGAGGCTTACGGAATTCATTTTGTACATGCAGGCGGACAACGGCTACTTCTACAATTTTATGCTGCCGGATAAACAGATTAACCGGGTACACCGCAACAGCCAGGCGATTGCCAACTGGTGGTCTTGGCGAGCCTTCTGGGCCTTGTCGGAATTGAATTTACTGGAATCAGATGCTTTAAAGGAACTGCAAAGCCGGAGCTTGGAGGCCATGGAGGCTTTGTTCCCCGAAATTGAGCAGTTGTGCCTGGGCCAGGAGGATACCTTTGAGGTGGAAGGCGTAAAGATCCCCCAGTGCCTTACCCAGGTTGGAGCAGACCAAATAGGCGTTTTGATGATCGGGTTGGCCAATCACTACCGGATCAGGCCTTCGGCAGCGGCTAAAGCCGCAATGTTGAGGTTTGGCAACCTCTTGTTGGCTGTCCAATTCGGGGGGCAGAACACTTTCCCCTACGGGGCATTTATGAGCTGGCAGAACAACTGGCACGCCTGGGGCAATGTCCAGGCCTATGCCCTTTTGCATGCAGGGCGGGTTCTCCAACATCAACCCTTTATTGAGGCGGGGCTGAAAGAGGTGAAATATTTCTACCCCTACTGTTTGAGCCAGGAGCTTATCAGTGGTTTTAAAGTAGTAGGGCAGGGAGATACCTTGCTGGTGCAGGACTCCCGTCAATTCCCTCAGATCGCTTACAACCTCAGGCCGATGGTGTACGCTTCGATGGAGGCTTTCGCTATTACCGGAGATACGGCCTATGCCCATACCGCCGGCCAATTGGCCAGCTGGTTTTTCGGCGCCAACCCGGCTCATCAACAAATGTACGGAGTGCAAAGCGGCCGGACGTACGACGGCATCGGCTCACCGACAGATGTGAATGACAATTCCGGGGCGGAATCCACCATCGAAGCCCTGTTGAGTATTCAGGCCATTACTTCCAGCCCGGTGGCGCTGGAGGCACTTAAAGAAATGATTAAATAAACACAAAATGAAAATCTATGCTTTCGATAAGATTGTATTGTCCCCTTCTGATATTGACTTGTCGCACTCTCCACTGAGGGCACAGATACAGGAAGAGACATACGT
>JAGQXQ010000567.1 GCA_020436535.1 Phaeodactylibacter sp.
CGCAGGTTGATAAGCCCTCTCACCGTGCCCATCTGTCTGTTTCGCATACGTTTTGAACTTGCAGCACAGCATTTTGGCTCTGTAGGCGCGCCATAAACTTCGGCCATCCCTCGGCACCCCATAAACCCCAATTGGCACTCCACAAGCCCATAAACCCGCGTTAGGCCCACAAGGCCCATAATCTAGAGGGGGGGGCACATTTTAGCATCGCACCCTGTTCTTTCTTCTTGCAGGCATACCGTGACATTTATCACAAAACAGTAAAATGTCACCTTCGCAAGTGATATTTGTCATAGAGTGCTCCAACTCCTGAGAATAGTTTTGTTTAACCTTGTTGCAGTCTCATGACACTAAGTGTGTAACGGGGAATTATTTTTGCATTTCATTCTGGAATATAGATTGGACACTATGCTGGCGAATTATAAGATACTCACCGTAACACACAAAAGCACTAATCTTAAATCGATTGGTGATTTTGTTATTAAAGCTGCCGATGAGGCAGAACTAAAGAGCCGCCTGGAAGCGATCAAGTCTCAATTCCAGCTTGACGAGCTGCTCTACCTCCCTACCTGCAACCGGGTGATGTATCTCTTTACTACCAGCCGGCCCCTGGATCAACGTTTTATTTCCAGTTTTTTTAAACATATCAACCCGAATTTATCCGATACTACTTTCGGCCACATCGATGAGATTGTTGATGCTTTGGAAGGTGCCGCTGCTCTTGAACACCTGCTGGATGTCGCTGCGTCTGTTGATTCCCTCGTCATTGGTGAGCGGCAGATCCTTCGTCAGCTTCGGGAGGCTTTTGAGCAATGCTGGCAATGGAGCCTTGCCGGCCATTTCATCCGGCTGGCTTATCAGCAGGCGGTCGCTGCCGCCAAGGCCGTCTATTCCAATACCAGGATAGGAGAAAAGCCGGTATCTATCGTATCGCTGGCGATTCAAAAGTTGTTGAAAACCAAGCTAAGTAAAAGTGCCCGTATTCTGCTTATTGGAGCTGGACAAACCAATCAACTGGTTGGTAAATTCCTTCTGAAGCATGCTTTTACCAATGTGGTGGTCTTTAATCGGAGCCTCGGAAAAGCGAAAGAACTGGCAGGTATGCTGGATGGTGAATCCTTCACGCTGGACCTCCTGCCCTCCTATACTGCTGGTTTCGATTGTCTGGTAGTTTGCACCGGCGCTACTGATTCCGTCATAACTCCTGAACTCTACACAACGCTGCTTCAGGGCGATAGCAGCCGTAAGGTGGTGATCGACCTGTCGGTCCCCCACAATGTAGCGGAAGCGGTTGTTGAAAACAACAATATTCATTACATCGAAATAGAAGGCCTGCGAAATATGGCCCAGGTTAACCTTTCCTTCCGGGAGCGGGAAGTAAAACATGCCAGAAATATTCTGATACAATATCTGCAAGAGTTTCCCGCCTTACTAAAGCAACGTCAGCTCGAGCTGGCGATGCACCGCGTGCCTACCGAGATTAAAGCTGTAAAAGACAAGGCCATCAATGAAGTATTCCGCAAGGAAGTGGAAATGCTCGACGGGCAAAGCCGCGAACTGATGGAAAAGATGTTGGCCTATATGGAGAAAAAGTGCATTGGCATTCCGATGAGAGTGGCGCGGGAAGCAGTGTTGGCGGGGTGAGTAAGGGGCAAATGGTTCGGAATTCGGTGTTCGCTATTCGCCGTTCGCAAGTTCCGTTCGGCTGAGCTCACGCCGAAGCCTGAAAATAAAGGGGCGTCTTTCAGTAGGCCCAGAAAATTGAACTATCCCTGAAGTAACCGCTCCAGATAGTGATACTCGATCCCATAATCCTTCTTAATAGCCTCAACCTGTTTCAAAGCCTCCTCATTCCTTTTTCCTTTCGTAGCTACGATCATCAGGTTCTTTGCCGTGTGTTCGGTGGAGATGAACTCGAACACTTTAGTTTGGTAGCCATTGGCCTCCATCAGCAAAGACCGGATGCCATCGGTGATTAATTCCGCTTGCCTCTCTTCGAGGATGCCGTGGCGCAGAATGGCCTGCATATCCGTCTGGCAGGCCATTTGTTTTCGGATCTGCTTGTGGCAACAAGGAGCTACAATGATGATCTCCGCTCCGGATTGAATACCTTTGGCGATGGCAATATCCGTAGCAACATCGCAGGCGTGCAGGGCGATGAGCATATCGATGCGCTCCGGCTGAAAATCGTGGATATCTTTTGCCAGAAAGGACAATTGACGGTAACCGGCCTCTTTTGCCAGTTCATTACAAAAATCGACTAGTTTTTGACGCAACTCAATCCCTGTAATCGTAGGCTGGAGGCCCAATCCGTTAGCCAGGTGGTCGTACAGTGCAAAGGTAAGGTAGCCTTTGCCAGACCCCATATCGACAATATGGGGATCCTTCCGAAGTGGATGTTGCTCCAGCAGGCCGTCGATGATTTCGATGTATTTGTTGATCTGCCTGTATTTGGCCTGGCCAGCAGCCAGTATCTTACCCTGGGCGCTGGTAATGCCCAGTGGATATAAATAGGGATTGTTTTCGGGCTCAATGAGGTATTGTTTCTGGCGGTTGTGTT
>JAGQXQ010000568.1:0-1188 GCA_020436535.1 Phaeodactylibacter sp.
CGCATGGCGGGCACGCGCAGGCCGAGCTTTTGCTTATCGGTCCGGCGGAAATCTTCACCCGCGCAAAGAGGGACAAGGGGCCGGAGGGATGGGTGCTGTATACGCCGGTGATGGCTTTAAGCACTTCTTCTGCATTTTTTCCCTGTTGGCCGAGGCATTGGCGGTGGCGGCTCCATTGGCGGATGTGGTGTATGACGTCGGGCATGAGGATCCGGTATCTTGAAATGAAAATGAATTTCTGCTTAATAAGCAAGTGGCTGCCTAAAAATTAACATATTAAATTTGATATCGGGTATTGTCAGATTGAAAATTTAGTTTTAATATTGTGAAATCTAACACAAAGACGCTATATACTGATGGATGGAGAAGGTGTGAATTACTTTTCAACTTTCTATCTTTCCTTTTCAACTTGTCTAAACAAACACTACACAGCAAGGTGGTTTTGCTTGCCTGAACTCCTCTTTCACGTTTACTTTTGAAACGTGGAAAAGCTGTTTTATTTTCTAATGGGCCCGGCGACAGGAAAAGCTCGGTACTTATGTAGGGTTCGAGATTTTTTGGCCTCGGATGTTCTGGCGAATACCCCTGGCAATCTAAAGTGCGAAGTGGGACTTGGGACAACGGATGTTTGTTGCCCATTCCAGAGCCTACTCCGACTTCACATTAAATCTTTCAGCCACTTCGGCCGTGTCAGGCTTCCAACTTTGGCATGTGTTCGTTCGAAGCACAAGGTACTTGGCGCCTTAATTTACACTGTATAGCATGTCAAGGTGCTTCAGGCGTAGTAGTTCTGGTATTGGCTTAGCATAAGCCCGTTGCCTGATCATGGGATCCATTTAATGGGAGCCACTGGCATGCCTATGCGCAAGAAATTTAAGAGTCAGGCTGTAATTGGCATGGTTATTTCCAACTGGCTGGCTGTTTCTTCTTTTGGCTATTGCGATTCAAGCAATGGATAGTAACTTATTATCTAATCTTAAAAACTAAGATGTCATGAACCCACACACTATTTTCAGGATGCCCAGGCTCTTTTTGTTCTGTTGCCTGGTTTTACTGGCCTCAGTGCTCAGTTGTAACAAAGAGCCCGTCGAGAAAATCTCTGAAGAAGTATCCGTCGATGTTCGTTCCACGCTACCCGGCATTAAGCCTGTTGCCATCAGAGTATGTTTGGAGGTAGTCATTTGGGCT
>JAGQXQ010000568.1:1307-6933 GCA_020436535.1 Phaeodactylibacter sp.
CTTCCAAAGCACCACCTCCAAACATACTCTCAAAAATGGCGTTTTACAGTTTGCTACCGTAGAGGATTTCAGAGAAGCAGTCAGCAAAGTTCAGGAGTATACGGACGCCGAACTGGCCAGGTGGGAGAAAGAGGTCGGCTTTTTATCCATGTGGCGCAACTACTATGCCGAGTACGCGGAATTTGAAAAGCTGGAATCGGAAACAGAAGCGCCCGCTTTTATATCGGGTAAAGAAAAGTATTTGAAGTACCGGGATGGAGAGCTCCAACCCTTGTTTGAGAGCCGCTCGTTCGGATATTTACTGGATAAAAATGGCCGCTATCGAATCGGGAATTCGCTTTATTGCTTAACCGGAAGCCATCAGATAATAATCGTAGATGGCAGCCAGGAAAAGCTCGATAAGGCGCTTCAGACAATGAAGGCTGATGAAGAGAACGGCATATATATCAGTAATATTTATGGAGACAACCAACAGGTAGAGAGCAGGAACCCGACCAATTGCATATCCTTTTCTTGCCCAGGTGTAGCCAATGTATTCTGTGAGGATAAGGATAGTGATAATGACAAGCGGCTCCGTTCCTGGATTGATGCTTTTACCATCTGCAATGTTGTTCAATCAAATCCAACCATCATCCGTTGTGATTTTTACACCAAATGGAGGATGGAATCCAGGAAGAAAAAGGGCTTCAACTGGAACCGGACCTGGATAGATGTTCAGTATACAGGTACGCTGTCGTCCTTCAGTGGTAATTGTAGTGGGTTTGGCGGTACTATTGGAGTAAATGAAACCGCATTTGACGTTGCCGACCATGAGATCACCTTTTATTTTGGGGGCGGATTTTTCGGTGGAAACTGCAATTTCCTGTTTAATTTTGTGAGCAATGCCATTACGGACCGGCTTGAAGACGGTACGAATGACCTCCAAACGGAGATAGATTGTAACTAAGGCGAGAATTGAAAAAATGACAGAGCAGGGACCGGCTTTTTTCGGCCCCTGCTTTCAAATTTCAGGCTATGAAAGCACTTTACTGGGTGGCCCTCTTTGCGGTGGCTGCTCTCCCCCAAGCAGCCGCTCAACCCCTGAGCGGTTTTGTGCTCGACTCCCTGAGCCTGGAGCCACTGCCTTATGCCACCATCACCTGGGAGGAAGGCAGGAAGGGGGTTGTCGCCAATGAACAGGGCTTTTTCAGCCTCGATGCGGGCCGCTTTCCCGCCTTCTTATGTGTTCGTTATGTAGGGTTCCGGGAGCAATGCCTGTCCGTTGAGAAGCCTCAGCCCGCTGTCAGGATATTGCTGGCGCCCGAGCTGGAATTGCCGGCTGTAGAACTGGCCGCCCCCCGGCCTATGCGGCAGGCCGGCGCATCCTTGTTGCAGATGGATATCCGGCAGATACGCCTCATTCCCGCGCTGGCCGGGGAAACGGACCCGCTGAAAGCAATGGGTTTGCTGCCGGGCCTTTCTACCGGCATAGAAGGCACGGCCAATCTCCTGATCAGAGGCGGCAATGCCGACCAGTCGCAGTATCTGCTCGATGGAGGGCCTGTTTACAACGCCAGCCATCTCGGAGGGTTCCTCTCGGCAGTACCGCCTCAGGGTGTCCGGGCCGTAACCGCCTATAAAGGAGGCATCCCCGCTCGTTTCGGCGGGCGGCTGGGAGGCCTCATCGATGTGGATGTAAAACAGGGCAACCGCCGGGAAACCGAAGGAGAGTTGAGCATCGGAACCGCTACCCTGGCCGCAGCCCTCGAGGGGCCCGCAGGCCGGAAAGGCGCCTTTTTCATCGCCGGGCGGACGGCCTACCCCAGCCTGGCCCTGAGCCTGGCGCAATCGGGAAAATACGAACCGGCCACTGAAGGCGAAAAAACCAATATTTACATTTATGACTTTCTTGCCAAAGGCGGATGGGAGTTTGGGAAAACCAAGGTGTCTGTCAGCGCTTTTGCAAGCGGAGACCATGGCCTGATACAGGAGGCCAATGAGTCCGGGTTTGATATGGAACGGCGCCGTGAAATAGATCTTCAGAAAGTCCGGTGGAATAACCTGTTGGCCAACCTCCGGCTGCAACGCGTACTCCACTCCAAAGTATTTCTCCGGCTGGACGCCTCTTTCTCCCGTTACCGATACAGCTTCGAAGAGGCTAACAACCTGTTCCAACCGGCCGGCCAGGCCGGCGAACCGGCGGAATCCCGCCATGCTCTGGCCAACTCTTTTATTGAGGACCTGGGGTTGAACGGCCGGCTGGATTATTTCCTGAACAGCCGGCATACCCTCCGGGCAGGAGGGGCTCTTTCTCTGCGCCGGTTTAGCGCCCGGACGGAGGAGTCGCTTGCGCTCAATGGCGAGCAGGCAGCCTTCGGAGCCCTGGCGTTGGGCAACAGGGGCATAGAGTATGGCCTTTTCATTGAAGATGAATGGTCGCCCGCCGAAAGGCTGCATGCCTATCTGGGCCTGCGCTTCAGCGGGTTGCTCCTCTCCGGCAGTGGTTTCAGCGCCCTGGAGCCGCGACTGGGGCTGGAGTACAATCTCCGCCCCTGGCTGGCGGTATATGGCGCCCTGGATATCAGCCGCCAATACGTACATTTGCTTACCGTGGGAGGCATCGGCCTTCCCAACGACCTGTGGGTTAGCGCCGGTGCGGCCGCTCCTCCTCAGATGGGCAGGCAGTGGAGCGCCGGCCTGCGCGGCAGCTGGGCAAAGGCAAAATTAAGCTGGCAGGTGGAGGCCTATCACCGCAGCATGAAAAGGCTGATCGAGCTTCAACTGGACCGGCGCTCCTTTTTCGGCTTCGAACAGTCCTGGGAAGAGGCCATCTATTCCAATGGGGCTGGCCGGGCTTACGGCCTGGAGATTTTACTCCGCCGGGATGTTGGCCGCCTGCAGGGTTTCCTTGCTTATACTTTGAGCCGCTCGGAAAGGCAGTTTCCCGGCCTGAACAATGGGCGGGCTTATCCTTTTTCCTTTGACCGCCCGCATGACCTGGCTGCTTCGGGCGTCTTTCAGCTTAGCTCCCGCTGGTCGCTGAGCGCCAACTGGGTGTATCAGAGCGGGCGGGCCATCACGCTTCCGGTAGCCCGTTCCAATGACTATTTCATTTTTACTGATTACAACAACGGCCGGTTCCCGGATTACCACCGCCTCGACCTCGGCGCTACTTATAGCTGGCGGGGGCGAAAACGTAAGAACCTCGAACATCAGCTCAACTTCAGCATCTACAATGCCTACAACCGGCAGAATGTGTTTGCTTATTCCTTTTCCCGCCGGGGGTCTAAACTCATCACTTTTGATGAAAATGGAAACCCGGTGGTGGTTTATGATGTAACAGTGCTGGAAACTTTTGGCCAAACGCTTTTTCCTATCATCCCCGGCATCAGTTATCATTTAAAATTCTAGCCTATGAGCAGATTACTTTGGTTAGGTATTGTCCTTTGTCTGTTGGCCTGCGAAGAAAAGCCGCTCGATCTGGAACTGCCCTTCGAAGGCCCTCGGATCAAAGTGGATGGCGTGCTTTGGGAGGGCCGGCAGGCTGAAGTTTATTTATCCAGGACCACTCCTCCACTGGACGTCACCGCCGACAATTTTTTTCTGGACGGCGCCCATGCCTTTCTTTTCCTGGCGGATGGCAGCCTGGTGGATAGCCTGCAATTTCAAGGCCGGCGGCGCCAGAGTAGCCGCTATGTATCGGCCGGCGGATACCTCCCCTCGCGGCAGGAGCAGTATTACCTGGAAATTTCCGCTCCCGGTATGCCTTCTGCCCGGTCAGAAGCGCTTGCCTGGCCCGCGGCAGCCGCACTGGACAGCGCCGCCCTGATATGGGATAAAGCCGGAGATAGGGTTACCGAAATTTTCGCGCGCTTTTCTGACGATCCGGCGTCCGACAATTATTATCAGTTGGTAATTTCTGCGCATTACCGCACGCCGCTCGATACCGTGTTGGATGTTGGCAGTTTTATCATTAGCAATGAAGACGATTTTCGTGAAGGCCGCGTGATCTTCAACCGGGCGCTGAGCCTGAGCCTGAAGCGCAGCATCACAATAGGAGAGGAGGAACTGGAGCTGAAAGAGCCTGAATATCTCCTGCTTTCTCTGCTGTCTTACGGCCCCGGCTCCGAATCTTACTTCGAAACCATCGAGGGCCTGGATGAGGAGATCGGAGGGTTCTTCCCCGGCAACCCCTTTGCACCCACCAACTTCGATGGCGGCTATGGTTTTTTACATACTGCCGCCGTCGACACGGTTCTTTTTCGGTGATGTACTTATGAGGGCGCCCCGGAAAGTCCATGGGCAGAAATGCGTCGAAATAAGAAATACGTGGAAACACTTTGGGCAGAATGATATTTCAAAGTGTTTCGAAATATTTCTATCGTATTTCGGCCATGAGCAACGCTTGGATTTTTCGGAGCAGCCTCACTTATTTATTCATCCAATCCTTAAAATCCCTGGCCCGGTCAATACTCACAATGGTATCGTGGCTGTCGTCGGCTGGCGGGGACAGCTCGATCCTGATCCGGCTGCGCGACCAGGCGACCATCTTGTCGATGGCGGGCATACTGGCCAGGTACTTGCGGTTGATGCGGGCGGGGTCGAGGGTTTGCTCCAGGGCGTCGAGGGTGAGGCCGGCGCTGTGCGTCGTCAGCCATTGGACCGACTCTTTGACGGAGCCCAGCCGGGCCAGCACCTCGATCTCCGGATCGATCTCTTTAAGCTGTTTTTCAAATCATTCGATACAAAAGTAGGGGCGGATCGGGCGGAAGAAAAGTAAAAGAGGATGGGCGCATGAAGATGGGGGATGAAGCTGTTGGAGGGAGGGATGAGTGTGCGCTCACCGAACCAGCAGCACCTCGCCGGCCACCACCTCCACGGCCTCCCCGGGCAGCCTCCGGTAGGTTGCCTTGTAGGCGTAAATCCCCGCCGGGGCGGGCTTTCCGAAGGCGGCCCCGTCCCAGCGGGCGCCGGGGCCCTGCCCCTGGTACAGGAGGGAACCCCAGCGGCTGAACACCTTGAGTTCGGCCAGCTCGATATCCGGGCCATAGGGCTGGAAGACGTCGTTGCGGCCGTCGTCATTGGGAGAGAAGGCGTTGGGCAGGTAAATGCCGGGGCGGCAATCGCCGGCGGGGATGGAGACATTCACTGTGGTGTCGCAGGCGCCGTTGGAGGCCAGCACGCGATAGTCGCCGGGTGCGGCAATGGCGTAGGGGTTGTTGGTAGCCCCATCCTCCCATTGCACCGACAGGAACGTGCCGCCCCGGGAGCGTATTTCTAACAGGACGGGCCGGCCGGGACACACCGAGGTGTCCGGCAGCGGCCGGAGCAGGAGGGGCGGGGCAAAGCTTATCCGGATGCTGTCCTGCCCGGTGCAGCCGGTAGCGGCATCGGTGACCGTCAATGCAAAGCGGCCCTCAGCCGAAGCCGCCAGGCGGGGCGAAACGGCGCCGGTGCTCCACTGGTAAAGCGGCTGGGCGGCATCGGTTAGTGGCGCGATTTCGAGCGAGGCGCCCCTGCAGAGGGTGGTGTCTGGCCCGAGTTCCACCTCCGGCAGCGGATACAGGCTCAGTATGAGCGTATCCGAGCGGGCGCAGCCGGTATTGCTGGCGGCGGTGAGGACATAGGCGCCGGGCTCCTCTGCTTC
>JAGQXQ010000569.1 GCA_020436535.1 Phaeodactylibacter sp.
TCGGCGCCGAAGACTACATCACCAAACCCTTTGATGAAGAAGAACTGTTGTGTAAGATAAAGGTCATCCTTCGTCGTACTGCAAATCTACACCCCAAGGAACGGCCCACCCAATTCTGCATCGGCCGCTATTTCTTTGATTATAACCTCCAGGAACTCCAACTGAACGGCAAAGCCCGCCGCCTGACCGAAAAGGAAAATGAAGTGCTCCGCCTGCTTTGCCTCCGTCAGAACCAGATCCTCCGCCGGGAGGAAGCCGTTGAACTGATCTACGGCCAGTACGATTATTTCCTCGGCCGCAGCTTCGATGTGTTCATCTCCCGGCTGCGCAAATTCCTCTGCCAGGACCCCAACGTAGCCATCGAGAATGTTTTTAAGGTGGGCTTTATCCTGAAAGTGGCGGCAAAGTAGTTTCTAGCCATTTTCATGAACTGTTTCATTATTTTTTTGTATTTTCCATGAATCAATTCATGGAAAATGGAAAATCTCATTCGGCAATCCAGAATATTGGCCAACCGAACAAGTACAGGGTACATTCGGCAAATACGGAAGCAGATTGAATGGAATTGGAGGCTTATCGGCATCAGAGGCGCAAGAGGAGTTGGGAAAACCACGCTTTTATTACAACAAATGAAGTTGTCCGATCCTGCTCATAGCCACAGCATCTACCTGCCTCTTGACGATCTGCACTTCTCCTCCAATGGGCTTCGTAAAACGGTTGAAACTCTATCAACTCAGGGAATCACCCATTTCTACCTGGACGAAGTGCACAAATATGAGAACTGGTCGCGGGAGATCAAAAACTTATATGACCTGAAGCCCGATCTAATTATTTATTTTACGGGCTCATCCATAGTGGAGTTGAGCCGACAAAATGTCGACCTGAGCCGCCGGGCGGTGATGTACGATATGCCGGGCCTTTCTTATCGCGAATATTTACAAGTAAGAGGCATCTATCAATCGCGCATTTATTCCTTGGAAGAGGTACTGAATGATCATGAAGAAATGGCAATTGAGTTCAGCAGCAAGATCAAGCCTTTACAATACTTTGCTTCCTATCTGGAGTATGGCTATTATCCTTTTTTCCTGGAGAGCCTTCCACTGTTTTCGGTGCGCCTGAAACAAGTCGTGCAGCTTGTCCTTGAATCTGACCTGGCTTCCGCCGAAGCTGGGCCGGTACAGAAAGTACCTAAAATTGCCCTTTTATTACAGATCATCGCTGAATCGGCTCCTTTCACGCCCAACATTACCAAGCTGGCGGAGCGTTCCGGCCTGGACCGCAATACGCTGCTTCGATACCTACACCATCTGGAGCGGGCAGAATTGACCGCATCCCTTTATCGAAAAGGAAAAGGCATTACCGTGCTCCAGAAACCCGAAAAGTTATACCTGGACAATACCAACTTGTCTTATACCCTGGCGCCTTCCCAACCGGATAAAGGAAACATGAGAGAGACCTTCTTCTACAATCAGGTGCGAAGGCGATACCTTGTACAGTATACTGCCGAAGGCGATTTCCTTGTTGCTAACAAGTTCGCAGTAGAAGTAGGAGGCAAAAATAAAAAAGCCAATCAGGTGAAACACCTGGCTGATCATTACATTGCAGCGGATGATATTGAAGTTGGGGTAGGGCGGCAGGTACCTTTGTGGTTGTTTGGGTTTCTTTATTGATTGTAGTTTTGTACTCAACGGCAATAGGTTTTGTGCCATTTCCCATAATAAAGGTATCCACCAGAATCCCTCCGATGTTGGTCAGCGACCAGGCGGCAAATTCACTATCCCCGTGCTCTCCCAGGATATAAGCGTGCACATTATGTACCCCCCCACCACAGTATTTACTGATGAGGTATCGGAAGCGGGCGCTGTCCAGCACAGTACCGGAACCAATAATAAAAAGCCCCGGCACATTGCACCGGGGCATTCGTTTATAAGAAATGGAGATTTGGTTGAGAGTATTGCAGCCACCGTTCCTTTCAAGGGAGGCTGGCCGGCAAATTAGTTTTCATTGGGGTTCATCATTTTACCGATAAAAAGAATGCCGTTGGACTGAGCATCCCGGATAGCAAAGACGAAGGGTTTGTCGACAAACATCATCGGTATCAGGGGCAGAGAGGTTTCCACAATGACCACAGAAGTGACCGCGGCTGCTTCGCTGCCTTCTTCATTCACCTCGATGACGGCTTTGTGTTTCACCTCATCGATGTTCAACGCTGCATCGGCTATGCCGGTAAAATCGGCCAGGCCGGGAGCAAAGGCGAGGCCCATACCCATATCTGTCAGCACCTTGACCAGGCTTTCTTCGTATTTCATCTTAAACTTCGGGAAATGGAAGAACAATTCCTGATAGACAAATGACTGTGTCCATTGCTGCCAGTTGGCATTGTTCATTTGGCCGATGACATCATCAACGCTATAACCGGGCTTAGGCAGAAAAACGCTCATGGTGAAAGCGGAGTCTGCATAGGCGAGGTCGATGGCCTGGAACATATCGTTCTCAAAATAGGGCAGAAAGCCTTGTCCGTAGTTCATCATCTCTACTTCCGTAGTAGTCCCGTTTTCCAACTGGAACTGCGCCGGGGCGGTAAATTCCGGATCGAAGGGATGCCGCCAGGTACCCTTGAAATAAACGGCATTGATGAGGTACATCACCACATTAGATGCAATGGGGCCATCGACGATCGATTCGATCAGGCCGTTGGTATTATCATTCACCCAGTTGTTGATGGTAATCCGAGCCTGGGGGTCGGCAAAATTCAATTCGGCCACCTCGCTATCGTAATAGTCGCGATTGGTAGCCAGAAAAGCGTCCTTGGCAGGAAAGCCCTGTCGGTACCAGATGGAGTTAGCCAGCAGCAACTGTACTTCCGGGTCTAGTACAGGTAGAAGCGTGATCAATTGCCGATAGCCCTCGTTGACCTGGTCAAGGCTGAGGCCGTTCTGTTCCAAAGTAGCCATCATATCGGCGCGGGTTTGCCCCTCAGCGCCGTTGACGGCCATGGAAAGAGCAGTGGCCACGCTTAAAGGAGAAATAAAAACGTTTTTGTCCGGGGCATCCTCGTGCAGCTCCCGGAAAAGGTTAAACCCGAATTCCGTATTGGCGCCGCTCACCTGACAGGCCTCGGCATTGTTTTCGCAATCAAGGCCGGCTACCGGCGCGGGATCTTTGATGGTGTCCTCCTTATTGCACTGGGTGAAGAGCAATAAGGCGCCCACCAAGAACAATGGCATTATCTTTTTCATGATATCTTATTTTAGTTTTTCAATTTCCACATTCTCCAGCTTCAAAATCCATAATACCATGGCACATGGCGACGCAATCGTTGCTATAGGTCACTCCGTCACATCCGCATACCGGGGCATATACCTGATAGCATATACAGTCATCAGAAGGCGTCACCGCCTGGCAGGCGAAACTGTCATCATCGTGATTACAGGCGATGATGGACAAGCTAAAAAAGGCAGATAGGAGGAAAAAGCGAATTCTTTCCATGGTTTTATTATTTCGATTTGGAGACAGGACGAAGAAAGGGCACGGGAGCGTTGGGTAGAGAATTGTTAAAAACTATTCATTGTAACGTTTTGCGTAGCTTCGATCCAAATAAATTTGGAAAGCCTGGTTCGTCTTTCCTACCGTCTGAAGCGTTGCTCAAACACGGTTACATTACCCAATGCATCCTTCACTTCCAGGCTTAGTTGGTGTTCGCCCTTTGCCAGGGTATCTTCAAAAAAGTATTCCAGCCGTCCGCGTTTAGCGTCATATTCGAACAGTACCCAATAGCCATCGATTGTTCCCCTGTATTGCAGGCCGGGTACGTTGCCTGCAGTTTCAAAATTATCGCTTATGCGAAAAGCAACAGATGCCTTGCGGCCCATATCGTTTTGCAGGTTGAGGGGCTCGATAACAGGGGGCTGCTCGTCGGCCAGAATACAATAAGCGCCAAAAGAGCGCGCCCGGGTTTGCAGAAAACCGGCTTCCCAGGCCCCTCCGCAGTTGACAATGGAGTTGCCGCTACAGTAGGCTATGAAGGCCTTGTCTTTGAGATGATCCGGAATCAAAAGCGTAGGGCGGATCCCGATCTGAAAGGAATGATGAACCGGTGTGCTCGGGTAATGAATGTGATGCACCAGAGAGTAGACCCCATAAGAATCTTCCAGGACCGGCTCATAGTCAAAATACAGGCTCTCGTACAGGCTGCTGTCCGGGAAGTGCAGATATAAAGTAGGCGTTTGAATGATACTGGCTGCATCATAGGGGAGGTAATAGTTGTAAAAGGGCCGATGCTCTTTTATTTCGCCCGGCAGGCGCTTGAGCCAGAAGGACAATTCCGCTGTATTGCCGGCTATATCGCTGGCTTCCAGGCGGGCTCTTACGGCTGCTCCGGGCCGCAGCGTTATGATACCTTCTTGTTTCGGGTAATTGGATAGTGCATTTCCAGGCAGCCGGTAAGCCCGGTTAAAATAATGGCCGCTTTCCCAGAGCGCCGCATAATCCAGGTGAGCGTTGAGGTAGCGCGTTTCCTCTCGCCGGAAGTGCGCCATGTTGAAATCAAAGGCCAGGGAATCGTTGTAGAACAGCTTCAAATCGCAGATGCCATTGCGGTTGGCCGCCCCATTCTGCTGGTCGAATACTTCCAGTCCCAGGCTCGCTTTGGGTGCATAAGTGTAAAGCGTATCCCCCTGCGCCAGGGAAAAAAAACCGGCCCGCACTTCCCGAAGGCCGGCCTCCTTCAGAACAGAAGCGCCTCCCTGTTCATCGATAGCGTACAGCCGAAGGCGCTGCATAAAGGGAGGTCGGCTATCCGCAACCGGGAGTCCAAAATTCAAAGGGTTGACTACCAGCTCCCCTAGTTTGTCCCGAACTTCAAAGTGCAGGTGTGGCCCGTAGGAACGGCCGGTCATCCCCATCGCTCCGAGGAGAGCCCCTTTCTCAAAGGTAAATTGCCCGGGCTCCGGAT
>JAGQXQ010000018.1 GCA_020436535.1 Phaeodactylibacter sp.
TAGCCGGATAGCTAAATAGCTACCAAAATTCATACTTATGTATAGAATGAGCGTATATCCCAGGAAATTGCATTCCACTGAAAATGCGCCCGTTAAAGAAGCCCATCTCTATGGAGTGGTGGAATGGAGGGTATTGAAGAAAAAAGTACGCCCCCTTTCCAGGAATCCATCCAAGAGGGCTTTGTGCAACCAACTCGCATGAGGGTGATGGCCATCGGTGCCTTATAGTGAAAATTTTGTTGCGCGGGATATGAACGGGCCGGGACTTAACTTTTAAACAGGCTGCCGCGTACCTGCTTCGGTTAAATTAGGCCGGGGCCATATTGCTTTTGATACTCCACCCCTGGTCGGAGCCGGTGGGCTTTAAAAAATATTATCCCGCCAGTGTTTATTCAAAACAACCAGGATTGTAGAAGAATCAATGGATACCCATTATTGTACTGGCAAGGAGAAATCTTGTTTGAATTTGTGAAACTTCTGATAGTTGCTCCGTATCTCATAGGAAAGTTAACCAATCCTCATTGGGGATAAGAACATCCCAACAATGTTGGGGCAATCTACTGTTGTCATGAAAGAAATAAACACTTTGAAAATTTATCAAAAATCGCATAGCTTTAGGATTAAAGTATACCCAAGTATCGTTTTGGTGACTATTTATATGAACCCGAATGAATTTGCAAAATATATAGAATATGGAGTACAGGCCGAAAGAAAAGCGATTCACGACCTAATGACTGAAATATTTAAGGAGGATTTTCCGGGAAAAAAAGTATTTTATTCAGAAGATGAAATAAACCAGTATTTAGAAAATAAAGGCATAGAACCAGAAAGTGGCGGTGCAAATTTCTCAAAAAATACAGTCTTTGAGATTGATTTGAATGATTTTGAAAAATCGCTAGATAATATCATCAAATATGTGAAAAAGCAAAGCGAGAATTATGAAAAAAGGAACAACCCCGACAAAGCTAAAGTTGTAAATAAAATCCTTAAAAAGTATTTTGACAATAAATAGGAGTATGGCAACTCACAATAAAATATTGCAGGGAACTAGAGTTAAATTGACCTTAACAGCGAATAGAGATAGTTGTATCGTTAAGGCGATTAGTCAAAACCCTAGACATCTTTTTGCTCATTACAGCGATGACATTCCTCAGCTAATAAGAGATTTGGAAGATTTATGTGACAAATATATTGAGGAAATGGAATATAATGTGCATACAGCTTTTACCCAATCAAATTCTTCCCTTCGTGGGGAGGAAATTTGGATTACTAGAGAGTACTCACTTTAGAGTTCAGTTAAGTTTATTCTTCAACAGAGGACTCCCCTACCACCAACCCCACCAACTCCCGCACCACATCCTCCAGCGTATAACAATTGGCCAGCGAAAGATCCGTAAATGTAATTGCTTCACCTTCAGCTACTGTTATTTCTGAAGAAGCGGTAGCCATTAACTCTTTGGTGGTTTCCTGTGGCTTTGAATTTTCTTTGGTGCACGAGGTTATCCCTACCAACCCTACTAAGAATACTAATGGAATAAATAGCCTGTCTCTTATTCGGTAAGTTTTCATGATGTCTATACTTCTTTATATGGTTTAAAAAGATTGCACCAGTAAAGATATTATTGGTTCTGTCAAGGCCTATTCAGAAATGATTCATAGATTAACACAGATTGGACTTCGCATGATCTGGATTGTTCAAATAGTAACACAATCTAGACAAAACGGCCCCTACCTCAACGGCTCAAAATGATACTTCCCCATACTCCAGAACTCATCCAGCGCGATGATCCGGGGTTTGAAGAAAGAAATGAGTTGGGGCCACTCTTCCTGTCGGAAAATGCTGACGGGGGAGAGGGTGGTATAGATCCGGCTCTGCGGCTGTCCGTGTTCGCCGGAGGCTTCGGCTTCCCATCTCCATTGCTCGTTCAGGCAGCTATGGAGGACGGGTTTCAGTTCTTCGAACTGTTCATAGAACAGCGCCCTCAGGTCCGGGTCTGTCTGTTTCATCACGATCCCGATAAAGGCTTCCTTATTGTCGGCATACATCTGAAAGTACAGGCCGCGGAAGCCCGTTTTGTAGTTGGCCCAGTTGACTTTGACTTTCAGCCCTTCGCTGCCTGGATGCGGCGCCAGGTACTGCCCGAAGGCCGTCCAGAACGCCTGCCTGGCCCGGGAAGCTTGTTCACGTGTATACATGATGTCAAAGTTAACCCGGAAAATTCACTATGAATTTTCCGGGTTAGGAAAAATTTCCCCGTCAAGTTATTAAGCTTGTTTATATGTCGCATTTTTGCGACTTTTACAACGTATTGCAAATGATATGTAACACCGTATAACATGTCTTTCAACGCCAACCTACCGTTTGCCCTTCCGGTTCTGCCACCGGCGCTCCACCTGGAGGATGCCGGGCTGAGCCGCCTGTTGTTGCAGGCCAGGACGGAGTTAGCGGAATTGAAGGGCTTTGCGCACGCTCTGCCGAACCCGATGCTGCTCATGTCCCCGGCCATTATGCGGGAGGCGGTCGCCAGTTCTAACATAGAAAATATTCATACCACAGTCGCCAAAGCCTTGCAGATGCAGCTGTTTCCGGAAGCGCAGCAGCGGCAGCCGGATAAAGAGGTGCTGCGGTATCGCGAGGCCATGTTGTGGGGCTTTTCCCAGTTGGACAAGCTTCCCATATCCACCCGGCTGATCCTGGGTATCCAAAAGGAACTGCTCCCTGAGAGTTACGGTTACCGAACCAGCCAGAACCGCATCATCAACAGCAGTACCGGCGAGGTGTTGTACACGCCGCCAGCCGCCAGCGAAATCCCTGCCCTGATGGGCAATCTGGAAAACTACATTCACGAGGAACACCTGGATGCCGACCCGTTAATCAAAGCGGCGATTACTCATTATCAGTTTGAGGCGATTCACCCTTTCGGTGACGGCAACGGAAGAACTGGCCGGATATTAATGGTGCTTCAACTTATTCACGAAGAGGTGCTTCATTACCCTATCCTTTATATCAGCGGATACATCAACCGCCATCGGAGTGAATATTATCGCTTGCTGCGGGAAGTGTCCGTTTCCGAAGCCTGGTTTCCTTTTATACAGTTTATGCTGAGGGCTTTTCACGCCCAGGCCAAATCGACTAAAGAAACCCTCTTTGCAGTTATGAACCTTTACAATCAGGTAAAGGAAGAACTGCGGGAAAAATTGCCGAAAGTATATTCCGCCGACCTGGTGGACGCCCTTTTCTCCTATCCCATCGTTACCCCCACCACACTTGCCGAACAATTGGGCGTACATCGGGTTACTGCTTCCCGCTACCTGGAAGCATTACGGGAAAATGAATTTCTGTCCGATGAGATCGCCGGGAAACATCATTTATACATCAATAAGCCGCTGATCGGCCTATTTACCGACAACTAAGAGCTTGTTCAAATTTCATACTTCGGGCTACCGGCGGCAAATTTTATTTCATACTGCGTTGCTGCATCGGTCACTTAGCTTCGGACTTCGGCGTGAGCTCAGTCGAACGCTAGGCTCCCTCTTTGCGCCTTGTCTGAAATAAAATTTGCTCACCGTCGCCTCAAAAACGAAATTTGAACAAGCTCTAAATACATCCCATGGCGAACGACTACTCCGAAGACCAGCTCATTGAAAACACCTGCATCCAATTGTTTCAGAAAGAAAAGTCCCCCTTAACATTATCGAAAAGTACAGGCCGCGGAAGCCCGTTTTTTAGTTGGCCCAGTTGACTTTCAGCCCTTCGCTGCCCGGATGCGGCGCCAGGTACTGCCCGAAGGCCGTCCAGAACGCCTGCCTCGCCCGAGAGGCTTGTTCACGTGTATACATGTCCTCAAAGTTTAAAAAAACTGACATGCATCGGTAGGCATAGTTTCCTCCTTCTGATGCTGGCAGATGGGGCAGGTGATTATTGATTGAAGAATGATATTTGAAGTCGTCATAAGGATTGTTGTTGATAGGGATTCGCTATTGTATTCTGTTTTACAACTTCGTATCCAGTTGAATGAATAGCATCCGTAATAGCCTTCGACAGCGGTCTTACTTTTGTCAAAATTAAGCCTTTCTCACAAAAAGCTACTACCTCGATGGCCCTATCCCGTTTGCTTACTTCACTTTTTACGTGGTGTTCACACCCTATGCCGGCCATGCCTTTGATTGTGAATGCTGTTAAACTGTTTCTCCCCTTACAAAGAAGAGTCCCCGAAGCATTCAGAAATGATTAACATTATTGACAAGGCCCCCTCGGTGGCCAACTTTCCCTAACATCCCCTTAACCCTGGTTAAACTTGCTTTAAAGCCCTTGTTTTTTGTGGGGATCCCTTGTTAAGAACCGTCTTAAGAATAGAACAGGAAGAGAAGGCTTAACAAAAATGTTCTTTTCTTCTATTACGCTTTAAAACCACGGTTATGAAAAAATTGATTTTTTGCTGGTTGTTATCGGTTGTTTTCCTTTACACAGCTGATGCTCAATACGGAACGGGGCGCACCGGGTATGAAGGAGATTACTTCAGCCTGGAAGGGGCGCTTGACCTGTTCAAGCAATCTCACACATTAAGGGACTTTGAAAGGAAGCTCAACACGGAAGAGAATTGGGTCAACAACCTGGACCTGGACTATGACGGCAGGATCGATTACATCCGGGTGGAACACCGGCGGCAGGGGAATTTTCATGCCATTGTCCTGCAGGCGCTGGTGGACCGGTATGATGTACAGGACGTGGCCGTTATTGAAATTGAGATCATCGGCAGAGGGGAGGCTGTCCTGCAGATTGTAGGAGATGAAGGCCTGTACGGGGAAGAGGTCATCGTAGAACCGGCCGAAGGGTATTCCGATAGCAGAAGCGGATACCGTTCGGATTATGGCGGCTTTGTCAACGTGTACTATTGGGAACCGGTCCAGTACATTTTGGGCCGGCAATACGTCGTTTACGTTTCTCCGTATCGCTGGCAATACTATCCGGCCTGGTGGAGCCCCTGGGTTCAATGCACCTGGAGCGTCTTCCGCCCTCGTATCGTCATTTACCACAGGCATTATCAGGTCGTGCACGTGCACCGGGTGGTCCGGGTTCATAACTTCTACCGGCCATACCGTTCCTACAGCCATGTCGTTGTGCAACGTACCAATAAGGTTAGGGTAAAGCACGGCAAGCCTCCAATTCATCATCCTGCGCCCGAGGTACGGCAAGACAGGGGCTCCAGCGACTACCGAAGTAGAAAGGATGTTGTGAGACAGCCTGGGACTACCACTCGCTCCAGTACGCCAGAACGAAGCCCATCTGTAAGCAGAAAGGCGACAAGAAGCACAGCTCCGCAGGTGAAGCAGCCATCTCGCAGCACCACCACCCGATCGACGACTATCACCCGTTCTACAACGCCAGCGCGAAGCCCGTCCGTAAGTAGAAAATCCACGCCGGCTTCCAGCCCAAAGGTGCACAGAAGCACGGCCCCGCAGGTGAAGCAGCCATCTCGCAGCACGACGACCCGATCGACGACTACCACCCGTTCTACAACGCCAGCGCGAAGCCCGTCCGTAAGTAGAAAATCCACGCCGGCTTCCAGCCCAAAGGTGCACAGAAGCACGGCCCCGCAGGTGAAGCAGCCATCTCGCAGCACGGCCACCCGCTCGACGACGACGACCCGTTCTACGGCGCCTGCTTCCAAGCCCTCGGTAAGCAGCAGGACAGCGCCTGCTTCAAAGCCCAAAGCGGCCGGTGGTAATTCCTCGAAAAGCAGTACACGGGGGAATAGCCGGAGGAAGGGAAATTGAGCCTGCACTTCGTGAGCAGACAACTTTGGTAGCAGCCTCCGGGCCCGAAACCTCAAAACTTTCCCTATCTTAGAGATCGGGCGGGCCGTAGCGCTTTTGGGCGCGGAGCAGGTAAAGGCATTGAGCTGGTTTCATCCCAACGACCCCATCCTGGATTTGGACCCGGCGGTCGATTCGGCCCTTTTGTTTGAGCCTATTCTGGAATTGTATAATGCCTACCGCCGTCCGGTAAGGTTCGAGCCGGAGGATTTCGTCGCCTCCGCCGGCCACAATGAATACGGCGCCTGGGGGTTAACGGTTTTCCGTACGGATGCGGAAGACCTGTATGTCTACCGGACGAATCCTGATAATCCCGATCAATACTGGTATAAAGGCGCCTGGGAGACTATGCGGATTATCCGGGATACCATTCCGGTGAAAGGGCAGGAGCCGGTGATCGTTGACCATAAATACACCCGGCACGGCCCGGTATTGTACGAAAATCCAGATAAACAACAGGCTTGTGCCATGCGCTGTGGCTGGCTGGAAATCGGTGGTTCGCCTTACCTGGCGAGCTTACGCATGGGCCAGGCCCACAATTTTGAAGCATTCCGGGAAGCCTGTTCTTATAAAGGACCCTGAATTGATAGCGGCGGTGTCTTACTTTAAAGACTGGGATTACCAACTGGCGCCCAACTCCATTGCTGCTGGCATCTACAACGAATGGGAGCGACAGCTGAAAAGAGCTGTTTCCGATAAAATGGTGCCCCAACGGGCGCGGGAATACCTCAATCCACAACTTAAACAGGTGATCGACTGGCTTTATGTACCGGACGGCAGATGGGGAGAGCAGCCGCTTCAAGCCCGGGATGCGATCCTGGTTTCCAGTTTGCAGAATGCCTTAAGGGAGCTGAAGCAGCGCCTGGGCAGCGATCTGTCGAAATGGGAATACGGGCAGCCCAACTATAAACACATTACGCTGCAGCATCCCTTTGGCATGGCTGTAAAAGAGGATATCCGCGCCAAACTGGAAGTGGTCCGGCGCCCCGGGGCGGCGACGACAACCAGTCCGCGGCGCCTCTTTCCGGATACTCATCGATACTGGCGACTGGGATCACTGCCTGGGCACCAACAATCCTGGCCAGGCGGGTGATCCGGACGATCCGAATTATCGCAATTTATTTGACATCTGGGCAAAGGAGCAGTTCTTTCCGGTATTCTATTCACGGGAGAAAGTGGAGTCGGTGAAAGCGGAGTTGTTGATCTTGGGGGCCGGAGAATAATAAGTTCCTCGTTTCAAGACAGCTATCGCGTCGCTATCCGAGGCTACGAAAGGAAGGAACAACGAAGAGGCCGGGAAAAAGAGGNNCGAAATTGTCGATAGGAATTTATGTAACAGAGCACTAGCTCACGAAAACGAACAAAATAAATGAGCGCATCCTTTACCGAAAGCAAGACATTCAAAGAAAAAGATTTTACCCATAAACGACTCCCCAGAGGCGCTTATGAAGATTGCTCGTTTATCAGCTGCAACTTTTCCAATTCAGATTTGTCAGAAATGAATTTTGTAGATTGTGAGTTCCTGAATTGTGATCTGAGCATGGCCAACCTGGCCAATACTACATTAAGGAGCGCACGGTTCCAGGGCTGCAAACTATTGGGGCTGCATTTTGACGACTGTAATGAGCTCCTGTTCTCGGTAAGCTTCGAGGGGTGCCAGTTGGACTTGTCCTCTTTTTTCCGGCGGCCGATGAAATACACTCATTTTAAAGATTGCAGCCTTCAGGAAGTGGATTTCGCCGAAGCGGACCTGACTAGCTCCACTTTTGAAAATTGCAATTTAAACGGAGCGACATTTGAGCAGTCCGTTCTGGAAAAAGCAGACCTCCGGTCCGCTTATAACTACACCATCGACCCCGAACTGAACCGGGTGCGCAAAGCGAAGTTTTCCGCAGCGGGGCTGGCCGGGCTATTAAGCAAGTACGATATTGAAGTGGAATGAAGCACTAAATCAGGCCAATGAACATAAAGATCCAAACACAGGTAAAAGGCAACTATAAAGAGATCATGGCACGTTTCGACCGGGCCCTGTTCGAAGCCCTGGCGCCCCGGCAGCCGAAAATGGAGATCGTGGAATTTACCGGGTCAAAGAAGGGCGATCGGGTACATATCCGTTTTCTACAGCCGCTGAAGGTAGATTGGGTGAGTGTGATCACTGAAGATGAGATCAATGATGCCGAGGCCTACTTTATTGATGAAGGGGTGCAACTGCCCTTCCCCCTTAACTTCTGGAAACACCAACACATCGTGCGCAAAATTACGGAGGACACCTCCTGCATCATCGATGACATTACTTTTCGGGGGCCCAATGCACTAATGACCCTGCTATTGTACCCGGCTATTTACCTGGGCTTTTACCCGAGGAAGCGGATCTACAGGAGGTATTTTGGAAAGGCATAGTACCGTAGAAGACGTTTGAGGTTTGGGAAACCTCAAACGTCTAATCAACAATTCAATTCCTAATTGGCATGGATATCCGATCCGCCGGAGGATCTCGAGCTCACAACCTTTGCGCCTCCTGTATGGTGGATATCACTGGCGCCGGAAGCGTCCATCTCAATCTCGCCGGTGGCGTGAACCCAGACGTCGGAAGCGCCGCTGGTTTGTATCTTACAGTTGACGGCCTCCAGTTTTTTGCCGTTAAAGTCGGAGCCGCCGGAGGATTCTACCATCAGGGTATTGACGGTTCCTGACAAGATAGCATCGGAGCCGCCGGAGGTTTTGCATTCCAGGCGGCCCGCCTCTATTTTCAGCCTGGTGTCACTGCCACCGGAGCAGAAGAGTTTCAGCTCCTCCAGTTTCAGGCCTTCTTCAGCGTAGACGTCGGAGCCGCCGGAAGCGTACAGTTCTTTCAAATCCTTAAGGGTAACCAGTACATCCAGTGCTTTAGACTTGCGAATACTCCCCTTGATATCAAGGTAGAGCGTATTGCCTTCCACTTTGGTTACGATCTTGTCCATCAGGTTCTCATCGGCCCTTACAGTGAGGGCTGGCTGGCTGCCCTGCGTGAGGTACAGGTTAATACCGGACTGCGCTTTGATGATGTCAAAGCTGGCCACCTCGCGGCTCTGTTCAATGACATTGCCGTTGCCGGCCGTCCATTGTGCGAATGTGGGGAAGGAAAACAGGAAGCAACCCAGGAGAAGAAAGCTGGCTTTAATCCAAAATGCATGCGTTTTCATAATGGTTGGTTTTATGATTGAATGATGATGTATCGCAGTTCGCAGGTTCGCGGTTCGCAGGTTCCCAGAGAGTCCTACCGAATTCCGAACTGCGAACCTCCGAACACCGTAGTTCCCAGAGCGTCCTACCGAATTCCGAACACCGAACACTCCCTATTTAGCTCGCCCAACCAATAACCGGCAACAAATTCTTACTCTACTCTCGTATAGTATTCTTGCAGCTCAAAGGGCCCGTCGGTAAACTCCATTACGCCCTTTTGGGTAAAGCTGTCTCCGGTATACTCATACTCAAAGGGCAGCATCTTATCGATGAGTTCTATGCTTCGGGTGGTGGCCATTACGGTTTCCACGTACTTGCCGTCTTTCATTTCATACGTCCCAAAGGTCATGCCGTCGAGCTTACCTGTATTTTTATTATAGGCAACAACGTAAAAGTGAGTGGGCGTGATAAGCTTATGGATCACCATGCTATCCGCCGGAGCGGTGGCCTCTTCCTGATCGCCGTAGAGGGATTTCGTGATCTTCCACAAGCCCACCGGCGCTTTTTCTGCAACGGCAGGCTCCAGAGCGGGCCCTACCTTTACGTAATCTTCGGCCAGCTGGAAATCAGGTTCGCCTTCCACATTCGACTTCATAACGCCGCGCTGTTTGAAGGTGTTGCCGTCCTCTCCGGCGGTGAAGTCAAAAGTATAAGAAGTACCGACATTGGGTGAATCCCAGGAGGCAAAGGCAATTTTTTCGGTGAAAGTGCCATCGTCAACGGTGTAGGTGCCGCCGCCGGACTGAGCAACGGTGTCGGCTTTGTCATCATAGCCTACAAAAAAGAAATGGCTGTCAGTGTAAAATTTGTATTGTACAACGTCAGG
>JAGQXQ010000570.1:0-4531 GCA_020436535.1 Phaeodactylibacter sp.
GAATTAAAATTAACCTGGGATGCCGTGTTAAAATTAAACAGCAAATTAAATACTCTGACATCGCCATCCGGAGCGCCAAAGGTGATGTATCCCGGGTCATTTTCTACTCCGGCAATAACATTGGCCACATCCCAGTTTACAGTGCCGCTCGCCGTAACGTTTACTATGATCGTGGCTCCTGCGGGAATATTATCAATCAGCAGGTTCTGCCCACTGAGGGTAGTCAAATCCGAAGCGCTGAGGTTAAATACCTGCACGTCAGAAGAGCCGTCACCTTCCAAAGTGAAGGACCCGGCATTGAAGGTACCCGTAGCAGGCAGCCCGGCAAAACAATCACTCTTTATATCGAGTTGGGCAAAAATGGAGTTAAAATTGACTAATGCATCTACCGCTGCGGCCCCTTGATTAGCGATAACAGTAGCCGGATTACCGCTATTGGTCGTAATGTTCGCGGCTACGGAACCTCCTACAAAGATGTTACCCACAATAGAAGATCCACCTTGAGCATTTCCGAGGGTACCGGCAGTCAGTTCATTGCGCTGGATATCTCCCCGGACGATCAGGTTGTTTTCGCCGTCAGGCCCGATCACATAAGTACCGCCGCCGGAAGTTGCCGTGCCGTAGAAACTTCTATCCATAATAAAATGACCACCTACGGCTATACGGCCTTCCGTTTCAGCGCCGCCGCCATTGGTTACCGTGAAGTCGCCTTCAACAATCAGGTTGAAGTTTGCATCCGTTCCACGCACTCCTCCTACCGGAGGGCCGGTAGGCAATAGAGCGGAAGGATAATCGGTTATAACCGGACAACTACCATCCTGGCAAGGCGCAAAAAAGGTACATGCCCCCGCGCAGGGCTCCGGGCCCGGCGTGTAAGTGTACGTACCATTCGGGTTCATTGTCACCGTGCCGTTCGCGGCGCCGCCGTTCGGGCCTACCAGGCTCCAGACGTTGCCGCCGTCGGCACTCGGCGTGTCGTTCGTCGACGCATCCCCATTCACGGGCGTATCTTCGTCAGTCGTATTGCTATCATCCACTGCTACCGGCTGATCATCGTTCTCGAAGCCGAAGTTGTTGTTACAATCGAGCTGCCCAAGAGCCGTAAAATCTGCCGTTTCTACATTATCAGTAGTAAGCGTAGCGCCTACGGGGAGTGTACCTGTATTGACTTCGAGAACGTAGTTGGAGTTATTAACACACTCGATGGAAACTTGTAGTTGAGGCCGGTTGGCTGATGCAGCATCGTCCGAATAGATGCCAAACCAATCATCTCCACCCGAACTTCCTACCGCTGCGGGGACGATGACCAGTCCATTATTGGGCGTGCCATTCAGCCATTCATTGACCAAAGTGGTAATATCTAGATTGTATACGGTCCCCGTAGCATCACCATCTCCACCATTGCCCGTAGCATAAACTGTACCGGCAAAATCACCACCAGCAGTTGCCCAGGGCGTACCTGGCGCTCGTTGGTTCCAGGTCGCGCCGGTTGTATTCGAGCCACTGTCATCACAGTCACCATTTCCTTCTTCCCAGGAACTCGTTACTCTCCTGACCTGGAAATTGAAGTTGTCCCCGCCTCCGCTGGTTCCACGGACGAGCCGCAGGGTGGCGGAAGTAACGGTACAGCCTGTAGGCAGGCCACTTAAATCGAATTCTACCAAAGGATAAGCAAGATACCCTGGATCCTCTTCCAAATACATTTCGCCACAAGACCCATATCCTTCATTGACATTATCCTGATAGATGCTGGTCGCTTTGGTGGAGGTCAGCGTTGTATTGGTGGCGCTGGTCGGAGGGGTACTAATGGTGAATTCATATCCTCCGCCAGAACCCGTGGTTTGAGAAGATATAAATGTATCTCCTCCATCAACCATATTATCATTATTATTATCCTGATAGAGATTGACGGTCACGCCGCCAGGGCCGGATTCCCCTCCATCCAGTAGCCCGTCCGTATTAAGGTCTTCGAATACCGTACCGGAAATGGTTAGCTGGCTGGGGTTGCTACTGGTGATCGTGATCGTCGCCTGACTACAAACCGCCCCACTGCAGGCCTCGTAGTCAACCTGATCTCCCGCCCAGAAACCATCGACATCACCGGTATAGGTAACGGTACCGTTACCATTATTGACAAAAGTACCGCTACTGCCGTTACCAATCAGGTTGACGGTCAAGCCCCCTCCCAAGGGATCGCTATCGTTCGCCAGAACATCAATGATCACGGAGGAAGTACCGCAGTCAATAGTTCCGGTATCATCCTGAGCAACGGGCCCCAGGCTGAGGTTACAAACTTCCGGGCGCTCGGCCGGCCGCAGCAGGGCGTTCAGCAGATGGCGCTTCCCGTTGGTACCGGTGATACCGGATTTATATTCGTGGCCGGCCAGGTAATGGACATAGCCCCCGGCCCCGGTCGTTACGCCGGTCAGGAGGCCTACATAGGCTTTGAAATTGTCTCCGTCGTTACTATCATAGGCGGTCCGCTGCCCCCCGGCCGGATTGCTGACAAATTTGAAGGACTCGACCGAGCCGCCTTCATCGGCAAGCAGTCCTTGAAACTGGGCGAAAGGTTCATCGTGGTTGTCATATACAATAGTTCCGCCGATGCCGGGCTTGCTGGCGTAAGTGGCCAGCAAGGAGCCGTTGAGGGAATTGGCGTAAGCCTCCACGCCTTCGCACTGCGCCAGGAAATTGCCGCCGGCCTGCACGAAAGAACGCACAGCATTTACAATGGTGGTATTAATATCTGAGGGCTTGGTATGCGGTTCGCTGGCGAAAGTATAGCAAGAGGTGGAGGTAAGGTTGATCGCATCTTCAAGCGCGTAGTGCGTATTCACGACCAGACCGGCCTCATCGTAGATATCCGTATGGATATCGGCATTGCCGCCATTATTTAGAGCGGCGGCTTTGGGCTTGTGGGTCAAGGTGGCGTACACATCCACGTCAACGGATTGGGTCAGTTCATAGACATTCACGTCCGTACCCGGTCCGGCGTTGAAGGAACTGATAACGGCGAGCGCCTCCGTTTCGAAGCCGGGAAAAATGGCGATAGGTCCTGCCCGGAAATCCCGATTGGCAGAACCTGAAGCCGTGGGCGCTACTCGTTGAGCGGTAGCGGAAAAGTCGATACCGTCTTTGGCTTTACCAGGCTGGATGATCCATTTTAGGGGAACGTTGGCGTGCAATAAATGGACCGCAAGCCCGTAGGCTCTCAGGTTAAAATCCCCGCCCGATCCCTGCAGGGTATTGTCCATAGGGATAATGAGCGTCCCTGAAGGAAGCGTTTCAACGGTTTGGAGTTGGGCTTGAGCTAATCTTTGGGTAGCCATCTCTCCTTGCTTCCGGGATAAAGCTGCCTGCATATTTCCGGGATCATCGTCCTTCTTCCATATCGAGAACATGTTATCCAGCACATTCGGAAACAGCCAAGCTGTCCATAATGATCCACCCGTAGATTTTACTTGTCCTCCCTTTCTGATAAACGAAGGCTGAATTTTGGCATTCCGGGTTGCCAGCTGAGCCGGTGGCGAAGCTGGCATACTAATCTTCGCGCCAGGCTTGCTATTCACATAAGCTTCCGATTCAGGAATCTTACAATTGGAGGCGGAGCAGGCCCCGATTGATGCGCTGCTCCAGTTGCCATCGGCAATGGAAGTATATACAGTTTGGGCATCAAGCCCCAGCAGGAACATGGAAACGAAGATGAACGTCAATATTCCACCTTTGATCATCATCCTGTGATCCCGATTAAAAATGCTGGTAGATTTCGCGGCCATGTGAGGAATGGTTGTTGTTGTGGAATTTTTTTGCTGTCTGGTTATTTTGTCGTAGGTCGTTGTCTCAGGCGTCATAGTTCAATACATTTTGAGGGGTGAAGAGAATGAAAGAATAATGGTTCACCCCTTGTTTTTTCGGGGTATCCGCAGGGCGGCGCTTTATGTTGTTGTCGATTGTGCGTTCTCGGTTTTCGTTTGAGGATGGAATGGGTAAGGGTGTAAGGGTGTAAGGGTGTAAATATGAGGCTGCTCCAGAAACTTTTGACAGCGAAGGATATTTTGTCCACCCCCTAATCCCCCGCCAGCGGGGGACATTTCCTCCGATTGAGGGGGGTGTTTCCAAATAAAGTTTCTCATTTTCAATGCTGAGGTTTTCCATTCTGACTTTCCGGAGCAGCCTCAGATGTGTAAAAGGAAGAGGGCGGCCCCCCTTTACAATTTTCCACCTTTCCACCTTTCCACCATGGTTGCCCCCTGCGAGCCCAACCCAAAGCCCGGAGGCGGGTACAGGGATACCCGGCCCGGCCAGATATCCCTTTGTGCATATTTGAAAATGATGGTTCATTTTATAGGCGCGTTCCCCGGCCTCCGGCAGCGGGGTGCGTGCGGCGACTCCGTTGCGGGCGGTGGGGAAGGGTTTGGCGATGCTGGTGGTTTGGTGGGCGAGGATGGCGCCGTTGGAGCGGGAGAGGGGCGGGAATGAGAAAGTGAGAGGGTGAGAGGGTGAGTTCACCACATCACCACATCTCCACATC
>JAGQXQ010000570.1:4611-6042 GCA_020436535.1 Phaeodactylibacter sp.
ACATCTCCACATCACTATATCACTACATCTCCACATCACTATATCACTACATCTCCACATCGCCACATCACTATTGTCCGACGATGGTTGATGATATAGCGCAATATTTTTGGATGGAACGGGCTTCGGGGAAGAAGCTTGTGCGAATGGGATGGTTGCAACGAGGGCTAAGCTCCCGAGCAGGAGCTGCAGGAACAGGCTGCGGTGATGTTCCCCACAGCGCATCCAGGAGGAGGCGCCAGAGGGAATCCAATCGCTTTCCGATACACCGCCGATATTGGCAAGGCCGGGATTTTTGTCGATCGGGATAATAGCAAAGTTTGAAGCCCAGTATTTCATGGATCGGTTATGATTTGTTTTGTAGTTGGCCCCGTATTAGGTCATCGGGGGGATTTCCTGCAATTCACCGCTTTGCTCCCAAGTTGGGAGGAAGTGAGCGGGTGAGGGGTGAAGCCGTTCACCACATCACTATATCACCACATCACTATATCACCACATCACTATATCACCACATCACTATATCACCACATCACTATATCACCACATCACTATATCACCACATCACTATACTGTGTGTGTGTGTCGTCTTGTCGTTTTTTCCGGTGGCTTTTTCTTTCCGGTTTTTCAGTAGCTATTTGCCTATACATATAAGATTCTAACCCGTCCAGCGTACACAAGTGTACTCGACGGCGCGGTTTGACAGGCACAACATTGCCATTCACCTGAAAGCTATTTCCTTTCAGTTGTTGGCGTTCGATTCCCGCCTTTTGATGATATAAAAGTACTGCCGTAGGCCTTCTGGGCCACGGACAGAATTTCGATTTTACATACCCCCGGGGGTGAGAGGGAATGAAGGAATGAGGGAGTGATGCAAACGAAAACGAAATGCATAATTCACCCTTGGTTCGTCCAAAGTTCGATAACCTTGCGGCATGCCAAGCTATGGCGCACCGGGATTTATGCAGTTGATCGACGCTTCTGCCAATTGGATTTTCCGTACTACCTTCAACCGGCTCATTCTGAATAAGGGGAAGAGGCTTCTTTTTTCCGGTGGGCCAGCCCTTTGGTTGGTGGCATTTCGGCTATTGTCAAACCGGAAAGGGGCTCTGAATAGGCCCCATGCACTCGATTTCCGAATTCCGAATTCCGAATTCCGACTTAAAGGATGGGTTCCGGATGCTTCCCCGCTGTGGGCCAGCCTGTAACCAACCAGATGGTAAAGGCAACTCAGTGCTTTGTGTAATAAATATTTGGATGTTTTGGGGCGAGTATTTTCGTTCCAATCAAGGAGCGCCCGGAATCTGATAGCCCTAGCTATCAAGGTGAGGACGCGACGAAGAGTGGGACGAAAAGACACCTCCAAAGCGCAAAAGAATTTATTACACAAAGTACTCAACAGCGCCTGCAAAAAAAACTTCCGGGAAGGCTCTG
>JAGQXQ010000571.1 GCA_020436535.1 Phaeodactylibacter sp.
GTTGAAGAATAACACACAACGCCTTGCTACCCGACAAAAGAGGCGTGGGGAAGTCCCAGGGAGATTGGAAGAAGGCCTCATTTGAAGATCTGGCCGGGGATGCAGCGGCTTCCGCCCGGTTCCTTAAAAATAAGTACGGCCTTAAAAAAGTGGGTGTCATGGGGCTCAGCCAGGGCGGCGCCATCGTTCCCATCGTGGCCAGCCAAAGCGGCGATGTGGCCTTTGCCATCGATGTCGTGGGTTCCGCCGTTCCCTTCGAAGAGCTGATTATCCACGAAGTGGCCAACACCAGCCTGCAGGAAGGCTTATCGCCGGAGCAGGTCAAAGAAGTGCTGGAACTGCACGTTTTGATGAAACAATACATTAAAACCGGAGACTGGGCGCCGCTGGAAGCCCGGTACCAGCAACTGGAAGCATCTGGCTGGGCAGACTACGCCCGCAGCTTTCCCCGCGAAAAAGACAGTTGGGTATGGGACTGGATACGCCTCAATTTTGACGCCGATCCCCTGCCGTATTGGGCAAAGGTGGAGCAGCCGGTATTCGTCGCCTATGGCGCCAGGGATGAACAGGATAATGTGCCGGTCTGGCGAAGCGTCTATTTGCTGCAATCCATTTTTGCCGGACGGCAAAAGAAGGATTATGAGATTCATGTTTATGACACCGGACATGCTATGTACCAGCCCGATCAGGCTGTCCTGCATGAGGGTTTCACCACTGATTTGATCTATTGGGTCAAGGGGTTGGATTGAACCAAAGATCATTTAACCTTTCAATTATTATCCGCCTTCCCGAAAAGCCCTATTTTTGTTCCCAAAATAAACAAAGGTGAAGTCGCGGAGCTTTCTATTGATCCTCATCGCCGGTGTCGTCGCCTGTTTTATGGGCTTCTACAATAATTTCCCGCTGGTGTTCCCGGACACGGGTACGTACATTAGTTCGGGCTTTGCCAATTATGTTCCGATGGACCGCCCCATTTTTTACGGCTGGTTCCTTCGGCACGTCAGCCTGGCGGAAAGCCTTTGGCTGCCCATTCTGGCACAGAGCCTGATCCTGACTTTATTGCTGTACTACTTCTTTCGCCAGTTTGTGCAGGGCCGCTACCGGCATTTTCTCTATCTGGGGTTTGTATTTTTTTGCACACTGTTCACCGGCCTGTCCGTTCACGTCAGCACCCTCATCCCCGATATTTTCGCTCCGATAATGATTCTGAGCCTGGGCCTGTTGTTGCTGGCGCCGGGCCTAAAGGCTCGCGATCAGGTACTCATCGGTGTTATCCTGTTCTTCAGCATGGCGGTGCACTATGCGCACCTTTTTACCGCCTTCCTGATCCTGGCGGCGATTAGCCTGTTGTATAGGTTGTATCGAAAGCGAGCGCTGATCCGGCTGAGGCCTCTGCTGCTCAGTTGGGGGATCGTCTTGCTATCCAGCTTGCTGATCCCTGCCACCAACTGGATGATGGGCTCGGGTTTCGGGCTGTCGCAGGGGGGGCATGTGTTTCTGATGCAGCGCCTGGTCGAATGGGGGATTGCCGAGAAATACCTGGAGGAAGCCTGCCCCGAAAAGGAATACCGCTTTTGCGAATATAAAGACGACATACCCCGGAATTTCATCTGGCTCCCGGAAAGCCCTCTTTACAAAACGGGGGGCTGGATGGAGAACAAGGAAGAATACCAGGCCATCACCCGGGAAGTTATATCCGACTGGCGGTATTCGCGGATCATACTGGCGCGCAGCCTGGAAACGAGTATGGAGCTCTTTTTTAGTTTTGATGTAGGAGATACGATGGGGCCCGAGCTGGAAGGGTCGAGCCCGTTTGAAACGATAAAGATCTGGTTTCCGGATCAGTGGCGGCGGTATCTGTCTTCGCGCCAGAGTTTTGAAAAACTGGACTTCACCCTGCTCAACTATGTACAACGGGTGGCCTTGCTGGGGGGCTTGTTCATTTCCATCCTGCTGCTGTTGTCCAGGCGTGTCCCCATGCCACAGAAGATGCTGATTGGTTTTTTCCTGATCTGCCTGGCTGCCAACGCTATCGTTTGCGGCCCTCTTTCGGGCGTTTTTGCCCGCTACCAATCGAGGGTGATGTGGCTGATTCTGCTACCTTTGTTCCTGTTTGCCACTCAGTATCCCTGGTTCCGGCGTTTGTGGGAGCGGTTGGAGATAAAAGAAGAACATTCCCCATGACAGAAAAAACAGAACTGACCATCCTGATGCCCTGCCTGAACGAGGAGGAAACGATCGGCCTTTGTATCCGAAAGGCCTTGTCCTTCCTGGAACAACACCAGATTAAAGGGGAAGTGCTGATCGCGGATAACGGAAGCACAGACCAATCCCGGGACATTGCCCGCCGGCTGGGCGCCCGGGTCGTGAATGTGGAGGAGAAAGGCTACGGCAGCGCGCTGCTGGGCGGCATCCGGGCGGCGAAAGGGCAGTACATCATTATGGGCGATTCGGACGACAGCTACGATTTTCTGAACCTCATGCCTTTTGTCAGCAAACTACGGGAGGGTTATGACCTGGTGATGGGCAATCGATTCAAAGGAGGCATCGAAAAAGGGGCCATGCCTTTCCTGCACCGCTACCTGGGCAACCCGGTGCTGACCTTCATTGGCCGCCTCTTTTTTCGCATCGGGATCAGCGATTTCCACTGTGGTCTGCGGGGCTTTCGCCGGGAAAGCATTCTGGCGATCGGCCTGAATACCCCCGGTATGGAGTTCGCCTCCGAGATGGTCGTCAAATCCGCCCTGAACGGCCTGAAAATAGCCGAAGTGCCAACCACCTTGTCGCCCGACGGGCGCTCCCGCCCTCCTCACCTCAACACCTGGCGCGACGGCTGGCGACACCTTCGTTTCCTGCTGATCTACAGCCCCCGCTGGATGTTTTTCTACCCCGGCCTGTTATTCATGGTGCTGGGCAGCATCCTATCCATCGCCCTTATCCTGAATCCCATCTACTTTAATACCGTCCGGCTGGACATACATACCCTGCTCTACGCCGCTGGCAGTGTCATCATTGGCTTTCAGCTGATCTCTTTTTACATCCTATCCAAAGCATACGGGGTACAAGCTGGCCTGTTGCCCGAGAGCACACGCCAGAGAAAGTTCGAAAAGATCTTCAGCCTGGAACGCAGCATTGGCGCCGGTATTTTGCTGATCCTGGCCGGGCTGGGGCTCTCTATCTGGAGTTATCTGATCTGGCAGAATGCCGACTACGGCGACCTGGCGCCCTCGCACACTCTGCGCATCGTCATTCCGGGGCTGATCTCGCTCATCCTGGGTATTCAGGTGATCTTTACGGGCTTTTTTCGGAGTTTGCTGGTGATGATGAGGGTGGGGTAGGGGGTAGGAGCATTGTTCAATGGCTTGATGGTTATATTGTTGGGTTAAAGGGGAACACTTTTTAAGGTAAGGCTGGCTAATCCCTGGTTTTCCCCTCCTCTTCAATCTCCCGGATAACGGCCTTTACCCATTCCACCGGCATATCTGCCAAGAGGGCGATCTCTTCCGGCGATAGGCCTCTTTCATGGCCACGAGCCACGACAGTGCGCGCCTTTAGCTCCAAGCCTTCCATTTTGCCTTCCATTTTGCCTTCTGCTTTGCCTTTCTTGTAAAGGAAGTCT
>JAGQXQ010000120.1:0-2670 GCA_020436535.1 Phaeodactylibacter sp.
GCTCATCCAGCAGGCCATCGACGACTTCCAATCGAAGCGCATCAGCGAAGCTGAATATCTCAAGCGCATGCGGGAGATCGACAAGGACTTCCAGCAGAAAACCACCGCCGGCACGCCCGACTCCCTGAGCGGCCGCCCCACCGCCGCCGCCTTCTTCCGCATCCTGCAGGAGGAATTCGAGGGCCTCGATCACCAAGCCCAGCCCGAAGTGCTCGCCAAAGCTTCCATCGACGTCGTCGAAGCCCTGCGCCCCCTCGCCATCCGCGACTGGAAGCAGAACCCCGACGTCCACAAACAAATGGAGGACGCCATCGACGATTACCTCTACGATTTCAGCCGGGAGCGCGGCTTTCGCCTCAAAACCAATATACTTTTGCGTATATTCGACCGCCTGATCCACACAGCCAGGTATCACGAATGGAGGTAAAACGCATGTCGCTAAGCGAAACCACATACCATCTGGAATACGGCCAGCACCGTATCCCCTTCCGGCTGCGTTACAGCAACCGGAAAACCCTGGGCATCAGCGTTTATCCGGACGAGCGGGTGGTGGTCACCGCCCCCCACGGCGCCTCCGAAGCAAAGATCTGGGAAAAGCTCCACAAGCGCGCTGCCTGGATACTCAAACAGCTCCGCTATTTTCAGGATCTCAGCTACCAGCCGAAGAAGCGCTCTTACGCCGCCGGCTCCACCCACGCCTACCTCGGCCGCCACTACCGCCTCAAGCTCATCGAGACCGATGAGCCGGAAACCGTCAAGCTCAAAGGCAAATACTTCCAGGTATTTACCTCCGACAAGAATGACGAGTCCCGTACCGCGAAGTTAATGGAGCAGTGGTATCGACAAAAGGCCCGACAAAAGTTCGGGGAGCGTTTCGAGGCCTGCCTGCAGCGCCTGGCGCCTTACAACATCCGGGAGCCGCAGTGGCGGTTGCAGTACATGCCCAAGCGCTGGGGGAGCTTTACGCCCAGTTCGACTATACTACTCAACCCGATTCTGGTGGAAAAGCCGTTGTTTTGCATTGATTATGTGATCATTCATGAGCTGTGCCATGCCGTGCACCCCAACCACAGCCGGGATTATTATGCTTTTTTGGAGCAGGTGTTGCCGGATTGGCGGCGGCGGAAGGGGGTGTTGGAGGGGGACAGGTGATCTGACCTTTTATAATTGTGGCTTTCAGCGTCAAAATTCAAAATTTAAAAGACTTGAATTTCCCTTTCTTAAATTGTAACATCTTACAGGTATAACAGTGATGGAAAACCTGCAAGCCCGGTTTCAGAATCTTTTGTCAATAGTGACGATAAAACTCACCGGACTGAAATTGTTTTTGCCGGGGCTGCCGTCCATTCAGGCTGTATGCTCGATAAGTATATGATAGGTGTTCCTGTTGAAATCAAAAATTATATTGGAAATACACTTGCAAGTGGGGTAAAGTTGGAATATAGTTCGTTTGGAGGTAAATGCCTGCCGGCAAGGTATTATATATGGGAAGGGAGTTGGGACCTCAGGACAGTTATCAATGAATATGATATTAGTAGCTTTCCCACTAACGTTACGCGTACCGAACTGGAGGAAGACGAAAAATACTTCTGGGATAATGGGTTGCTGATCGGAAAGGAATATAAAGACTGGAAACCTGTTTGGGATTATTTCGCTAATTCTCGCCAGTTAAGGTCATTCACCGATAAAGACGGGCAGGAAATAATTTACGATTATGATGAATTCCAACGCCTGAAAACCAGTACGGCAAGGGATGGTAATGTTACATCCAGTTATATTTACCAATATGGCGCCCCAAACCGGATAACGAGTACCACAACCTATTCGGATGCGCCTTCCCAGACTATTGAAGAAGAATTTGATGGCCTGGCCCGCTTGATCAAAAAATCACATAACGGTGTGCCAAAACAAGAATTTTTTTTTGATGGTGGAGGTCGCATCGAACGGGAAACCTACCTGGTTGGCTCTTACACTACCTATATCTACGAACCATCACCTTTAGCCAGGGTGTTTCAGTCTATTTTCCCTGGATGAACTGACTGCCGACGAATGCGGGACATTAATTGATGTTAGTGGAGACACCATACAAATTGAGAAAAAACTAAAGTGCAATGACCTCATCGAGGTTCTCTGTACGGAGGGAGAAGATGTGGTGATTAATGGGTTGGACCCCTGCACACCAGGAAAATGCGAGGTCAAGGTTGCCGATTACAGCGTTAAAATCTCCCTTTACAATGCCTCTATTTATAACATTTTGAGTACTACAAATGAGAGCGTTACGCTGCCCAATTACAATTACGGTATTACTGAATTAACTTTATTTGAACAGGACCTTGGCGCCTGGTTGAATAACAATGGTTATATTTTCCAGGATATTGTCATTACACCATTGGGCCATGAACGGTTTTCGATCCTGATCACTGAAACGGACTTCTCTTTTGGAAACATCATTATTTCCTCTTCTTTTTCCACTAAGTTTCTCCGTATCGGATTTACCAGGGCCAATGATAAGATGATCCCCTGCCCGCCAGTAGAGGAAAGCCCTGAACCTACCGGAGGAAAGCACGAGGAACAGGAGGCCGAAGAAGGGTTGCAGTATAAGATTTCCAACCGCAGCCTGGAAAACCTGATTTTTCCCACTGTTTTGTACGAAGTGGAGTTCCCCAATGG
>JAGQXQ010000120.1:2785-3699 GCA_020436535.1 Phaeodactylibacter sp.
GGCCAGGCCGAAGAAGTGCTATTTGCTGATCTTATCAGTGAAGGCCTGAGTTTTTCCGGCGAAACGAAACTGGAGCCAACCGGCCCTCCATCCGAAGATTGCACCCCTGAGCCTCCTGCTTGTTCAGAAATTGACAGGCAGAAACAGGAAGAGTCCATTGCGCTGATCCAAAGTGAGATGTGTAACCTGGACCTCTGCTCTATGGCCTTTCCACTGACTATTTACCTGGTTCAGCTTTGTGATGGTTCTACTATTTATGTCATTGGAGAGGATCTGTTGAACCAGGTCGACGGCCCTTACACCATCCTGGATGAGATCGTGCTCAATTCTCCCGAACAGGAGCTCGATGTGGTTATCACCCTGCGCCGCCCCTTGTTTGCCATGAAATTCGAAAATTACGAACCCAACGGCAACATCAAGGAGCTTCGGTGGAAGATAACCAACCGGGCGCCAANNCTGAATTCGCCTGATGAGGAGATCAACGTGGTGGTTACTTCGCGCCGCCCCTTGTTTGCCATGAAGTTCCAGGAATATGAACGCAACGGCAATATCAAGGAACTGCACTGGAAGATAACCAACCGGGCGCCAAAGTACTATACTTACACCTACGACCCGCTCAACCGGGTGACGTCGGGTATGTACGGATACCTGCAGAAAAGTTCTACGCTGGTGTCTTTCTCAGGGCCGGTGATCACTTCGGTGCCGTCTGATGAGTATTCCGTGCCGAGTATTGGCTACGATGCCGTAGGCAACATCCAAAACATCAGGCGAATGGGGATGGTGACGGCTGTCAATTGCTTTGAGCCTAAAGAGATTGATGGCCTTTCAATGACTTATGCTACAGATGGCAGTAACCACCTGCTGCTGGTTGAAGATAGTGCACCTACCGATTCCCGGCAATATGGGTTTGTTCC
>JAGQXQ010000121.1:0-11910 GCA_020436535.1 Phaeodactylibacter sp.
GCTCTGCCTCGGGGTAGTTCATTCACCATTTAATGCACTACCTATGCGAGGTAAACTCGTCTTTGTCCTTTCTGCCCTCACCCTATTTTTGACGCAAGCCCACGCCCAGTACGAGGCCGTCTTCCCCGCCCTCGACGGCCCGGCCCTCATCCAGGCCCTACAAAATAACTATACGCCAGATCAGGTGCTGCCTTTCGGCAACTCCCGCGACACCCTCTTTTCCCGGGTTGATGCGCATAACGATAGCCTTACTTGTGTGTATACCGGCTACACCATCTACCTGGATCCAGCTGAGGATCCGACTGTAGCTGCCTTCAGCAAAGGCATCAATACCGAACATACCTACCCACAGGCTTTTGGCGCAAGCCAGGAACCGGCTCGTGCCGATATGCACCATCTCTATCCTACCCGGGAAGACGTCAATGCGGCCCGCGCCAACCTGCCCTTCCGGGAAATTCCGGACGGACAGGCGCAAAGCTGGTTCTACCTGGGCCAGCAGCAGAGCAATATCCCTTCCGCCAACCGGGACTTGTACAGTGAGTATTCGTCCATCGGCTTCGAACCGCCCGAAGCCCAGAAGGGAGATGTGGCCCGGGCTATGTTCTACTTTTATACCATCTACCGCAGCCAGGCCAATGCAGAGGACCCCAATTTTTTCGAATCCCAGCGGGAAACCCTCTGCGAGTGGCACATCGCCGACCCGGTGGATGAAAAAGAGTATCAACGCAGCGAGAAGATCGCCTTCTACCAGGGCAACCCCAATCCCTTTGTGCTGGACTGCACGGTGGCGCAGCGCACCTACTGCACCGGCCTGTCTGTACCCTGCGACCCGGTGGCGGTGGAGGAGCCATTCGGAGAAAAAAGGTTAAACCTGATCGTTGTTCCTAACCCCGTCCAGGAAACAGGAACTTTACAATACCAGCTGCCGGTGGGTGGAGGGGTGCAACTGCTGCTCTTTGATGTATCCGGCCGAAAACTGCTTCACCAGGATTTGGGGCATCAGCCGGCTGGCGCCCATCGGTTTCCGCTGAAGGTGGAGGCCTTCCGGGGGCCTTTCCTGATTTGCCAGCTGCTGCTGTCGTACGACGGGGGTGTTGCGGGGGATGTTGAAAAGATCATTTTGACAGGCTTGTAGCAATTTGAGAGAAATTACTCAATGGGTTGAGCAATTTGTGAATTGCTGTTTCAAGCCATACCAGATGTACCAGCGAGCCCAATACAAAATACGGCCCAACCGGTTGAAAGAATCACAAAGCTTTTTAATCACTACTTGACGATTGTCGAGCCAATCCCCCAGTTGATCTTATTGCGCTTGACAAGCTACCGGTAATTTGGTTATCTTAGTCCAGTTATCAATTACCCTTTTAAACCTAAACCACATCACATGAGATTTTTCGATCGCCTGAGCAACGGCTGGAAACTGGGGATGGCCAGTTTCGGCGTCATCCGCGAAAACCCCAGCCTGATGCTCTTCCCGGTGCTTTCCGGAGCTTCCCTTTTGTTTATCTTCCTGACTTTCTTCGGAGGCATCGCCGCGATGTTCGGTTTTCAGCTGGACGCCTTTTTCAGCCGCTTTGAAGCCGGCGGCGAATGGCTTGGCTACGTTGGCCTGTTCATTTTCTACCTGGTCAACTTCACCATCGTGGTCTTTTTCAATGTGGGGCTGATCCATTGCACCCGCCTGATCATGGAAGGTAAGGACGCCAAAGTGGGGGATGGCATCGCCTACAGCATTTCCCGTATCGAAGCCATTGTTTCCTGGGCGTTGCTGGCGGCTACCGTCGGCGTGATTCTGAAAACGCTGGAAGACCGGCTGGGGTTCATCGGACAGATCATCATCAGCATTGTAGGCATGGTGTGGTCTATTGCCACTTTCTTTGTCGTGCCGGTGGTTGCTTATGAAAACGTCACGCCCATTCAGGCGGTGAAGCGCTCCGGCCAGATCATGAAAGAAAAGTGGGGCGAGGCCATCGGCGCCAATTTCAGTTTTGGCTTGTTCTACCTGCTGGGCTTTGTAGCTATTGGCATCATTACGGTAATGCTCTTTTTCCTGCAACCCATTGTAGCCATCGTAGCAGGTGTTCTTTCTGTCCTTTTCCTGATCACGATAGTGTCGGCGGCGGAGACGGTATTTCTGGCGGCCATCTATCGCCATGTGAACGACGAGCCGGTGGAATTCTACGACAATGAGATTCTGGACAATGTGTTTGTACCGAAGAAGAAGTGAGTTGTTAGGCGGAAGGCGATTGGCTGAGGGAATCCCTATGAAATCGCTTTCCGCCTAAACCGTCTTTGAACCCAGAAAAATTTGGGTAACCGAATAAGTAACCCAAAAATATCTCTCCGAATATAGGCTTTCCCCTTCGCCTTGCTTAGCTTTACAGCAAAAAATGAAACGATACCTCTCCCCCTTGTTTTTGTTTTTCTCTTGCTCCATGTTCGCCCAGCACCCCCTGCTGCAATCCGGCCCCATGCTGGGCTACAACGAGATGCGGGAAGTTTTGCTCTGGGTGCAAACGAAAGAGGCGGCAAACGTACAGTTTGCCTACTGGGCAAAAGATAAGCCAGCTGAGAAGCACTACACCGATGAAAAGGCAACCCAGAAAAGCGAGGCCTTTACCGCCAAACTCATAGCCGATGAGGTGGAACCGGGCACAGACTACAGCTACCAGGTGTTGATCAATGGCAAAGCAGTGGAACTGGATTATCCCACCGAATTCAAAACCCAGGAACTCTGGAGGTGGCGCTATGACCCGCCGGCCTTCAGCGTGGCCATTGGCAGCTGCGCATACGTGAATGAGGAAGTGTACGACCGTCCCGGCAAGCCCTACGGCAGTGATTATCAAATTTTCAATTCCATTTATCAGAAACACCCTGACGCCATGATCTGGCTGGGCGATAACATCTACCTGCGGGAGGTAGACTGGTACTCCCGCACCGGCATCCTCGCGCGGAATACCCACACGCGCAGCCTGCCGGAAATGCAGCCTCTGCTGGCCTCCACCCACCACTACGCCATCTGGGACGACCACGACTACGGGGCCGACAATTCAGACCGCACCTATGTTCATAAAGAGACCACCCTGGAGGCCTTTCGCCTCTTCTGGGGCAACCCCACCTATGGGGTCAACGGACAAAAAGGCATAACCACTTTCTTTCAATACAACGACATCGACTTCTTCCTGATGGACGACCGCTACTTCCGCAGCCCCAACCGCCTGGAAGGAGGCGATCAGACCATGCTGGGCGAAGAACAGCTGGAGTGGCTGATCGAGGCCCTGGCTGCCAGCTATGCCCCCTTTAAGATGGTGTGTATTGGCAATCAGGTGCTCAATCCGGTAAAAGCTCATGAAACCTACGAGAATCTTTTTCCCGAAGAGCGCGCCTACCTGTTGAAGCGCATCGAGGAAGAAGACATCCGCAACGTTGTTTTCCTCACTGGCGATCGCCACCTGACGGAATTGAGCAAATACGTCAATGCCCGGGATAATGCCGTCTACGACCTGACTGTTTCTCCGCTGACCGCAGGGGTAAACCCAAACGATGAAGCCAATGAGCTGCGCGTGGAGGGCACCCTGGTGAACGAACACAATTTCGGCCTGCTCGACTTCTCCGGCCCGCGGAAAGAACGGGTGCTCACCATCCGCGTTATCGACGCCGATGGGAATGAAAAATGGACCCGGGAAATCGCTTCAGAGAAGTAACCGGGCTTACCAGATTCATCTGGCGCGCGATCCTTTAGTGTTAAAAAAAATGTTATGAATAAATGGGCTCTTTGGTGTTGCTTCCTGCTCTTTTTGTCCAGTTGCGGCGCCAAAAACAATCAGTCAGTTAACCGGCAGGAAGAAAAGCCGAAGGAAACGGCTGTGGATGAAAAAGCACAACAGATCGTGGATGCCGCCATTGAAGAACACGGCGGCAGCAAGTACGAAGACAGCCGGGTTACCTTCTATTTCAGGGACCGGCACTATATTGCTACCCGCGGAGAGAGAAAATTCCAGTACGAACGGATTTTTACGGACTCCAGCGGGGCGGAGATCCGGGACGTGCTCACTCATGAGGGGTTCTACCGGGAGAAGGATGGGAAGCGGGTGGTGCTCAGCGAGAAAGACAGCTCAGCCTATGCCAACTCCGTGAATTCGGTCATCTATTTTGCCCTGCTGCCTTACTTCCTCAACGATGCAGCCGTGATCAAACAATATCTCGGAGAAGCCACCATCAAAGGAGCGCCTTATCAAAAGGTGAAAGTCACTTTCCGGCAGGACGGCGGCGGAGAGGATTTTGAGGATGAATATCTGTATTGGTTCCATAAAGACAACCACACCCTGGATTATCTGGCCTACAACTTTAAGGTCAATGGCGGCGGCGCCCGCTTTCGGGAAGCTTATTCCACCCGCACCTCCAATGGCATCCGCTTTGCCAACTACCGCAATTACAAGCCCAAAGATGACAACCGCAATGTGGCGGAATTTGACGATCTGTTTGAGAATGGCGGACTGGAGCTGTTGTCCCTCATCGAGCTGAAAGAGGTGCGGGTGGTGCTGGATTATTGGTAGACAGAAATAGCCTCACCGATACACCGATACACTCTGACACACCGATACACAACGACATGAAACTCCTCATCATACGCTTTTCCTCCATCGGCGACATCGTGTTGACCACACCGGTCATCCGGGCGCTAAAACAGCAACTGGGAGCGGAAGTGCACTATCTGACCAAGCAGGGCTTTCGGGGCATCGTAGCCGCCAACCCCCATGTAGCTAAAGTATACACCATTAATAATAAGGTGTCGGAAGTGATGTCGGCGCTGAAAGAGGAAAAATACGATTATGTGATCGACCTGCACCGCAACTTGCGTTCCGCTCAGGTGAAGTGGGGGTTGGGTGCTAAGGCATATTCCTTTGACAAGATCAACTGGGAGAAATGGCTGATCGTAAATTTCAAGGCCAATCGCCTGCCGGATGTGCACATCGTCGACCGGTATATGGCGGCGGTAGCCTCCCTGGGCGCAAAAAAAGACGGTCTGGGCCTGGACTACTTCATACCGCCGGAAGACGAGGTGTCGGTGGGCAACCTGCTGTCTACCAATGTGCTGGCTCCGCAACAGGAGGCGCCAAAATATATAGCTTTTGTCATTGGCGCGGCGCACAACACCAAGCGGCTGCCCACTGATAAGATCATCTCCATCTGTCGGCAGGCATCCATGCCAGTACTGCTGCTGGGCGGCCCGGGAGAAGCCGATGAAGGGAAGCAGATTGCCGATGCCGGCGGCGGCCAGGTGCTGAATATGTGCGGCCTGTTCAACCTCAACCAGTCGGCCTCCATTGTTCGCCAGGCCTATAAAGTCATTTCGCATGACACCGGCCTGATGCACATCGCCGCTGCTTTCGGTAAGAGCCTGCTTTCCGTTTGGGGCAACACCATCCCCGAATTTGGCATGTATCCCTATTACCCGGAAGGAGTGAACCGCAATACTACCTTTGAAGTGAAGGGCCTTTCGTGCCGCCCGTGCTCCAAGATCGGCTTTCAGGAATGCCCCAAAGGCCACTTTCGCTGTATGCAGGATATTTCGGAGGAGGCGATTGTGAGGGCGTTACAGGGGTAAACTACCAATGGGGCTTCCGCCTTCCCACTTCCCACTTCCGCCTTCCCACTTCTCACTTCCGGCTTCCCACTTCTCACTTCCGGCTTCCCCAAAGATAAACACCGTTCCCAATTCAATTACCTTTGTCCGTTCAAGGCCTCCTCTATAGCCCTTTCTACCATTGGCTCCATCATCTTATACCCTTCTAGCGTAGGGTGCACGCCATCTCTGGCCAGGGAAACGGGAAGTCCATTCCTTTCATCCTTCATGGCGCTGTGATAATCGAGATAAACGCAATGATTGCTGCCGGCATAGGCTTTTAGCATGGCGTTCAGGCGAATGATTTTCTCTGACGGCTGGAGCCCAGGCGCCCATGGGTAATCCGCCACCGGCAGGACGGAAGAGATCACGACGCGAATGCCGTTGGCCTGGGCTATTTCCGTCATGGAAACGATATTGTTGAAAATGGCCTCCAGAGTAGTGGGCCCGGTATTGCCGGCAATATCGTTGGTGCCGGCCAGAATTACCACTGCGGCAGGTTGCAGAGCCACCACGTCCTGCCGGAAACGGATCAGCATTTGCGGGGTGGTCTGCCCACTGATGCCCCGGTTCACATAGGGTTTTCCGGCAAAAAATTCCGGATGTGCATCTGACCAGCCTTCCGTAATGGAGTTGCCAAAAAAGATGACTCGTTTTTCTGCGGGCATAAGCACTTGGTTTGCATTGGAATATCGATTCAGCCCTCCAAAGTCCTCCGATTTCGGAGTAGCCTCCTCGCGATGGGGCGCCACCTTTTGATTGCAGGCCGATTGGGAGAAAAGTAAAAGAAAAATTAACGGGATAGTGAGTCTTTTCATGATTATTAGTTTACGTCAACATACTTATAAGTGAGCACTTCAGGGATATTCGCCGAAAAAATACGATCTTTCGAACCATTTCTTCTATAATTCTCAGGATAACATATATATGTTGAAACCCGTAGGCTTTGTAAACCGTAGAACCCGTGAGCATTGAGCCCTTTCCCTCCAAATCCCCCGTTTTGTCAAATAACAGGTCAATTTTTACGAGGCTTGAATTGTAAGGTATGTTCTGAAAATCTATCTTGGGTGCGTTTTGGGACAACAGGCACCTGTCGGCCTGCCAGTCCTGATCGCCTGTCGGAAGCCTGATTTGCGAAACAGCATCGGGCGGGTGCCCAAACTTTTAGAGAAAAAAACTATCTTTCGGGTTCCGAACAAGCTTACAGTCACCCAAAAGCAGGACCATTAATAAATATGACTTCTATGAAGCTAATCAAACCTCTACTCTTTTTCTTCTTTACAGCCATATTGGGAACACTACAGGCACAGGACATTCACTTTTCGCTGTTCAATATGTCGCCATTGACCCTCAACCCCGCCAATACCGGCGCCTTCTTCGGCACGGCAAGGGTAGGGGGGATTTACCGGGGGCAGTGGTACAATGTATCCGGCGCCGATGGCTATGAAACCCCCTCTTTTTACGTCGATGCTCCCATCCTTCGCGGTTTTCGCGAGCAGGATTGGATCGGTGTCGGCGGAATGATCTTCAACGACCAGGCGGGAAGTAATAAACTGCGCACCAACGCCACGATGATCTCGGCTTCTTATCACCTCGGGCTCGGTAAGGACGGCAAGTCGGTGCTGACCCTCGGTTTGCAGGGCGGAAGCGTACAGCGTCGGTATGACCCCAAAGACCTGACCGTTGGCGATGGCTTTGGGCCTAACCTGGCGTACAATGCCGGCAATTCCTCTGACCCCTTTGTTGGAGGAGGCACCTCCGGCGGGGGAAGAGATAAAACGGATTACCTCGATTTTGCCGCCGGCCTTTTGTTTCGCAGCCAGATCGACGCGCAGAGTAATTTTGAACTGGGAGTTGCCGCCGCGCACCTTACCCAACCGGATTATCTGTTCGGGTCGCTGAGGGAAAACCAAGATTCTATCAATGTAGATGGCGCCGATAAGCGCCCGATGCGCATCACCGCTCATACCAAATACGAATGGGCGCTTACCGACCGCTGGTCGGCTGCGCCGACCGCTATGTTCCAGGCTTCAAAAGGGGCTACCGAAGTGAGCCTGCAGGCCTGGGCGGGCTATATGGTCAACCCGGAAATGCAGGTGAAGCTGAATTTCGGGCTGGGTTATCGCTTTGGCGATGCCGGCAAAGTGCTGCTGGGACTGGACTATAAAGACCTGCGCGTGGCCGCCGCCTACGATGTGAATTTCTCACAGCTGAACTCAGCAACCAACTATCAGGGGGCTTTTGAGATTGCTGCCTGGTACATCATTAAAATATATAAAGACCCGGAAGTCAAGCAGACGATCCTTTGCCCGAAATTCTAAAGGCGTGGAGCGCCCGGCTGTAGGCATACAGCCAATGACACTAAAAGAAAGGGATGCCAATCCGAAGGATTTCTTCGGAAAAGCATTGTCCGGGAGCCTTTCGATCCGTATTTAACAATTTATTTAGAAAGAAAACGTAGTTTTTGACGTTGAGAAAACGTGGCCAATTCATGAAGTCTATGAAAAATATACCAATACTCATTTTTTTGTTCCTGCTGGGCTGCGGCACCTTGATGGCGCAACCCATTCGCAAGTCCTCCTACGAGCAGACACTCCGGGCAGCCCGCGCATCCTTCGACTCCCTCAACTACGTGTACGCTTTGGAGCGTTACGAGGAGGCCTATGATGATAAAGAAGACCGCGCTCTGATCGATACGATCGCCTGGCTCAATTTCCAGATCCGCGATTACCGGAAGGCCGAACGCTGGTTCGCCCGTGTCCTGCGCCGGGCGGAGGAAGGCGAGCTCAATGAATACCGCTATACTTATGGCCAGCTGCTCAAGATGAACGAGAAGTACGACGAAGCCATAGAGGAATTCCAGACGTTCCTGAATGCTTCCAGCAACGACAGCCTGAATACGCTGGCCAAAAATGAGATGGCCGGCGCTGAGTTAGCCAAGGAACTGCCCCAAACGATGAAAGGGGTGACAGTGGAGAATGCCGGGCGAGACCTCAATGGCAAAGTGTCGGAATACTCTCCTGCCCTGGCCAGTAATGGGCAGGAGGTGTACTTTACCACCTTCGATACCGATGACGTCATCTATGTGGATGAAAAGAACAAAGAAGAATCCTATGCCCTGATCTACAAGGCCATGAAGGATGACAACGGCTGGGAAAAGCCCAAGGCTCTGGGTGGAGAAGTGAATCGCCCTGAATTCCACAACAGCAACGTATCGCTATCCAAGGATGGCCGCACCATGTACTTCACCCGGGCGCAATTGACGGGCAACGTTCTCACCGAAAGTAAGATATATTTCAGCACCGGCGGCGGCGAAGGCTGGAAGGGCGCCCAGGAAGTTCTGGGCGTCAATGGGCCCTACCTCGCCAAGCATCCGGCTATTGGAGAATTGTTCGGCAAGGAAGTCCTCTTCTTCGTTTCCGATATGCCGGGCGGCTACGGGGGCTTTGACGTCTACTACGCCACTAAAACTGGCGAAGGTACGTTCAGCGACCCCGTCAACCTGGGGGATGTGATCAATACCCTCGGTGATGACGAGACGCCTTATTATCGCGATGGAACCCTTTACTTCAGCTCTACCGGCCATCCCGGCCTGGGCGGCTTCGATATTTTTTATTCTACCTGGGACGGTACCAAATGGAGCGACCCCCTCAACATGGGCCGTGGCTATAATACGAGCGTTGACGATCAAAGCCTTACCCTCGACGAGGAGGGCTATTTTGGGATGTTCGTCTCCAACCGCCCCGAAGGGCGCTCCGCCTATGGCCGTACCTGTTGCAATGACATCTACACCTTCAGTATCGCCAAGCTGTACGCCGACCTGGTCACCGGCGTGTTTACCATAGAAAAACAACCGCTGCCCGGGGGCACTGTTTACCTCATTCCCACCCAGAATAATAAGATGGGAACTCCGGATAGTAAGACCAGTGAAGAAGGCAACCGCTTCGATTTCGACCTCGGCCTGGATATTCCCTACATGGTTATCGCTACCCACCCGGATTACTTCCCGGACACCATGCAGTTCAACACCGTAGGCCTAACGGAATCCAAGACCTTCCAGCACTTTTTCTACCTGAAACCCAAACCGGTTATTCCGGAATACGATACCATCACGAAGGAGGAACCCATCGTACTGGAAAATATCCTCTACGATTTCGATGATGACCGCATCCGGACGGAAGCAGAGAGCGACCTGGAGGTGGTCTATGAACTGATGACCGAGTACCCGGATATGAAGATCGAACTCAGTTCCCATACCGATAACCGGGGTAATAACGATTATAACGAAAATCTTTCCCAGCGCCGCGCCGAATCGGCCCGCCGATGGCTGGTCCGGAAGGGTATTTCCCGCGACCGTATCGTTGCCAAGGGCTATGGGGAGAACCAACCGCAAACTGTCAGCTCCCGGGCAGCGGCACTTCACGGATTCCTGAAGGAAGGAGACGTGCTGACCGAGGAATACATCGATGCCCTCAAGGACGAAAACCAGAAGGAAGTTGCTCATGAGCTCAACCGCCGCACCGAGTTTAAGATCCTGGAAGGCCCCACCAGCATTACCATCAAGAGCACGCGCCTGCGCAAGAAGGAGACGACTAAACCGGGGGCCGACCGCGAACGCCTCATCGGAGGCGCACAACCGGACACCACCCGGATCAATATGCTTTCTTCTCTTTACGGTAAGAAAAACCTCAAGGGAGTGCCCATTATGTACTTCAATAAGCGGGTACTGGAGCTGGGTGCGGTGAAGAAGGGGGAAAAACGCCGCTTCACCTATGCGTTTGTCAATACCGGCGACGCCCCGCTGACCATTTCTCTTATCTCCGCCTGTGATTGCACCACCATAGAGAACGACCCGACCGGTGATACGTTTCAACCCGGCCAGAAGGGCATTATCGAAGTGCTCTTTGATAGCAGCGAAAAGGATGAATCAGAAGAGATCGATATCGACATCTTCCTGGAAGAAGCTGATAATGATGGCATCCCCATCCGCGAAACGGTGCAATATCGGTTCGAGTTAAAAAAATAAAGGAGTCTCTTCCCGGAGTCGATAGAACGCGGATGCCTTAGCGTCCGCGTTCTGTTTTACCACCATTCATCATGTTCCAAACCCTTCTTACCGAAGCGGCCGCTCTCAGTTGGATAGACTGGGTGGTGACCATCACGGCTCTCATCTATGTGGTGCTGGCGGCCCGCGAAAGCGTATGGTGCTGGTTTTGGGGCATCATCAGCTGCAGCCTGTGGGCCTATGCCTCTTTTACCTTTTACGGCTTGTATCTGGACGCACTGTTGCAGGTGTTCTACGTAGCTATGGCCTTTGTCGGGCTCTACCAGTGGAAGTACGGAGGACAAGCCGGGGAGGGGTTGCCCATCAGCCGGCTCAGCGCCCGGCAGCACCTATATATTCTGGCCGGCGGCGCCACGGCAGCCTTGCTATTCGGGTACTTTTTCGATGAGTACACGCCCGCGGCCGCGACCTACTGGGACGCTTTCACCACCGTTTTTTCCGTCATCGCCACCTTAATCCTCGTCCGTAAAGTGCTCGACAACTGGGCTTACTGGATCGTGACAGACCTTATATATATAGGGCTGTACTTCAGCCGGGGCGCTTACCTTTTTGCTTTGGTGATGGGGGTATACGTTTTTATTGCTGCTTTTGCATTGGTGAGCTGGGCGCGGCAGTATAGGGCGGGGTAGGTTGTACAGGCAGCGTCATTAAAGCAGGTGTCGCAGAAAAACTTGCCGGGTTCGAAGCCCTGCAGGTTTTTCTGCCAGGCTCGAATGCGTTTATAGGAGCAATTTATTCTTCAATCGTAACTATTCAGTTAGCTTTTGGCGGTTGGCGGTTGGCGGTTGGCGGTTGGCAAATGCGTGCCCTTAAGGTTGTTATAGCTTATATCCCATTTTTATGGGCATGGGCGCCAATGGCCAACAGCTAAGCGCCAATAGCTGAATAGTTACCCTCAATCTTTGATATCCCCCCTCCGCTCCATCCATATGAACCCCTTTTCAATTCCGTTAACAAGATTTGGCGGATCCTTTAACAGTGCAAACAATATATCCTCTGGATGGCAAAAAACAGGTATTAAACCCTCCCCCGGCGGATAAACGGCCAGGGATGCCTTGCCAGGCTACCACATTCCCTGCCCTCCTCAGTTTAAAATACCACTTTCCTTCCTTTATAACTCCTTGAAAACAAAGGTTAATTAATTTTATTTAGAATCGATCTGAATAATTTTCCTCTCTGAACTTTAGCGAAAGCTAGGTTCTTTTTTAAGTGAAAAGCT
>JAGQXQ010000121.1:11927-16702 GCA_020436535.1 Phaeodactylibacter sp.
AGCTTTATATCTTTGCGGTGTTTTTGAGAAGCCTATTATACTTGGTTTTCATAGCCTTATGCTGTGAAGCCAGATACTAACTAACGTCAAAACGAATGAATAATAAAACGAGCAAGGCGATCTTAACTGTCGTTGCCATGCTTTCAGCCAGCTCAACATGGGCACAAGCCGGAAGCAGCAGCTCAGGATATGGAACCTACTTTATATACGGCCTGATCATTGTGGCTGTATTGGTATTCTTTATGATCATCCTACAGGTTTCCGACAACCTGATGATCATTGAGGCCAAACAATCCGGCGCAGCCAGCAAGGGCGTCAACCTCTCACTGTTTCCCAACTGGAAGGAGCTTTTTGCTCCCCGCTTGCCGAAATACCTCCAAAACAAACCGATAACGGTCCTGCGCCGCGGGCACAACATCAATCTGGAGGGAGAGGCGGAAAAAGTGTTGGATAATACCGTGGCAGCGAAGACTTTTGCCGTACAGCCACCCAATTTCATGGGTATATCCCCCATCCCGAAGTTAGAAGTGGAGGTCGGCAATGAAGTCAAAGCCGGCGACCATCTTTTCTTCGACAAGAAGCGCCCGGAGATCAAGTACGTCGCCCCGGTGAGTGGTGAAGTCATCGCCATCAACCGCGGAGCTAAGCGTTCCATTTCGGAGGTAGTCATTCTGGCCGATAAGGAGATCAAGTATCGCAAACTGGATGCTTTCGACCTGGATACCGGTAGCCGGGAGGATCTGGTCAACTACCTGCTTGATGCTGGCGTATGGCCCCTGATCCGCCAACGCCCCTACGACATCGTTGCGGAGCATGATGCCACTCCACGCGACATTTTCATTTCGACTTTTGATTCTGCTCCGCTGGGGCCCAACCTGAACTTTATAATTGAAGGACAGGAAGCGGCTTTCCAGAAGGGCCTTGATGTGCTCAATAAACTAACCGACGGCAAAGTTTACCTCGGCCTGGACGGACGCGGCAAGGAACAACCTCATGCGGCTTTCACGGAAGCGGAAGGGGTAGAAACTCGCTACTTCCACGGCAAGCACCCCGCCGGTAACGTCGGGATACAGATCCATCATATCAAACCTATCAGCAGCGGTGATAAGGTATGGGTGCTCGGCGTACAGGATGTGGCCACTATCGGGAAGATATTTACTGAAAAGCGCTTCAATGCAGAACGAGTGGTCGCCCTGGCGGGCGCCGAGCTCAAGCAACCAAAGTATGTGCGCACCTATATTGGGGCTAATGTGGGGGACCTGGTGAAGGACAACCTGGCCAATGACCATATTCGCCTCATCTCCGGCGATGTGCTCTCTGGCAAGAAAAAAATGGCAGAAGGCTTTCTGGATATCTTCGACGACCAGCTCACAGTGGTATTGGAAGGAGATGACTACGAACTATTCGGCTGGCTGCTTCCTTCGCTGAATACGCCCAGCGTTTCGCCGACCCTTCCTTCAGCGCTGTTCCCCAAAATGAAGAAACGCGCAGAGACCAACACCCATGGAGAAAAGCGCGCCTTTGTAGTTACCGGCCTTTATGAGTCGGTATTACCCATGGATGTTTACCCGCAGGAATTGATGAAATCCATCCTTGTCGGGGACTTTGAAAAAGTCGAAGGCCTCGGAATCTACGAACTTAGCGAAGAAGACGTTGCCCTCTGTGAGTTCGTCTGCGTTTCCAAGCAACCTGTTCAGCAGATCCTGCGGCAGGGCCTGGATATGATGCGCGAACAGGGATAGGGAATGAAAATGAATAACTAAGCCCGATCTTTTTACAAAAAACTATCATCTCACTACATAGAGATATGAAAAAAGCAATATTAAATTTTCTCCACAAGATTGAACCGGACAAGAAAAAGTCCCCTTTTCTGCATACGGTCTACGACGGTTTTTTCACCTTCGCTTTCACGCCCAACCTGGTGACTAAAGGCGGGGTTCACATCCGCGATGGCATGGACCTCAAGCGGCAGATGGTGCAGGTGGTGTTGGCTCTTTTGGTGTTGTATCTGTTTGGAACCTATAATATCGGCCATCAGCACTTTGTTGCGCTGGGCGAGTACACGGGATTCCTGCAGGGCGTACACCTTAAACTGATCTATGGCCTCATTCTGGTCCTTCCGATCTTCATCGTTACACATGTGGTCGGTTTGGGTATTGAATTCTTTTATGCCTACAAAAAGGGGCACGGCATCGAGGAAGGCTTCCTCGTTTCGGGCGCCCTTATTCCCCTGATCATGCCTCCGGACATTCCCCTCTGGATACTGTCCATTTCAATTGTCTTTGCGGTAGTGATTGGTAAAGAAGCCTTTGGGGGCACCGGCATGAACGTTCTTAATATTGCCTTGCTGGCCCGGGTATTTGTCTTTTTTGCATACCCGACTTACATTTCCGGTGACGAAGTTTGGGTTGCCGGCCTTGAAGGCGTGTCGGCTGGGGCCGCTGCCAATTATGGCTGGATTCACCTTCATGTTTTCAACCCCCTCTTTGAAGCGCTCAACCTGCCGGGCTATAATCCTGCCTCGGCCGTAATAGACGGCTATACAGGAGCTACGCCCCTGAGCCTGGCTTACCAGGGAGGATGGGAAAATGTGACTAAGACCTACACTGATACGCAGATGTTGTGGGGAACCATTCCCGGGTCTATAGGAGAAAGCAGCAAGCCCCTGATCATTTTGGGCGCGCTCTACCTGGCGTTTACCAAGATCGCCGACTGGCGTATCATGTTCTCTATGGTAGTGGGCGCCGCGGTCATGGCCCTCTTGCTAAATGTATGGGGAGCAACCGCCTTTATGCAGGTACCCTGGTACTACCAGTTTTACATGGGGAGTTTCTTTTTTGCTATGGCCTTCATGGCCACCGACCCGGTAACTGCCAGTGCAACGCCCACCGGAAAATGGGTGTACGGATTCCTGATCGGCTTCATCGGCATGATCATCCGGGTGTTGAACCCAGCATATCCGGAAGGCTGGATGCTGGCCATTCTGTTTATGAATGTGTTCGCGCCGCTGATCGACCACTACGTCGTGCAGGCGAATATTAACCGCCGGCTCAAAAGAGCAAAAGTGGCAGCCTGAGGCTAGCCATAAAAAATGATGATTTTTCCTGAAACAAAATCAGCAAAATGTACACAACGAGATATGTTATAGGTTTCATCCTGATTCTAACCGCTTCGGTGGCAGTAGCCCTGACGGGCCTGCGCGAAGTGACCAAGAACAAGGCTGCACAGAATGAGGATATTTTCAATAAGCGGGCTATCTTGTCGGCGGTTGAGGATTATCTGCCGGATGGTAAAAAGGTGAGTAGCCTGTCCGATGAGGAAGTCTCCCAGCTCTTTGCTCAAATGGAACAACCGGTCCTGAATATGCAGGGAGAAGTCCTGGATGGGGTGCAGGCAGAAAATGTCGACATGGCCCAGGAACGTAAAAAGCCGGAAGCAGAACGCCGCCTGCCGCTATATATCTATGAGCACAACGGCGAAAAATTTTACATCCTTTCGGTACGTGGTAAAGGGCTATGGGATGAAATATGGGGCAATATTGCCCTGAAGAGCGATGCCAATACGATTGCCGGCGCCGCTTTCGACCATAAGGGTGAAACGCCGGGGCTGGGCGCCGAGATCAAAGACAATCCTGCTTTTGCAAAAGAATTTGAGGGTACAAAGATCTATGAAGATGGCAAATACGTCTCCGTAAAAGTGCGCAAAGGCGGGGCTAAGAACAAGACACACGAAGTGGATGCTATTTCCGGAGCCACAGTAACCTCCGATGGGGTTTCCGAAATGTTGTATCGGGGCATCAAGTACTATCAGCCCTTTTTGGAAGAAATACGACAATCCGAGAAGGCTCAGGGATTGTTAATTCAATAAACCGGATTTTTGGCGCTCACAAGCGTCTCAAGAATAAAAACAGAAAACAATGGCTGAAACTGCTGTTAAAGAGAAAGAACCCTTATTTCAGTTTGGGAAGAAAGAGCGCCACCTGATTACCGACCCGCTGAATGACAACAACCCGATCACCGTTCAGGTATTGGGTATTTGTTCGGCACTGGCGGTCACCTCGCTGGTCTATCCTTCATTCGTGATGGCGATCGCCGTGATTTTTGTGACGGCTTTCTCCAGCTTGTTTACTTCCATGCTGCGAACCTACATCCCCAAGCAGGTGCGCATGATCGTCCAGCTGGTTATTATCGCTTCCCTGGTGACGGTGGTGGAACTGACCTTGAAATACCTCAACTATCCGATCTACAAGCAATTGTCGGTGTATATCGGCCTGATCATCACCAACTGCATTGTGATGGGCCGCCTGGAAGCCTTCGCTATGGCCAATAAGCCCTGGCGCTCTTTCCTGGACGGCATCGGCAACGGCCTTGGATATGGTGCTATCCTGATCATCGTGGGCATCATCCGGGAGGTCTTCGGCAAGGGCAGCCTCTTTGCCGGCAGCCCCATCGAGCTGAAGATCATCGGCCCTTCGATGGATTACTTCATCAATACGGCCGATAGTGTACTATTCGGCTGGTACACCAACAACAACCTGATGGTATTGCCGGCTGCCGCTATGTTCATCATCGGCATCCTGATCTGGATACAACGCAGCTACAATACTAAACTGGTGGATGTATCTTAAACCTGTTTGTTAGATAACAATTAACGAACAATTTTACCCTGAGCTTGTCGAAGGGAACTAACATTAAAGACATGGAATTCCTGAATACTTTCATAAAAGCTGCCTTCATCGAGAACCTCGTACTGGCCTACTTCCTGGGCATGTGTTC
>JAGQXQ010000572.1:0-760 GCA_020436535.1 Phaeodactylibacter sp.
TCGGTTTCAAAGGGTTGCTGTTAGCCGGCTTTTTGTCTGCGTTTATGGGCACCTTTTCGGCCTTCATCAATTCGGCCCCGGCCTATATTGTCAACGACATTTACAAGAAATACATCCGCCCCGATGCTTCCGATACCACTCTCATCCGTATGAGTATCGGGTCGTCGATATTGCTGGTGGTAGTAGGCGTCATCTTTGGCTTTTACGCCTCTTCGCTCAACCAGCTGACCCTCTGGCTCACCTCCGCCCTTTACGGCGGTTATGTGGCGGCCAACCTGCTCAAATGGATATGGTGGCGCTTCACCGGCCACGGTTACTTTTACGGTATGCTCTTTGGGCTGATCGCCTCCACCACCAAGCTCTTCTTCTTTCCGGAGTATGTGGACATCTATATATTCCCTATCATCTTTGCCTTTTCCTTCCTGGGTTGCATCATCGGCACCTACACCGTTCCCCTGAAGAACCGGGAGGCTGTCAAAGAATTCTACCGCAAGACCCGCCCCTGGGGCTTCTGGGGGCCGATCCGGCGGGAAGTAATGGCGGAGAACCCTTCTTTTGTTCCGAACCAGGATCTGGGCCGAGACGCCTTCAATATACTGGTGGGCATTGCCTGGCAGTTTGCTCAGGTGGTGATCCCCATCTACTTCATGCTGCGCGAAAGTTATGAATTGATGGTGTGGTCGGTAGTGCTCATTACCACCACCTGGCTGTTGAAAAAGTACTGGTGGGACCGGCTGGGCGAAGCCGATAAAGAATGGGA